>JAVZUI010000022.1:0-14272 GCA_038879095.1 Pyrobaculum sp. | reverse complement strand
CACGACACCATGGAGTGGGTTTTCTCCCTGTTTCCAAGACTAAAAGAGAGGAGGAGGCAGAAGGCGGGGACGATGAGCGGCGGGGAGCAACAAATGTTGGCAATCGCCAGGGCGCTGATGTCTAGGCCCCAGGTGTTGCTTATAGACGAGCCGAGCGCCGGCCTCGCGCCGAAGGTAGTCTCAGACCTATTCCAAGTGGTGAAGACGCTGAAGGGGGAGGTCTCCGTCTTGTTAGTGGAACAAAACGTAGCCGCCGCTTTGGAGGTCAGCGACTATGCCTACGTCTTAGAAAATGGACACGTAGTGAAAGAGGGGCCCCCCGAGCAACTAGTAGCCGACGAGCACGTCAAAAAGGCGTATCTAGGCATATGAAAAACTATAAGCCTACTAGTTTGTAGTGGTATGAGGCGGCTGTTAGATATCGCCGAGGAGGAAATAGCCAGCTTTCTCCGGAGGGGGGCCGCCGTGGCGGTTGAGGCGTTGGAGAAGGCGTTGAAAGAAGGAGTAGACCCAGAGGAGATTAGGAAGATGGCGTCGCAACTCCACGCCATGCACCACGAAGTCTCAGACCTCGTCATGGAGGCCGTGGCGAGGTACAACCCAGTGGCCTCCGACCTACGGTTCTTAAAAGGCGCCTTGTTTGTGTCGTATGACATATACAGAGTGGCGAGGTATGCATACGACGTCGCCTTGGTGAGGAAAAAGCTGGGCGAGGGGTGTTGGTCTAGGAGAGTGGAAGAAGTGGGGGCCGTCGTTAAGAAAATGGTCGCCGAGGCTGTAGAGGCCTTTCTCACAAGACAAGCCACGAAGGTAGAAGAGCTAGAGAAATTCGACGACGAGGTGGTGGACAAGTCATACGAAGACGCCCTACTTGAAGTACTGAAAGGAGCCGATAGGTGCAAAGTTTGGGAAACAGTCGTCCTGCGGCTGTTAGAAAGAGCCTCAGACCACGCCGTCTATATAGGAAACCATGCCTACTACTTAGTCACCGGACAGGTGAGGAGGAGTTGAGGCCTCCGCCCAGCCCGGCGTTTGGGAGTGCCTAGGCCTGCGGCTGTTGGTTAAGAGTTTTGAAGTATTGGTCGCAGGTCACGGCGCGCGTCAGGCAGAGGTACCTCGTCAATTTTTCAGAAATTAACTTCTCGCGATACGCCAAGACTCTTTTCAACGCCTCGCTTTTCACGCGGCGCCAGTCTTCTGTAAGGGGGACTCTAAGCTTTATTCTAACAATCACGTGGTCTTTGTCAGACTGCTCGCTGAAGTCCACAGCTATTACGTTGAAATCTTTCAGCACGTCTCTCAAATCCGCCTCGACCTTCCCCACGTCTATTACAGACAGCGGCAGCTCAACCCTGACCCAGACCACCTGGCTCTCGCTCCACTGGGGGGTGTAGTCCACGACGCCGGAGTTGAGAAGCACCATATTCGGTATCCTCAACTCGTGACCGGTGTCTAGTAGGAGGGTGGTGTAGAAAAGCCCCACCTCTACCACCCTCCCCTTGTAGCCGGGCACGACGTAGTCTGGGGAGAAGTACTTGTAGGGAGGCGCAAAGGCCCACTGGTATGGTATCTGCGTGGTGACTACTCTCACGGTGTCGCCCACCGTGACGAACCTTGTGGCCATTATCAACAGCCCCGCAAAGAGGTTGCCCAACACTGGCTGCAACGCAAGGCCGAGGATGAGGCCGGTGGCGGTGCCTCCAAGCACCGCTGCCTCGGCGCCGAAGCGGGCGGCCAAGAGCGCTAAAAACACTACAAAGAGGAAGCCCACTATCTTGATGGTGTTTCCCACGGCGTATGCCTTTTCTTTGATGGCGGGGCGGAGGTGGAAAATAACGGCGTTGCCCACGGTGTTGACTATGATAGTGCCAGCAGTGGCTATGATAAGGCCTTTGATTAAGTCAAGATACTCCTGTGGAATTACTATTTTAAAAATCGGCAAAATCTCTCTAAGAAAGTAATATACTAGAAATGATAATACAACTATGAAAAATATCTTAGTAGAAACTACTGCTACTAGTTTTCTCATTTAATTTTTTTGTCTAGAAAAGATTCTATATCCGCCGGGGTCGTCCTCTCTAGAACCGCGGCAAGGAGCCGCGCCGCGTTAACGGCATCTTTTAGACTTATCACCTCCACCGGCGAGTGGACGTAGCGGGACGGTAGCGAAATCACTGCCGAGGGTATGCCTTCTCTCCTAAAGGCAATCGCCATGGCGTCTGTAGTGCCGCCGTACAAGACCTCAAGCTGGTAGGGTATTCCCACCTCTTCTGCAATTTTTACAATGTGGCTTCTCAGCTTTGGATGTGCGATGAACAACCCCCCTCTTCCTCCGTCTAGTACTTTTATGGCAGGCCCCTTGCCTACCTTTGTGACGTGTTGACGCTCTGACACGCCCGGCACGTCGGCGGCTATGGTGGTGTCGAGTGCGATGGCGTAGTGGGGGTTGACCCTCTCCGCGGCGATCTGTGCTCCCCTAAGGCTGACCTCCTCCTGAACGGTGGCCACGGCGTAGACGGTGGCCGGGGTCTCTTTTAAAAGACGTAGCGCGTAGAGCATAACCGCCACGCCTGCCCTGTCGTCGAAGGCCTTGCCGGTCACGAGGTCGTTTTGAAGCCTCGCAACTTCTCTGTCCAGCACCGCGACCGACCCTACGGCGATGCCCATTTTCTCCACCTCCTCTCTACTACTGGCCCCCACGTCTATAAACAAGTCCTTGATCTCAGGGGCCTCCCTCTCCTTGCCAGAAGGCGTCACGTGAGGAGGCAAGGAGCCAACCACGCCGCGTATCCACCCGTCGCGCGCCTTGACCCACACCCTCTGCCCCACTAACGTGACCTCGTTCCACCCGCCAATCGGCCTAAATCTCAGAAATCCCTCTTTGTCTATGTGGTCAACTACCAGCCCTATCTCGTCTATATGCGCGGCCACCAGCGCCTTGTAATTCGTGGCGCCCTTCTTTACGCCTATCACGTTGCCCCACCTGTCCACCACAACTTCGTCGACGTAGGGCTCCATTTCTTTAACCACCACTTCTCGCACCTCGTCTTCAAAGCCCGAGGGCCCCCTCGCCTCTGACAGTTTTTTCAATAGCTGGAAAAAGTCTTCCATGGCAGGGGGAAAAACCCAACTATTTAAGTCTATTTAGATTACTTCCCTTTGAACTGCGGCTTCCTCTTCTGGAGAAACGCCGACACGCCCTCAATCACGTCCTCTGTGCTAAACAGCAGGCCGAATTGCGCCGCTTCTGTGACCATGCTGGCCCACATCGGCGCCTCTATGCCGAAGTTTATGGCGTACTTAGCCATGGCTAGGGCAAGCGGCGGCTTCTCCGCCAGCTTGTTCGCAAAGGCCCTAAGCTCCTGTTCCAGCTTGTCCGCAGGGACAACCCTATTCACAAGGCCGAGCCTCTCCGCCTCTCTGGCCGGGATTCTGTCACCCGTGAATATAAGCTCCTTGGCTCTGTCTCTGCCAATCAGCCTAGAAAGCCTCTGCGTGCCGCCGGCCCCCGGTATGAAGCCTAGGTTTATCTCTGGCTGTCCCAGCTCCGCCGTGTCTGCCGCTATCCTGAAGTCACACGCCATGGCCAGCTCAAGGCCTCCGCCCAGCGTGTAGCCGTTAAGACCACAAATCACAGGCCTGTCCAGAGACTCGATACGTTCAAACAACATCTGCAACTTCCTAGAAGTCTTGAAAATGGTTACGGGCGTCGCTCCCATAAACGCCGTGACGTCTGCGCCAGCTGAGAAAGCCCTGCCCGTGCCTGTGATGACGACAACCTTGACCTTGTCGTAGTCCATTTGCTCAATCTCGTCAAACACTTTCCACAGCTCCTCCACCATTTTGGGACTGATGGCGTTTAGCCTCTCTGGACGGTTTAAGATAATCCACGCCACGCCGGGCTCGTACCTCACGATAAGTGTCTCCAGCTTCTTCTCCTCCGCCTTTACGTAGGTGTAGAAGCCCTCGCCGGTCTTCTTGCCCAGTCTCCCCTTCGCGACCATCTCTCTAAGCAACGGGTCAGGCTCGTACTCCTCAAACCCGGTCTTGGCCCTCCACTCCTCAAGCGCCTTCACCACAGCGTCTATGCCAAACTCGTCGGCAAACTCCAAAGGCCCCTTAGGCCAGTTGAGGCCTAGGCGCACCGCCTTGTCTATGTCCTCTCTCGTGGCTATGCCTTCGCGTAGCAGATACGCCGCCTCGTTTACGGCCGGGGCCAAGATGGACACCACGTCTATTTTCTCCCCAGCGGACTTGGGGACCTCAGGCCACTGGAACTTCCCCGCCGCCGGGTATTTGTAAAAGCCCTCCCCCGTCTTTACGCCGTACTTCTTCTGTTGGCACTTCTCTAAGATTACGGGACATGGATGCGTCTTGAACCCCCTCTTCGCCATGGCGTCGCCGATGAAACAAACCACGTCGATGCCGGTGTAGTCCATTAGTATAAAGGCGCCCATGGGCAGACCCGCCTTGTACATCAAGGCGGAATCAACCTCTTGAATCGTCGCCTCGCCTCTGGCAACCATCCAACAAGCCGCCTCGTTCACCCTGGCCAAGATCCTGTTTACGATGAAGCCAGGCACGTCTTTGTTAACTACCACAGTCTGTTTTCCAAGCTTCGAGGCGTAGTCGGCAATTTTCTTAACGGTCTCGTCGCTGGTATACGCGCCTTTGATAATTTCGACGAGAGGCATCAACACCGGCGGGTTGAAGAAGTGCATACCCACCACCTTCGGCCTCCTCTCCGGCCTCACCGCCTCTGCAATTTCTGTAATCGGCAGAGAGGAGGTGTTAGTGGCCAGGACGGCCTCCGGCGGCGCGCATTTGTCCGCCGTGGCGAACACCTGCTTCTTCACATCTATGTTCTCCACCACGGCCTCCACCATCAACTCGGCGCCCTCCACGGCCTTACACACGTCGTTAACAACAGTCTTAATCCTTGACAAGACCACGCGGGGGTCCTCCTTGATCTGCCCCTTCTCGGCCAGCTTCTGGAGAGACCACTCCACGTTTTGAAGCGCCTTTTTCAAAAAGTCCTCCGCGACGTCTACTAAGGCCACTTCGTAGCCCGCTATGGCGAACAGCTCCGCAATGCCGTGCCCCATCGTACCGGCGCCTACCACCGCCACCTTGGGCATGAAGTCAAAGAAGTCCAATTATTTAAAATATAGATACGTCTATAGTTGAAAATTATATTTTAGCTAATGCAAAAGCTAATTTTTGTAAAAAGCCTGGAATAGCTCTCATAACGCCTGGCCAAAGCGAGCCCGCGACAAAGGCCCTAGACGCCTCGTCGATTTCTTTAACCTCAGCCTCAGTTAAAACGAGTTTTAATGCCGCGACTACGTCCTCCGCCTGACTCCTCGTCTTAACGCCGGGGATGGGAAATGCGCCCTTTGCCACGTGCCAAGCTAACACCACAGAGGCGGGGGACACGCCCCTCGCCTCAGCAATTTTTCTAACGGTCGCCACGACGGCCCTCCCCTCCGGACTCCTAGCCCTCTTCACGGCAGAGTCCATCGACCGCGCCCTATCTCTGCCAAGACTCTCCTTAACCGCGGCGCCCTTGGCCAAGGGGCTCCAGCTAATTACTACAAAGCCACGTCGCCGTCCCAATTCGATAAGGCGCTCTGCGGCTCTTTGCAGAGGGTTGTACACAACCTGGTCAGAGACGAGGTCGTACTTCTTGGGGCACGTCAACGCCTCCTCCATCAGAGCCGAGTCGAAATTGCTTACACCCATCTCGGCGGCAAGGCCGTTGGCTACTACTTTTTCTAACTCACGTATGGCCTTGCACAACGGGACGTAGAAAGGCGGCGGCCAGTGCAACTGGATGAGGTCTATACGCCCGAGCCTCCTCCTGCTCCTCTCGGCGCTTTTCAAGGCTTTGTTCCAGTTAAACCCGGCGACCTTTGTGGCCACTACGACGTGGGGCCTTGACTTGACCAACTCCCCAACGAACTCCTCGCTCTTCCCATTGCCGTAAACCTCTGCGGTGTCTACAAACCGCACGCCGTTGTCTAGGACGAATTCGTAGGCTTTCCTCAACTCTGCGAAGTCCACTTCCCAAGCCCCTCCGCCGGCTTGCCAAGCCCCAACACCGACAATGCCTACGTCAAGAGATCCGATCTTCACAGGAGAGGCGGATAGAGAGTGTTTTAAGCCTTAGCCTCGGCTTGTTGAATTTTCCGAAGCTCCTCGGCCTTTAGCTCCCTCTTTAATATCTTCCCCACGGCCGACTTGGGTAGGTCATCTCTAAACTCCACAGCCCTCGGCCTCTTGTAGTGGGCAAGCTTGTCCTCAGTCCACTTGATAATGTCGTCGGGCGTCACCTTTCCCTTGCACTCATCTCTAAGCACTATGAAGGCTTTTGGAATCTCCCCCGCCTCTGGGTGCGGCACGCCTATCACCGCGGCCTCTTTTACACAGGGGTGTTGGTACAACACCTCTTCAATTTCTCTAGAGAATACGGAGTAGCCCTTGTACTTAATCATGTCCTTCTTCCTGTCCACTATGTAGAAGTACCCCTCCTCGTCCATGTACCCCATGTCGCCGGTCCTAAACCACCTGAGGCCGCAACATTCAAAAAACGCCTGGGCGTTTTCCTCAGGCCTGTTGTGGTAGCCCTTGAACACCTGCGGGCCGGAGATTACTATCTCCCCCACCTGTCCCGGCGGCAACAGCTCAGGTCTGTCGGGATCAGCCACAGCCGCATATGTGGAGGGTATGGGCAGTCCGATAGAGCCCGCCTTCGCTTTGCCGTACAGCGGGTTGACGTGGGTCACCACCGCCGTCTCTGTGAGGCCGTACCCCTCCCTTAGCACTGCCCCCGTCAGTTCTTCAAACTTCTTTGCCACCTCCACGGGAAGCGGCGCGGCGCCTGAGATGCAGAAGGCGAGGCTGGACAGCTTAAACTCCTTGGCTTTTGGATGGTTGACAATCATGTTGTAAAGCGTAGGCACGCCGTGTAGCACGTGGACGCCGTGTTTCTGGACTAGTTTCATTAGTTGAAGTATGTCCGGCCGGGGCATCACCACCACAGTGGCGCCGTCGAAAATGCCGTAGTGCATGACGGTGACCTGTCCGTAGATGTGATACCAGGGGAGGAGCCCCATCATCACAAGCTCTCCTTCTAACCCTCTTCTGCGTCTCACCACGTCGTATAGAGGCTTTAACTGTTGTAAATTGGAGGAGATGTTGCCGTGTGTAATCTGAGCCCCCTTGGGAGTGCCCGTGGTGCCCCCTGTGTACATCAAGGCGGCTAAGTCCTCCCCTGGATTTACAGACGCCCGGTAGGAGGTGGGGCTGTATCTAAGCAGGTCTTTGTACGGCAACACTCTGCCCCCGTATTGAATCTTCGGAGGCTTTAACCTCATCTTTGCCAGCGGCTTAATAAGCGGAGGCATGTATTCAGTAATTTCTACAACCACCACGCGGTCTATTTGATACATCTTCATGGCCTCCTCGACGTTTTTATACAAGACGTCTGCGGCAAATAAAATCCTCGCGCCAGAGTCTTTTAACTGGTACACGACCTCTCTCGGCGTGTAGAGGGGGTTCATGGGCGTTACCGCCGCTCCAACTTTCAGGGCGCCGTAGTATATGATGGGAAAGGCAGGGGTGTTGGGCATGTATAAGGCGACTACGTCTCCTTTGCCCACGCCCCATTCTTTCAAGGCGGCGGCGACCCTGTCGCTGTGGTCGCCAACAGTCTTAAAGGCGACCTTGTTGCCGAAGTAGATATATGCAGTTGCGTGACCCCGTTCGCTTGCCTGTTTGTCTAAGTACGTGTAGAGGGTGGCCGGCCTAATGTCGACCTCTGGCGGTACTCCCTCGTCGTAGTTTTTTGACCATATTCTACTTTTTATATACTTCTCAAATATCTCAATACTAGCCATAGACAGTTGTTTTTAATAGCTTTAAAAGCTTCATACCTTGCTTTGTCATACGGCTTTTTAATTACTTTGACGAAGGCAATGTTTAAATAATAACACGCTTTCGAGGCCATGGTGTTCCCATTTGACTCAGTGGAAGACTTCTCCGTGGTGCTGACGCCTGAGCATGAGATGTTTAGAAAGGCGGTGAGGGAGTTCGTGGAGAGGGAAGTGGCGCCTAGGGCCATGGAGGTTGAGGAGAAGGACGAGGTGCCGTGGGACTTGTTGAAGAAAATTGCCGAGCAGGGCTTTTTCGGAATTGGGATCCCCGAGAAGTACGGGGGGCAGGGAGGGGACCATAGGATGGCCGCCATTTTGTCTGAGGAGTTCTGCCGCGTGTTGCCCGGCATCAGCGTATACTTCGGGACGAACGAGCTCTTCTTAACCCCCATAATGCTGTTCGGCACAGAAGAGCAGAGGCAGAAGTACGTCCCGCCGATAGCCCGGGGGGAGAAGTTCGGCGCCTTTGCAGTGACGGAGCCCTGTTGCGGCTCAGATGTCGCCGGAATTCAGACCAAGGCTGAGAAGGTGGGCAACAAGTGGGTAATAAACGGCAGGAAGGCCTTTATCAGCAGCTCCGACGTGGCGGACTACTTTATAGTACTTGCAAGGACGTACCCCCCGCCTGACAGGAAGTTGCGCTACCTAGGGCTGACGTTTTTCATCGTGGAAAAGGGCACCCCAGGCTTCAAGGTGGAGCAGTGCTACCACAAGATGGGCCTCCACGGCAACCACATATGCGAGCTGGCGCTAGAAAACGTCGAGGTGCCGGACGAGAACAGAGTGGGCGAAGAGGGGATGGGCTTCTTATACGCCATGGAGACTTTCGACAGGACTAGGATAGGCGTCGCCGCGCAGGCGGTGGGGATGGCACAAGGCGTCTTTGAGAAGACCTTCCAGTACGTACACCAGAGGCATGCCTTCGGCGTTCCCATCGCCTTCTTCCAAGCCATTCAGTTCAGCCTAGTGGAGATGATGGCTAAGATCATGTCGGCGAGGCTGTTGACATATTGGGCGGCCAAGCTTGCAGACGAGGGCAAGAAGGAGTTTACCTTCGCGGCGTCTTTGGCCAAGTTCTACGCCACAGAGGTGGCAGAGGAGGTGATCTCAGAGGCCATAAACCTACACGGCGGCGTCGGAGTGATAGTAGAGACGGGCGTAGAGCGGTATTTGAGAGACGTGAAAATTACCCAGATCTATGAGGGGGCAAACAACATACAGAAGCTCGTGGCGTACCGCCAGTTAGTGAGGATTCTAAAAGAAAAAGGTCAAATCCCAGATGAGATAGTAAAGTTAGTTACTTGATGACGTCTTTTGTCTAAGCAAAACTATATAAAATTTTTAGTTTTGTAATGCTATGCGGAGAGTAGCTGTAGTCGGCGTCGGCGTGAGTAAATTTGGCAATAGGGCCGACGCCTCCCTTCCGGAACTTGCGTGGGAGGCTGTAAAAGAGGCGCTTGACGACGCCAAGATCGGGCCGGAGGACGTCCAAGCGTTTGTGGTGGGCAACGTGGGGGGCTGGTCTTCAGAGTCTCTCCCCGCGGTGGTGGTTGGGGAGTACTGTGGCCTGGTCCCAAAGAGCGGCGTGAGAGTAGAGGCGGCGTGCGCCACCGGATCCGCGGCCGTTAGGACTGCGTACCAGATGATCGCCAGCGGAGAGGCCGACGTGGTGATGGCAATAGGCGTTGAGAAGATGAACGAGTCGCCTACCCCCACCGTGGTGGAGTTCATAGGAAGGGCTGGGAACTACTTCTGGGAGTTTGAAAACTTCGGCTTGACCTTCCCCGGGTACTACGCGCTGTACGCGACGGCCTATATGAACAAATACGGGGCCACCGAGACTGATTTGTGCGAAGTCGCGGTTAAAAACCACTACTACGGCTCGCTGAACCCCAAGGCGCAGTTCCAGAGGCCGATTACTGTGGAGGAGTGCCTAAAGTCGAGGTATGTGGCCTGGCCGTTGAAGCTATACGACTCTTCGCCGATTACAGACGGCTCGGCGGCTGTAATATTAGCCAGCGAAGACGCGGCGAGAAAAATCACAGACACCCCAGTGTGGATCAAGGCCATAGGGGCCGCCAACGGCACGGCGAATTTAAGCAAGAGGCCCGACTTCACTGGGCTTGAGGCTGTGCGAGTGGCCGCGCAGATGGCCTATAAAAAGGCAGGCATCGACCCAAGCGAGCCTGTGAAATACCTAGACGTGGCCGAGGTCCACGACTGTTTTACAATAGCAGAGATCATGGCATACGAAGACTTGGGCTTTGCTAAAATAGGTGAGGGGTATAAGCTGATTAGGGATAAGCAGACTTACATAGGCGGGGTGATTCCGGTAAATCTCAGCGGCGGCCTAAAGGCCAAGGGGCACCCCATCGGCGCCACCGGAGTGTCTATGATAGCGGAGCTGACCCGCCAGCTGAGGCAACAGGTGGAGCGGGGCAGACAGGCGCCGATTAGAAGAGGCATGGCCCTAGCCCACAACGTCGGAGGCACCGGGCACTACGCCTTCGTCACTATACTGTCGCTATGAGCACCATAATTGAAAAACTAAGAGAACACCTAGACAGGGCGGAGGCGGAGCAGATTAAACAACTTGATCAACTAGTTGCTACCACCGGGCTACCTGTATATAAAGATCCAAAGACGGGGGCCCTCATTTGGGTAGATGTGAGAGAGCTAAGGCTTAGGTATATGTTGTCTGTAAACAAAATAGCAAAGTTCATAGAAGGCTTAGCCCAGGAGAAGTTGTATTATACAGAGTGTAAGAAGTGTGGTGCCAAGTACTTCCCGCCTCAGGTGGATTGCCCCAGGTGTAAGTCCTCTGAGATGGATTGGAAAGAGGTGTCAAGAGACGGAGAGCTGGTCACTTGGACGGTGATAAACGTAAAGCCTTCCAGCTTCTCTCACAACAAGGATTACGTCGTCGGGATTGTGAAAATGCCCGATGGGTTTAACATAACGGCGTGGGTAGACACCGACCCCGCCTCGCTGAGGCTTGGGATGAAGATGAGGCTTGTGGTCGGCAGACGGCCGGGGGAGAACTACGTCACGTACTGGTTTAAACCGGCCTAGAAGTTTTAAAAAGGTTCCTCTTTTTCTCTCTTAATGGAAGACGAGTACATTGCCCTCTTAGACAGGGCTTATAAGCTGGTTTCGCCCAAGGCGCAGAGGAGGGCGGAGATTCCAAAAATCGAGGTGGAGAACATGCCTAGGAAGACCGTCGTGCAAAACTTCGGCCAGATCGCCAAGAGGCTAAATAGGGACGTGTACTTCATGGCCAAGTTCTTCCAGAAAGAGCTGGCGGTGCCCGGCACCGTGGAGGGGGACGTCTTTACTCTACACGGCGAGAAGTCGCCAAAAGTTGTGGAGGCCGTCTACGAGAGGTTTATCCGCTACTACGTGGTCTGCCCCGTGTGCAACTCCATAGACACCGAGTTGAGGAAAGAAGGCCGCGTGTTTGTAATGAAGTGTCTTGCCTGCGGCGCCTCTACCCCCGTTAGGCCTCTGTAAATGGACCTCCTCGGGGTAGCCGCGGCGCTGGCCGCCGCCACGATCTGGGCCCTCGTGATATTCCTCTACAAAAAACACATGGAGGGTCTAGACGCCGTAGTTGTGAACTTCTCCCGCCTGTTCTACGTCGCTGTGTTTATGTGGCCTGTGGTGTTCATGGCCAGGCCCAGCGAGGGGCTCATTGCCGCTGTGGCCAGCGGCCTCTTGACTCTTGTAGTGGGAGACAGCTTGTACTTCTACGCCATTCACAAAGTGGGGGGCTCCGTGGCGGCGCCGCTGGTGTACAGCTACGTGGTAATTGCACAATACTTTGCCTTCGTGCTAGGCGAGGCCGTGTCTCCATTCTTAATACTAGCCTCTGTCTTGGTGGTTGCCGGGGTGTCTCTGCTGGCCAGAGGCGGAGGCCCTGCCAGAGTCGACGTGGTGGGGGTTTTCTCCGCGTTGGCCGCCGCCTTGATGTGGTCCCTTGGCATGACCGCAATTAAAGTGGCGTCTGTCGGAGGAGTGCACCCCGCCGTAATTGCCTACACGCGGGTGCTCTCTGCGCTTGTGGCCCTAGGCGCTTATTTATATATAAGGCGGAGGGTGGGCGTGGTGAAGTCGTATGTCTTTGCCGCCGCCTCTGTGCTAGACTTGGGAGTCGGCTCTTCTCTCTTCGCCTACGCCGTGGAGAAGGCCGGGCTTTCACTCGCAACGATTTTAGTTGCCACGTCTCCGCTCATCACCCAGCTGTACGCCAGAGCCGCCGGGTTGGAAAAACTCACGCCGCTCCAAGCGGTGGGGGCGGTCGCAATATTCGCGGCGGTGGCCGTGGCCGTGGGTCTGCGTTAATCCCGGCCTTTTACTGTGCCAACTACAAACAGCGGGACCTCGAACTCGCCGCCGTAGTAGTAGAAGAGGAGGACTTTGACCACCTCTCTCAGCATTAGCATCAAGTCGCCTCTCCTTACGCCGGCGGCCTCGGCGGCCTCTTTCCAAGGCTTAGCCTCCAGAACTTTGCTGATGAGTACCCTCACGGCGGGGTCGGGGAGCGTCGGCCTCCGCCTCTTAGAGCTGTAGAAAAACTGCGTTGCCAGCATGTAGACGGCGTCTGTCACGTTTTCGTAAGTCATGGGGCCGTAGGCGTAGGCCACGAGTCTGTCTAGCTGGTTTTTTGAAAGCGCCGGGGCCCCCTCTACGTCCCAGCCCCAGTCTTCAAGCAGAAGTTGCACCTCTGAGGGCGTCAAGTCGCCGTACGGGCCCATGAGAGAGTGGATAAGCCTCCTCCTAAACTCCACGTTTGCGTATTTGACAAAGGCCTCTGCCCTTTCGTTGAGAGGCTTTACTAACAACACGCTGTACTCCCCCGAGGTGGGGTTACGCTCAGGCGAGAGGTGTATGGGGACGTAGCCGTTCCTCACCCAGAACTTTAACAGCTTGTCGTAGACGCCAAACCCCACGCCTAGCCAGTCCACCCCAGCCTCCCTAGCCTCCTCCTCGATTTTTTTCAACATCAACGTGCCGAGGCCCATGTCTTGTAGCTCCGGGTGGGTGGCGATTCTGACAATACGCCAGCCCCTCAGCTTGGCGAACTCGGGCAGGCGCCAGTACTTCAAAAAGCGGTCTGGGATGATGTTGCCCGGCAGCTTCAGCCCCCTCAGCGCCTGGTCGATAGACAGGTCGTCTAGCGCCCCCTCGAAGGCCAGCTCCACCGACACCACCACCTTGCCGCTGGGAAGCGCCAGCGCCCGCGCGGTGTGGTGCGGCGCGTCTAACAACATCCCCAAGTCGTCAGGCTCGTTGCGGTAGTGCGCCTGTACGTAGATGCCGAAGAACTGCCTAAACGTCTCCTCGTCTTTCAACACGTCCTCCTCCCTTAGGTAGACCACCTCGCCCCTCTTTACGTACTCCAAATCGGCGGCGTCAGGCTTGGCAGGCTCTGCGTTTAGCAAAAAGGCGTCGAACAGCCACCGCTCCACGGGGTCCCCCCTCCCGTAGCGGATGGGCTCCTCCATCTCGTATAAGTACACTTCCGTGTCCTTAGACTCCTTCAAGTACTTCAAAAACCGTATCGAGAACCCCCTCCCCGCCCCCTCGTAGCCGTGGATCGTGGTGGCGAACACCAAGCGGTCGAACTTCTTATGGGCAGTGTAAAGGACCGGCAACGGCACGGCGGCCGCCTCGTCGATGGCCACCACGTCGGCGTTTTCCCTCTTCAACAACATGTAGGGAGTCACCACGTCGATAAAAATCCCCCTCGCCTTGATAGACCTCACCTCGCCGCCCTCCCTCTCCACCCCCGGCTTGTACCCCAGCGCCTCGAGGCCCTTAATTGCAAACTCCAGGAGGGTCTCCAAGTTTGTATACTCCATGGCAGACACCACGATCTGCACCCGGGCCTTCGCCTTCCTAAGCTTGTGCCCAATCCCCGCAAGACCCAAGCCCAAGGCGGCGCTCTTCCCCCTACCCCTGTCGGCTATAATCACAAGAGCCTGCTTCTTCTTCGGCTTGTGGTAAAACGTCTCAAACAGCTTCAAAACCTCCACCTGGTCCTGCGTGGCAGCAAGCCGGTAGATCTTTAGAGGGATGACAGCCTTCTCAGGAGGCTCCGGCTTCTTAACCTCGTAGGGCTTTACGTCGTCTATGCCTGAGGACTTAAGCAAGACGCCGCGGTCTACGTCGTACACAACGACGCCGGGGTGGGAGTAGAAGCTCCTCCACACCCTCTCCTTAAGCCTGTGCCTAATGTCGTTAGGCGTGAACTGGGGGACAAGCAGAGTAGACTGAAACTTAGTCACGTAGCGCCGCCACTCCTCTAGGGGAGGCACTAAAAAGACGTACACCCCCCC
>JAVZUI010000021.1:26187-27793 GCA_038879095.1 Pyrobaculum sp. | reverse complement strand
GCCCTCGCAATCATTATGTTTAACCTAAGCGCCTCCTTCCCAAAGGCCCTCTGCGTCCCCTCTTTTAGCACCAGTACCGGAACACCTCCTATCTGAGTTAGCACTGCCTGACTCATGGATTTGACAAATTTCGTGTATATAAAAATTTTTCGCTACCTACAATAACTCCAGCGTCCTCGCCAAAGGCACAACCTCGTTTTCAGACACGTATATAGTGTCTTCAAACTGCGCCACATAGCCGCGACTACGTTCAACCAAGACCTCGTAGCCGTGGATAACGCCGCTTTTCAAAGCCTGGGCAATGGCGTCGTCTGAGATTTGGGGAAACCAACGCGGAGTAAACGGCAGAGGGCCGACCTCTGCGCTTATGACGTCGATAAAAGACTGCATGGCCTTATGACGAAGTCTTTGAAGTCGGAAAATCGTCACCTCTTTGCCGTCTACCACATATCCCTCCCCGTTGGTGGCAAAAGGCTCCACTGCATACACGTCGCCTTGCGACAGAGTCTGGGACGCCGACTTGTCGGGGTAGTTGGGAATTACATACCCGGCGTGGAGAAGATAACGCTCAATTTTATGGCCCGTCAGGTTATAGACAGGGTTAAACCCGTAGCTCTTGATAACCTTCTCCACAGCCTCGCCTACTTGCCAAGCCTTAACCCCCGGCCTAGCCGTATTCAAAGCGGCTTCTAAGGCGCTTCGAGCCGCCTTCGCTAAATTAGCATAGGGCTGTCCAAACACTAACGTAACGGCGGCGTCTACAATGTAGCCCTCCTTCTGCGCCCCCACGTCGATTTTAACCACCCCGCTTTTAGGAACGACTAGCTGGTCCCCCCTCTTCGCAGTGTAGTGAGCCGCTACTTCGTTTATGCTAATGTTTACCGGAAACGCCGGCTTTGCGTCGCTGGCCCTAATATACGCCTCAACCTTTTCGCAGATCTCTAACACAGAGACGCCGGGCTGTGTTATATCCACGGCGTATTTCAACGCCTTGTGAACCACGTCGCCCACTTGGCGAAGTAAACGTAGCATATACCCCAACCGCAGGAGGGGGTTTAAATTTTTCAGAAGAAGAAAAGAATTTAAAAAGTACACCAAGACGTCATACCATGGGCGCCTTAACCATAGTGGCTAAGTACATGATTGTGGCACAGATAGAGGTAAACGGCAGCGTAGATAAGTCAGACATCATCGGCGCGTTGTTCTCACAGACAGAGGGCCTACTAGGAAAAGACATGGACCTCCGCGAGTTGCAAATGATGGGGCGCATAGGCAGGATTGAAGTAGACATATTTGAAAAGAATGGAAAAACAAAGGCGAAGATATACATACCCAGTAACTTAGACAGATACGAAACTGCGCTAGTCGCCGCACTTATAGAAAGCATAGAAAGAGTGGGGCCCTACCCAGCGACGATAAAAGTAGTAGAAATAAAAGACTTAAGAGAGGAGAAAAGAAAGAAAATAATTGAAAAAGCAAAAGAACTAGTTAAATTAATCGAAGAGGAGATATTACCAGACACAAAGGAGATAATAGAGAAGCTAAAGGAGGATGTGGCAAAGGCCGAGATAGTTGAATATGGCCCAGAAAAACTGCCGGCAGGTCC
>JAVZUI010000021.1:0-26176 GCA_038879095.1 Pyrobaculum sp. | reverse complement strand
TCGGACTCGATTATAATAGTAGAAGGCAGGGCGGACGTAGTCAACTTAGTAAAACATGGATATAGAAACGTAATCGCAATAGAAGGAATAAGCAGAGGCATCCCACAGACAATAATCGAGTTAAGCAAAAAGAAGTCTGTGACAGTATTCATCGACGGCGACAAGGGAGGAGAGCTCGTGCTGAGAGAGCTCCTAAAAGTAGCCCACGTCGACTACATAGCCCGCGCGCCCCCTGGCAAAGAGGTGGAGCAGTTAACTGCGAAAGAGATCGCCAAGGCGTTGAGAAATAAAATGACGCTTGAGGAGTGGCTGGCGCAACAAAAGGCCGCAGAAAAGACAGAGACCCCCCAAGCCCCTCAGCCGCCTGCCCCGCCGCAGCCAGAGGCTCCGGCGAAAGCAGAGGCCCCCCCGTTGCAGTTCCCCTTTGACATCGGCAAGAAGATAGAAGAAATGTTAGGCACACTAGAGGCGGAGCTCTACGACCAGAACTGGGCGTTGATAAAAAAGATAACTGTAAGAGAGCTCCCCGACACTTTGGCAGGGGCAGGGGACTCCATATACGCCATAATAATGGACGGCATAACGACGCAGAGAATCGTAGACCTAGCCGCCAAGAAGGGCGTAAAGCTTATAATAACCGCAAGAGTTGGGCCGTTGACAAAAGTCCCAGAAGACTTAAAAATTGTCACATTTGAACAATTACATAAAGTCCAGTAAAGATTTTTCCCGACGGCCGGTCTTCAAGTCGCTTTCTTTTACCCCCAGAACCTCCGCTATCCTCAAAACAGCCGGTACGACCTGCCTCTCTACGTAGTAATCCACGTCCACCTTCCCCACGTCTGCAACCAAGATGTAGGGCATAGACCTCTCAGTCACGCCACCGGCTCCCTTAACAACCACATAGCCGACGGTGACGCCCTTCCCCACCTTGTACCCATGTTTTTTCAAGACCATGGCGGCGTGTACGTGAGGCGGATACGACTTATACTCGTCGAGCTCTTTATCTAAAGTCTTCCAAATTATTAAGTCGTCGAGGTCGAATTTATAACTTTTTAAACTCTCCACCACGCCGCGTACGTATCTAACGACGTTTTGCCTCGCCTCTGCGGAGTCTCTAGACTTGAGGATGATCTCAATGACCCTAAGCTGGACCTCCTTGGCGAGCTCGCACCAGTCGCCCCTCACTACTTCAAAACCCACAATGTCAATTCTCCCATCTCTAAGCAGGCCCGCGTACCGCTTCTTCGCCTCGGTAAAGAGAACCTTCTCGTAATCCTTCTCCACCTTAATTTCAATGCCATGTCTACTCTCTATGTATCGGATAAGTTCGTCCACCTTTTCGTGCCTCTTTACAAACAAGCTGTCAGTGTCGCCGTATACCACAGAAATGCCAAGCCTCCTCGCGTAGTCGATAGAGTCTTTTAAAATAGATCTCCCAAACGCCGTCACAGACTCCGCCACCTCTCTCTTGTACCACCTAGCCCCAACCCAGCCCAAGTACCCGTACATTGCGTTTGCCATAATCTTCAACGCCCTCTGCCTCTCGTCCAACACTCTATACTCAGGCGAGTCAGGCGGATACTTCTTCGCCTCCTCCCGCACCGCCCTCCTAAGCTCCACCAACTGTTTCAAAACGGTGGGGACAAAGCCCGGCGGGCTCTTCCTAAACCTGTGCCCAACCTCAGGCGCGACGTAGACGCCTTCAGGAGGCTCCGGCTCCCCCGGCTCTAGATACGTGTCTGGCGACAGGTTGTACTTCATCATAACGTTTGGGTACATCGACGAGAAGTCTAACACCAACACGTCGTCGTACAAGCCAGGCCTTGGCTCGAGGACAATAGCCCCTTTATAAGGCTCGTACTCCCTCTCCTCTCTGTTGGGGGCAACCTCCCCCATTTGATACGCGTACCTCAACAACATCCACTCCACTCTGTTGCCCACGCTGGCGGCCGCCACTTGGTCAAGCGGGAGCCCCGACACAGAGGACAACTGGATTAAAAACGGGAGTAGCTTCTCGGCGAGGCCAAGAGTAGACCTAACGTCGTCGAGCACGTACTGCCGCAACAATGGCCTCTTCTTCTCGTCTCTCCAATACTCATAAATCTTATGGCCGGGGATTAGCACCCTCTCATCTCGCCTCATCACGCCGAAGTACTCGGCAACCCTATCCAAAGTCTTTAACTTAATCTCTGGAAACTCGTCCACGATGTTGTACAAATCCACGTTGGCCCTGCCCACCACAGACCAGTGGCCGTAGACGCTCTGCTGAGGGGCGCCGCCCAGCCTGTCCACCTTAAGAGGAACGCCGACGGCCCTAGACCTCTCAGACAGATAAGGCCAGTCAAACCCATTAGAGTTGTAGCCCACCAAGACGTCGGGGTCGTACGATTTGACAAATTCCACAAAGTCCCTCAAAACCCCGCGGTCGTCCCTCCCAACGGCCTCAAACACCTCCTCACGGCCGTCGCTAGTCTTAACAGCAAGCATCACCACGGGATCACGCGCAGGGTCTGGGCTCCCCCGCTCGTTATAAACCTCTATGTCAAAAGCCAACACTCTCAGCTTGGGAGGGAACCCCCCCTCTGTCCCCAGCCAGGTCCTGACACCATACGCGGGGAGGCCGCCCAGCCTACCCGCCGGCTCTACCTCAACAACGTTCCAAGCACAAGGCACGACCCCCCTGTCGATCATATACCTCATGTAAAACCTAACGTCAGCCTCGTACACCTCCTCCACGCCGGCCAGCTTTTTAGTCTCCTCTCTAAGACGCCTCACGTCTTCAGGAATCCTCGCCACAACCCTAAAAAACTGCCTAGGCCTACCCATGAACCGCCTCTCCGTCGGCTCAACAGACTCCAACGGGGCTACGCGCATGAGGTGTGCCCTAAGCGCCTCGGCACTACAAGAGGGACACTGGACGTAGAAATACGGCCTAAAAGACCTGTCCACAACCACCCCCCTCTCCCCGTTTTCAAACACCCCGAAAATACGCACCTCCGCCGTCCCGCCCACCACGGCGTATGTGGCGTCAAGAGGCCAGAACCTGACTCTCACAACTACGATAAACCATTTAAATAAAATTGTAGTGCCACGTATGAAAACTGTAGCAAAATGCCTAGATGAAGTCCCACGGGTGAAAAACACGGCGCACTCGCACATAATTGAGTGGCTCCTAGAAAAAATCAAAGAGTTATGAAGATCTACGCCGCCTTGGCCGTCTTCGTGGCGACGTACTCTGTGGCACTGACGCTAAGCGCCACCACTCAGCCAAACGCGTTGATATGGAACGGCGTAGTAGGCGCCATGCTCGCCCTTGCATTGGTAATGTCCGTAGTCCCCCTCGCAGGCCCGCTGATATACGACACAGCGGCGCAGATCCTCACCTCCTCGCTCAACCCAGCAATCAACCTAGAGCCAGCGGTGAGCTTGCTAAAAGCCGCCTCTTGGATAATAAACATAGTATTCACGGCGGCGCTCCTCCTATACGTCTTACAAGTAAAAAGAGCTGCGGCACGGAGAGTAATAAGAGCTTTGCTGTTCTGACGCCTAGAGCCCCGGCCGGGATTCGAACCCGGGACCTCCCGCTTACAAGGCTTAGCGGGGGCGTTGCGGGGCTTCGCCCCTGGGCGCTCCGACCGGGCTGAGCTACCGGGGCTTTGACGCCTATTAACTGATTCTATAAAAAATTTACGCCTACCTCTCCTCTCTTATATACGGCCTCGCCAGCCACCTTGGCGCGTTTGTCCTCAGCCGATTGCCCCTGGCAAATGCGTAGATTATCGTCAAGACAACTATCGGCGTTAGGTAGGGGACTGTGTTGAGAAGGTGTGGAGACACCTGGGTGTATCTTTGTAGTACATACGCCAGTGTGATAAACGTAGATGGTATCAGAGAGGCGCCTATGCTCAGTAGGGGAGACCACAGCGATATCATCGCAGTGACCACGGCCAAGGTCCCCCACCCCATTGGGAGGAGCTCTGACCACATCCCGTAGTAGACCAGCACTACGTAGGCCCCCGCCGACGAGGCGAGTAGCCCCTCTAAAACGCCGGCTATTTTCCTAATCTTGTACACGTCTATGCCCATTAAGTCTAGCGCCTGTGGGTCGTCGCCGGAGGCTCTTACCGCGGTTCCTATCCTCGTCTTGAAAAATAGGTGCAAAGCAACGGCCACGGCGGCCGCCAGTATAAAAACCTCCAGCCCCTGCACCGCGGGCTTTTCTATGGGGAGGCCTACCCTCGGCTGGGCAATCTGCGAGCCTATCCCGTACGCCGCCATTGTAAAGGCGAAGCCTAGCAGTATTTGGTTTAGGGCCAAGTCGTTTGAAAGTACGTAGTAGAAGAGGTTGTACAGTGTCCCAACGACGACTGCAAGCAAGTACCCCCACGGCGGGCCTACGGCGGCGGCCACCGCCGCGGATAAGTACACTGTGCCCTCCAGGCCGAGGTTTAACACCCCAGCCCTCTGGCCCACCACTGCCCCCAGCGTGGCTAAGAGAATCGGAGCCGCGCTCTTCAACACCTCTAGCCCAATTGTAAAGAGCTCTAACGCCATACCACCCTGTACTTGTATAAGACGTAGCCCACTAGCCCCCACGTCATGGCTACGCCTACAAGGGCGTTGGTCACGAGGGCTGGCAGGCCGGCTATTTTTAGGTTTATCCCCACTTGGTATAGCCATGCAATGTAAAACGAGGCTACGAGCGTCCCATATACGCTGAGCCCCCCGAGCCAAGACGCCGAGATTCCGTACAGCCCAAACCCCGTGCTTACTTGTTGCAACGTCATGTAGCGGCCGGCGTCTCTACTCATGATCTCCAACGCGCCGCCGGCGCCGGCTAACATTCCGCTTAAAGCCAGGGCCGCCGCCGCGTACGCCTTCGGCGAGGCGCCTGCGTATTTTACAATATCTCCGCCTGAGGCGAGTAGACGGAGCATTAGCCCATGTCTAGTGTTGAAAAACGCCGTGATCAACCCGTAGAAGACGGCCATGGCGACAAGCGCGGCGGCGAGGTCTATGTGCGGGGCCTCCGCCGATGCTATAAAGCCCTTTTTAGTGGGGTCTCTCAGCGGCCCCTCTACGAAGTAACGCGCTGTGTAAACTGCCACGAAGGTGAATAAGAAGGTGGACACGGCCTCGTTGACGTCGAGCAGGACTCTCAGCGCTGTGGGTACGGCAACCCAGGCAAGACCTGCCGACAGCCCGAGAATTAAGGCCTCTACGGGGTTTTGAGAGGCCAAAGCCGCCAAGGCCCCCACGATGGCCTGGCCCTCCTGGCCTATGTTCCACAGTCCCGCTCTGTACGAAATAACGCTCGCCAGGCCTATGACTGCAACGACGACGAATATCCTGGCCATGTTTACAACGTCTATGCGTAGGAGGGAGTTCACAGCTTTGTAAACGTCTCCAGTGGCGGCGAGGACTATGAGCACCACCGTGACGAGAGAGCCGGCGGCGGCAAATAGGTAGTGCTGGGGGGCTGGGGACTCCCTCTGTACAAGCCTCATAGCGTCATCGTCTCTGCTATCTCGTCCACTTCGTAAGGTGGGGTAAACGACGCAACCACCTCGCCGCGCGACACGACGTATATCCTGTCGGCCCTCTCCGCCGCCTCCTCCACATCCTCCACGCTAATCACGGCGGCCCCCCTAACTTTTCTAAGAAGCGCGTAGAACTTCTCAGAGGTCTCTACGTCGAGACCCCTAGTGGGATAGGAGGCGACGACGATGTACGGCTCGCCTAGTAGAAGCTCTCGGGCTAAGATGAGCTTCTGTTGGTTGCCGCCGGAAAGCGCCCCCGCCCTAGAACGGGGGCTTGGTATGTCGATATCTAGCAACTTCTTAAACTCCTCTAGTTTTTCGACGCAGCCTGTCCTACACCGGATTTTAAAGTTGTCTAACACGTCTAAATCCTTGGCCAAGGCCCTGCCCCTATCCTCAGGCAGGTAGACCACTCCCCGTTTTAAAAACTCTGAAAAAGGCCTCCCGGTCAAGTCTACGCCAGCCACCACGACGCGTCCACTTTTAGGTTTTTTAAAGCCGGATAGTAGCTCCATTAGCTCCTCCTGTCCGTTGCCGGCCACTCCGAGCACCGCCACTAACTCGCCCTCTCGAGCCTCTACCGTCGCCTGTCTGATCTTATCGCCTTTTAGGCCCTCCGCCCTGTATACCACCTCGCCGACGCGAGAGGGCTTGCCCACGGTCTTTTTCACCGCTCCTCCGAACATGGCTTGTAAAAGCTCGCCTTCGTCAAAAGGCTTTTTATAGACGCCAACCCTCCTCCCCCTACGCAGTACGGTGATCCTGTCGGCCACCTCAACGGCCTCCCTAATCTTATGCGTCACAAACACCACGGCGACGCCTAACTGCGCCAGCCTCCTAATTAACGACAACAGGGCCTTTACCTCCCTAGGCCCCAGAAGCGCGGTGGGCTCGTCCATTAATAACACCTCGCTGTTGCGGGCCAGGGCTTTTATAATCTCGACGCGTTGCCTCTCCCCCACTGTGAGATCCGCCACGTACTTCTCGGGGCGTAGCTCCACGCCCAGCTCTCTCGCGATGTCAAAAGCTCTCTTCAAGTCGACGCCTGCCAGCCTCAAGTTCTCCCCCACTGTGAGGCTCTCCACTAGGGCAAAGTGTTGAGAAATGAGCGAAATCCCCATACTAGCCGCATGCTGGGGCGACTTCAGCCAAACTCTACGCCCCTTGAAATACACCTCCCCGCCGTCTGGGGCGTACACTCCGTAGAGAATAGAAATCAGAGTAGACTTGCCGGCCCCGTTCTCGCCGAGGAGTCCGTGCACCTCGCCTCTCTCTACATCAAAATCAACGCCGTCTAAGGCCACTACGCCTGGGAAGGCCTTTTTAATACCTACGGCACGGAGCACAGCTAGGGAAGCTGGCCGTAGCCCTCGACGTACCAGTCCATGTTGTAAAGGTCGTCTTTACTAAGCCTCATCCTCTCCGGCACCCTTACATTGCCCTGTCGATCTCTCACAGGGCCGGTGAAGGGGTCCCAGACGCCTTCCACGACCTCTCTCCTCCTCTTCTCCACATATGCCGAAACCTCCTGAGGCACCGCCTTGTTCAACGGGAGTATTATGTCGGCGGGATTTTTCGTAAAGTCGTATTGAGAAAAGGCGTTTTTCATACTCCACCAGTAGTCCCTCGGCCTCTCCGGCGGCCACTCCGCCCAGATGGAAATGTCGCCGGAGACCCACGACAGGTAGGCCCTAATTGTCATCTCTACGTATAGAGGCCCCCAGTTCACAACTTGGCCGGTCAAGTGGGCGTTGGGGCCGTACTGCCTCATGTCTGAGTAGTGGGAAAAGGACCACACAGGACGCCCCCTCTTCTGGTAGTCCTCGGCGACTGTGAGGACTGTGGGAGAGTCCTCTGTAAAGGCCAACACGTCTGCGTTGTTTGAATCCACCAGCGTCGTGGCCGCCTTCTTCGCCCCGTCGGGGTTGTACCAAGAGCCCAGCTCAATGACGTCCATCGTGACCCTGGGGTTGACCTCGCGGGCGCCGATTAAGAAGGCGTTCATGTGCCTAATCACCTCCGGGAGTTTTGCAAACGCGGCTACGTAGCCGAGCTTATTCGTCTTAGTCATCCTGCCCGCCACAAGGCCGTTGAGGTAGTACGCCTCGTAGAGGTCTATGAAGTACTCTGCGAAGTTCTTCAACGCGGCCCACTCGTTCAAGTCTTTGAAGAACCCCGAGCAGTGCGCGAAGAACCTGTCGGGGAATTCCTGAGCCGCCTTCTTCGTCCCATCCATGAAGCCGTAAGACGTGGTGAAAATTAGATGGGCGCCGTCTTGCACAGCGCGCCTAACGTAACTATAAGCCTGGTCCTCAGGCACGCTTTCAGTATACCTAGTCTCTACAATACACCACTTCTGACTGGGACACAACGCCTTCTCCAAGTACCTACGTCCCTGGTCGTGTGCGTGGGTCCATCCGTAGTCCCCCACGGGGCCGACGTATATAAAGTGCACCACCATTTTCGGTAGCCCGGCCGCGGTCTTGGGAGCCTCAGCGGGCGGAGCAGTCGTAGTCTTCTCAACGGCAGTCTTTACGCTCTGGAGAGCCAGGTAAGTGGCTCCGCTCCCCACAATTGCCCCCACTGCAAATGAGGCCACGGCCTTAAGCCAATCTCTCCGACTTGTGGCCATGACGTGGTCTTTTAACTGTAATTATAAACTTTTTCCTCAAAACCACACTTAGCTTTAAGCAAATACTGAAATTCGCCGAAGGTTAAACGCCTGAGTCAGCTACCCTAGGACCGAGCATCTGTCTCACGGGCATGATCGTCATCACTACTTATACACTACACAGGTTTAATAAAGTCACCCTAGGAAGCCCCTCATTCTACTAAGCGCCACGACGTGAGGCTCCGAGTCTGCGTTTTCTAACAACTTGAGGTATGCGCCGTCTCCGCGGGGGGCCACGCCTAAGATGTCCATGGCCTCCTCTACGCCTTTTACAACCTTCTCGCCTAGAATTTTCATAGCTCTCGTCGGCGAGTAGTAGGCAGAGTCGTACTCCCACTCCGCCTTTAACGCAGGAAGGGCCCTCAGGACTTGGTCCAGCACCCCTCTCTCATAGGCCCACTTTATGAATGAGTAGTCTAGGAAGGTGGGGGGAAGGCCCATGAAGTACCACGTGGCTGTGTACACTATTGCCCTCGGCACGCTGGGCTTTCCGTCTGTTATCGACCTTCCGTACTGCTTCCAACTCACTCTATCTCGCGTACTTGGTATCACGGAGGCGTATTGGACCACCTTCTCTACGTGGGGGGCCGCAGCCTCTTTATACAGCTTAGAGGCTTGTTCCACCCACTCCGGGTCGATTTCAACGCCTCCGGGACCTCTCGGCGTTGTCAAAACTTCTCTCACGCGTACGAAGTCTTTGTAAGAGACGTCGTATCTGACAGCGGACTGGATGGTGGCCGTCTTATAGCCGCCGTACTGCGTGGCCTCTGCCTCCACGAGGCGGGGGTTATTAACGCCGCCTCTAAAAGGCGGGGACCCCATCCCAATTATGGGCCAAACTTTGTACTCCCCGTCTCTGTTAATCTCATCAAGTAGCGCAAGAGCTCTTCTAACTGCCAGGGCCGAGGCCACGTGGCCGTGTCTCACGGCTGAGTCGGATATTCCGAGGAATACCCGCATCTCTTCTAACACGTACCCGCTCTGGGCTGTGATTCTAAACAGCGCTCTTACAAACTTGTCGATGTGTAGTTGCCTTACCGCGTCTTCCACAAGAGGCACGAGGCTTATATTCTCCGTCTTCAAGGCCTCTAACTCCGCAAGGGTCTTGGCCTTGAGGGAAATGGCCTTGTAGACAAAGGCCATGGTGTCCGCGTCTTCGGTCATTGGAAGGATGATCCACTTTACGGCGTCTACCCCAGCCTCTTTTCTAGAATAGGCGTTTGCGAGGAGAGAGGCCTCTAACGCAAGCATGCTACGTCCGAAGTCCTCCAGGCGGGGGTTGGGGATGCGGGGAGTTATGAAAAACCTCTCGCCAAGAGGCAGGCCGAGGGACAGCGCCTTGGCCACTACGTCTCTGGGCTGGGAGTACGGAGTGGCCTTTCCCTCATAGTCGACCATATACTCGTCGCATCCGTATGCCAAGTGTGACACTACAGCCTCGTCCACCTCCTCCTGGGCTGTGATCCGCACAGTAGAGTCGGGGTGTTGCGTACACATCAACAAAGGTATATACATTGAGGGTCACGTATTGAGTATATAAATTGTTTAGGTTAGGCTATAGACTAAAAGAATTTCGTCATACCCACCGCGCCTGGTATACTATAGGCCCTTTGGCCAGACCTCCTGAGATGTCTGGCAAGCCGCTCGGTGTAGCCGTACACAGTGTAGACAAGCCTAGGCGAGGACTCCGCCACGAACTCCACCAGTCCTCTAAAGTCGCTGTGGTCACTGAGGGGGATGCCGTAGATGCCAGACTCGGCGGCCCTCCTCCTAAACGCCTCGTCTGCGTACCAGCCGCTGACGTCCACCTTGAAGTAGCGACTGGGGGCGGCCTTCAGATTCGGCACAATCACCACCTCTCTCCCGTTGCCCACGGGCACCCCCAGGGCTAGGTTGTACCTGGCCACAAGGGCGTGGGCCCCCGCCTTGGCGCCGAGTAGCTTAGCCACCTCCTGCGCCTTGCCGAGAGGGTAGGCCGAGATGGCGACTCCGCCTTCCGGCGCCCACTTCTCCACAGCCTCCAACAACTCGTCGTAAGCCTCGGCCCGGTTCGGAAAGACGTAGGCGGGGTCTCCGTAGGTGGCCTCCATGACTAAGACGTCGGGCTTCTCCACAGGCTCCGCCCCGTCTGTCAGAATAGAGCCGTAGGTGTTGAAGTCGCCCGTGAAGAGCAGCTGTAAGCCGTCTACCTCTACCAGATACATGACGCTGCCGAGGATGTGGCCAGCGTCTAACACGGCCACCTGGGCTTCTCCAAGGTCGTGGACTTTGCCGGGGGCGGTGACTATCCGCCTAGGAGGCACGCCGCCGTAGCGCACCGACACCGCGGCAAAAGTCTCCCTGGTTGCCACCACCAGGTGGCGAAACATGTACTTCGAGACGTGGTCGCTGTGGCCGTGGGTCACAAGGACAAAGTCGACGTGGCCGTTGATAGGCCCTGTGGGGTCCACGACGAACCGCGTCCTCCTCCCCTCCACGTAGATGCCGCGGTCGTAATAGATATTCACGTCACTTAGATAATAGATGCTTTAAACTATTGAGGCAGAGCGGCCAAGACTTAAAAACGTGTGAGTAATGTTACAAAGTGACGAGCTGTCCCTTTGCCGACTATATGACGAGTCACGCCACAGTCGGAGTCCGCATTTTTAGTGAAAACGCCTTTACCCCGATTTTTCTTAGGCTTTCTGCCACGTCGAGGCTCAGCCCTCCGCTGTAGCAGTAGAACACGTACGTCTTGTCTCTGCCCAACTTGTCGACAAGGTCTTGGATTTCTTCTAAATCTGCCCTCAGCGCGCCGGGGAGGTGCCACCTTGCGTAAGACTCTGAGTCTCTGAGGTCTACCACCACCGAGCCGGGGGGCGGCTCGTCGACTTCTAAGTCCTCGGGGGGCTTCAACGAGTTTATGTAGTCGCCTAGCTCAGTCTTCCGGACCACCTTCACGTTATTGGCCACTTCTTTTACCGCGTCGCCGATGGCTAGGTCGATTTCTTCCACCTCCTCTCTCGTGGCCCACTTCTTCGGCCGTCTGCTAAATATTGCGCAGTACTCCGGCACTTTGACAGAGGCGTCGTATGTGCCTATTCTGCGGGCTATGGCGACTATCTCGTCTTTGTCAAGCCCGATTAAGGGCCTCAGCACCGGCATGTCTACGCCCTTTTCCACAGCCGCCAGCGCTTGGAGAGTCTGCGACGACACTTGTCCCAGCGACTCTCCCGTGGCCAACGCCGTCGCCTTTACTAACTTAGCCACTTCAGACGCGACGAGGTATAAGCCGCGTTTAAAAGCTATGTTCCAAAGCTCTTCTCTCACCCCCCTCCTGATTGCCCTCGTCAGCGGCGCGCAGTCCGCCACCGCCACCTTCGCGTTGTAGCCGTACGACCAAGACAAGAGCCGCCTCACCACCTCCAGCGAGTGTCGCAGAGTCAAGGTGCCGCCTAGGTTACAATAGAGTACGTCGACATGTGCCCCTCTGCGCATCATGAGCCAGGCGGCGACGGGCGAATCTATCCCCCCCGACACGAGGGCGAGCACCTTCCCCTCGGAGCCTAGGGGGAGGCCGCCAGGGCCTTCCACCACCTCGGTGTAGAAGTACGCGTTGCCGCCCCTAACCTCGATAAACAACTCCACGTCTGGCTTTTCTAAATCCACCGCCCCGCCCGCCTCTACAAGGGCCGCCCCCACAGCGGCTGCCACGTCGCGAGAGGTGAAGGGGTGGTTGCCCGTTCTGTGTACTCTGACGGCGAACTTACGCCCTGCGACGGCGGCCGCCCACAGGCCCCTTGCCGCGTCTACTATCTCGCCGAGGGAAGAAAAGGAGAGCCTGAAGGCGGGGCTCACCGACTTGACGCCGAAGACTCTAGACAAGGCTTTTTTTAAACACTTCACGTCGCCGTATGCGTACAGCCTCCCGGGCTCCCGCTCAATCTTGGCCCCGCCGCACTCCCCAGCCGCCTCCCTAACTGCTCTTAACAACAGCCGCTCCATCTCCACGCGGGTCCAACCCCTCTTCACTGTGAGCTCTCCCACTCGGAGTAAGACAAGCCTCTCCACGTCCTCACCTGTGTAGAACTTTAAAAACTATAGCCGTAGTCTCTAAAGAGCCTGTCCATTGAGAAGTACTGCCGAAACGTGACGTATGCGTTAAACGCCACTTTCCAGTAGTCGCCGCTGTTGTAGGCGTCGATCGCGGCCTCCACCTTACGCCTAAACTCTGCGTACTCCCTCTCGTCCACCTCTCTGCTGTCGAGGGGGAGCAGCTTGTCTCTATCCTCGCCGAACAGCCACCCGTTGTGCCCGTCCACAACGGCCTCCACCACCGCGCCGTCGCGAGAGGCCACGGAGGGCACCCCGTTTATGCCGGCTTTCATAAAAGAAGTCCCAGAGGCCTCCCAGCCGCTAAAAGGCGTGAAGAGCCAGACGTCCGACGCCCAGATGATCTTCCTCATGGTATCCACGTCGAGCCGCGGGAAGTAGAATACATTTTCTAGATTGCGGGCGGCTTCTCTAAACTGCCTCATCATGTCGACGCCGTAGGCGTCTTGGGGGTGCGCCCTGCCGCCGAGTATAAAGACGACGTCTTTGTTGACGTCTTCAATAAGCTGGAGGGCGAAGTGCGGCCTCTTGTAGTGGGTAATACGGCGGGCCCAGGAGATGACCACCTTGCCCCTCGCCTCTATCCCCAAGGCGGCGAGCGCCTCCTTTTTCACGGCCTCCCTAGCCCTCCTCAGCTCCTCTGCGTCTTTGACGCCGGAGACCTTGGGGTGCTCCCAACGGGGCACCTCCACCGAGTTAGTCACAGGCCGGATCTTGTGGCAGTGGTGGGGGAAGGTGTTGCACGTATGTTTAACCATCTTCTTAGACACCACCACGCCCTCCTGCGCCATTGCCAACCCAAGCTCGGTCAACACCACGGGCTCCATCGCCATGTCGAAGCCGAACTCCTCTCTGAAAAACCTCTTGTGAAACGTCGGGTGGCCCCAGGGGGCGGGGGTGTGGATGACAAGTCTCGCCCCGGGGTGCCGCCTTGCAAACAACGCCAAGACCGTGTAGGCCTCTTGGAGGTCTAGAAACTTAACGTTTTCCCACCCCACAAACCTCTCGACGTAGTCCACAGCCGCCTTCCCCAAAATTACGTACTTGTAAAAACGGTCAGCCTCCGTGTCCTCCATGTAAAGCCTCCTAGTCGCCTTCACAGCCCACTGAGGCTCCTCTACCTTTACGAACACTGCTGTGGCGGTGTTCAGCCTATACCCCAAATATGTCACTTTCACGCCTTCGCCTCTCACCACGACCCGCCCCTCTCCCAAGCGTTCAAGCCCCTCTAACACGTTGCTCTCCACCCTAGGCACTAACTCCCCGTTCTCCTCGCCGTAGTCCACATACCCCTCAGGATAGAACAAGGTAATGACAGTGTAGGGCACGCCCAGCCGAGCCGCCGCGTAGAATTTGTCAGCCTCTAACACGCCGAGACCCCCGGCAAAATTTCGCACAATCTCCAGTCCCAGCTCAGGTGTAATTGAGACGATCACGCGTCGTAAAAGTCAGGTATTTATTTAACTTCTACAATCTTCTCCAGCGTTGGGATAATGTACTCTAGCCCCAGTTTTCTCAGCGTATCCCGGGTGGGCACGCCGTTTTTGTCCCAGCCTCTAATCTCGTAGTAGTAGTCCAGCAACCTGTTGTACCCGTCATAGTCTAGGTGAGCGCCTTTGAGAGGTCCTTTGGTGAGGGGCTGCTTAAACCACTTTTGTGGAGGCATGTCGAGGTCTCTGTTCCAGTATCCGTACTCCCTAATCCAGAAGGCCCTTATGAGGGCGTAGATGCGGTCTCCCACCTCGTCGAAGTACTGAGGTGTGGCGTCGACGCCGGTGGCCGCCTTGAACAGCCTGGGGTACCAGTCGAGGCCGAGGCCCACCTCAACCCAGGGGAAGCGGCATCCTACAAATGTCTCATACCAGCCGCCTCTGATCCTCTGTAGTTCCACGACTTTGGCGGCCTTCTCCCTCGTGTACCCGAAGCGGTCCGTTCTGACCTCCCAGCTTATCACCCACGCGTCTTTGTGGTGTGCCCCTATGGGGGATGTGGCGTAGGCAAGCGCCATGGCCGGAGCCGCGTGGCAGTCGTAGGCAGAGACCTCGAGGCCTTTTACATGTATGGCGAAGTCCTCGCCGCCTATCCTCTCGGCCACCCTCTTCACCCCCTCCGCCAGCAAGTCCCCGAGCCCCCTCCTGTAGGCGATGTCGTACGCAAGTTGCTTCGCCGCCTCGAAGTCTCCCCACTCCACCACAAACCCCAGCCTGTCGCCCAAGCCCCTCTCGGAGGCCTCCATGGCGTAGCCCAACACGTTGCCTAGGGAGATTGTGTCCATGCCCATGACGTCTGCGATGCGGTTGAGCTCAGCCACCTTTGCCAAGTCCCCAATCCCCAGATTGGGCCCCAGCATCGCCAAGTTTTCGTAGTCCACCTCCACGGAGCCCCCCTCGGCGGGGACCCAGTGGCCGCAAGCCATGAAGCAGAGGGGGCACGACTTTAGATCCACCTCGTACTTCTCCACCATGTTCCCCCCCACTTTGGAAAACTCGTCGAACTGCCCCTCTGAGAAGTTGTACGTAGGCAACACCGAGGCCTCCTGGGCCCACTCCACCGTGGAGGTGGTGCCCTGCCTCATCCAAAAGCCGTAGCTAGGGCTCGCCGAGCCCTCCTTTACGGCCTCCACAGCCAGTTTTTGATAAGCCGCCTTGTCTGCAAGCGGTATCTCGCCCCTGCCTTTGACCACCACTGCCTTAAGCCGCTTAGACCCCATCACCGCCCCCATCCCGGGCCGCCCGCCTGAGCGGCCTTTTTGAGAAATAACAGTGGCGAACCTCACCAAGTTCTCCCCCGCCGGCCCGATGGTGATCACGGCGGCGTCCCGCCCGTGGATCTTCTGCAACTTCTCCTCGACGGCCCAGGCGTTTAGACCCCACAGGTCTGAGGCGTCGAAAAACTCCACCTTCTCCCCCTCTATGTAGAGGTAGACCGGCTTCTCAGCCCTGCCCTCCACCACCAAGGCGTCGTACCCAGCCTTGCGCAAATTAACCGCGGCCCAGGTGCCTATGTTGCCATCCCCGTATCCGCCGGTCAGAGGGCTCTTCGCCGCAACGACCAGCTTGCCGAAGTTAGGGCCGGGGAGACCAGTAAGGGGGCCCGCGGCAAATATAAGCTTGTTATAAGGCGAAAGCGGGTCGACCCCAGGGGGCAGCTCGTCCCAGAGGATTTTAATCGCCAGCCCCCTCCCGCCTATGAAATCCCTCGCGACGCCGGCGTCTAGACTCTGCGCCGCAAACTTCCTCCTAGTCAAATCAACCCTAAGAATCCTCCCCTGCCATCCAGCCATGTATATAGAGAGAAATATAATATTTAAATATGAAGCAAATTAGGCGGAGTTCCACTGCGACACGCGCCTATCCACCAATTGCGTACAAAATTAAATATGGAGAGAGTACTCAACGTGTTAGTTGTACACCCATGGCGCGACTTGGAGGGGTACATCGACGTGAGGACCGCAGAGGCACTGTACGAGTTCGAGCTGGCGGAGAAATTTTTAGAACAGGGCGTTTACAGAAACGCCGCCGGCAAGGCGTTTCAAGGTTGGAAGGCGCTTCTAGCCGCACTCGCCGGCTTAAACCGCGAGCTTCTAACAGGGGAGTTCAAGGGAGTGGCTAGGCTTAGAGAACGTCTCGTCGTCGAGAGGACAGACTTCGTCATCGCGGTTATGCCCACCTCGACGATGAAGAAGGTGGCCAACATACTGGCGCAGAAGTACGGCGACGAGATCGTCTACTTGACTGAGCTCGCCCTATCCCTACACGAGTTTCAATACAACGGGATAGACCCCTCAGGCGCTTTAAGCAGATACATAGACCTCAAAGACGTCGAGGCCGACGTAGAGAGGCTTGTTAAAAAAGGCCGAGAGGTGTTGTGCTCTGTATTTAAAAAATGTAGCCACAGCGGCTAGTCCGCACACGCGTCGCGCAACGACGACGCCGGGCGCCTAAAGCCGCGTAAATGCGCTGTTGCTAGCCGATGAACCTCAGCGCTTCACAGTGGCCGATTTTTATTTATACGGGATAAAGTGGGGACGTGGATGTCGTGCTCTTTTTCGAAGTTCATCAGCCCAGGAGGCTGAGGCCGGATTTACACCGCGTGTTTCCGCGCATGCCCGGAGAGGGGGAGATCTTCTACACCGAGCTCGACGAGGCCGTCTTCAAAAGAGTCGCCGAGAGGGTCTACCGGAGGGCTACGCAAATTTTGCTTGACGCCAGCAGGGAGGTCCCCGGGCTCAGGGTCACTTTCAGCATCAGCGGCCTGGCCCTTGAACAGATGTCAAAGTGGGCGCCCGACGTGTTGGACCTGTTCAGAGAGCTGGTCTCTAGGGAGGTCGCCGAGTTTGCGGCTCAGACCTATTTCCACAGCTTGGCGTGGTTTATCGACAGGGGGGAGTTTAAGGAGCAGGTGGAGCTCCAGGCCAAGGCCGTGGAGGAGCTGATTGGAGTCAAGCCCCGCGTCGCAGAGAACACCGAGTTCATCTACAACAACGACATCGCGTGTTTTCTATACTCAATGGGCTACTCCGTCGTCGTTACAGAGGGCGTGGACTGGGTCTTGGGCTGGCGCTCTCCAAACTACGTGTACAAGGCGTGGGGCTGCGACGCCAGAGTGTTAGTCCGCAACTACCGGCTAAGCGACGACGTGGGGTTCCGCTTCGGGGCGAGGTGGTGGGACCAGTGGCCTCTCACGGCAGATAAATACGCCGCGTGGCTTGAGGCCACCCCAGGGGACGTAGTCCTCATCGCCGTCGACTACGAGACGTTCGGCGAGCACCACTGGCCCGAGTCGGGGATACACGAGTTCCTAAGATGGCTCCCCCGCGAGGCGGCGAGGAGGAGAAGGCTCCGCTTCGCCACCGTCTCTGAGGCGGCCGCGAGAAACCCGCCGCGCGACGTATACGACGTGCCGCCGTGGGCCACTATAAGTTGGGCAGACGAGAGAGACCTCTCGGCGTGGCTGGGCAACGAGCTGCAGAGGGGGGCCTTCACGCTTCTCAAGTGGCTTTACCCATACGCCAAGGCTCTGGGCGGCTGGGCGCTTAGGCTGTGGCGTCTCCTCTCCACCAGCGACCACTTTTACTACCAGGCGACGAAGACTGGGCCCGCAGGCGAGGTCCACTCCTACTTCAGCCCATACGGCTCAGCCTACAAAGCCCACGTAGCCTACTCCGCCGCCCTCGCGACCCTCTTGATGTATATAAAAGAGCAGTGGAGCGCCGAGGCGGCGGCAAAGTTGTATTTCGAAGACGAGCGTTGCTTCTACGCAGAAGGCGTGAGGCTCTGCTCTCTCAAAGAGCTGAAGGCCGTGGATAAGGCGTTTATTGAACGCCACAGAGGAGACTTAGAGAAGTGGCTCAGCGACGTGTTCCTCCTGTCTAGAGAAGACGCCGCCAGGTGGCTGGGCTGAGCATGCGAGGCGTGGCGCTCGTCGCTCTCGTCTCAGCGCTCGTCTTTGCAATCCTGCCCCTGTGGCCTCCCGTCGACGTCACATACTTAAGAATAGACAAGGCGCAGTGCCCAGCCGCCGCCCCTCCCAGTTGCAACGCCTACTCAGCCACTGTAGTTTTAACAGCGCACACAGACGGCTCCTTCGCCGTCGCCGCCTACGCCGGCGGGGAGCGGCAACGCGTGCTTTCTGCAAATTTTGGCCCCGGTTGCCGCCGCGCCGTGCTTACCTTCGTTGTGCCAAACGGCACGTCGGCTATAAGGTTCGACGCCTCCGCCGGGGGGCAGTGGGTACAGGGCGTAGAGGTGCAAGGCATAGGCGCGGCGTGTATAGCCGCCTATAAGCCTCCCTCGATAGAGCGGGTGGAGGTAGACGGAGAATATAGAATCGGCGTATACATCAACGCGCCGGCCCCCAACAATACGATAACGCTTGAAGTAGGCGCGCTTACGCAGACTAAGAGAGTCGAGCTGGGAGTCTTCGCAGGTTCGCCTTGCGTGACGCTTAGAGTAGACTTCGGGCCGTACGCCTTTCCCCCAGGCCGTTACGATGGGAGAGTCGTGTTGCACACAGGCGAGGCAAAAGAATTTAGCTTCGAGGTGCCTATCTCTGCGACAACTATAACAACGCGTGTCACTACGACGATTACTGTAACAACAACGCAGCCGGGCACCACGGTGGTGATGACAACAACCGCGACAACACAGTTACCGCCGCGGTATGTGACGTCTTACATAACCCAACGCGAGACTGTCACAAATACGCTCATAGTCAGGGAGGCGGACTGGGGAGCCGTAGCCCTTGTCTTGATAACAGCGCTTGCGGCCTTTGCCCTGGGGGCCCTGGCCTATAGGAAGTCGTTGCAGACAAATAAATAAGTCTCAGTGTAAACGTGCACGCCCCCGAGCGTATTAGAAGGGTTTACATAATCTCCTTCGAATTCGGGGGGCTGGTGAAGGTGGGCGGGCTCGGTGAGGCGGTTAGGCAATACGCCGTAGGCCTCGCCAGAAGGGGCTTCGACGTCACTGTCCTGATGCCGAGCCACGGGAGGCACCTCGACGCGGGCAGAGGCTTCGACCTCTTCCCACTAGACTTCAGGGCCTGCGGAGATAGGTGGGGGCTGGACGGCAGGGCGTACCCCTATTGCATAGGCGCCGAGATCACCTGGGTGGAGGGAGTGAAGGTGGTCATGTTCAAAGGCTTAGACTATTCGACGGGAGTGGTGTTCGACAGGTGGGGCGTCTACGAAAACGCCGAGGAGAAGTCCGCCCTGCTTGCAAGAGCCGCGGCGGCTTTTGCAGAGAGGTTCGGCCTGCCGGACTTAGTCCACGTAAACGACTGGACCACCGTGCTCGCCGGCGTGGCCCTAAGAGACTTGGCAGAGAGGAGGGGCTTGGCAGTGCCGCTGGTCTTCACAATCCACCTCTCGTGGGACTACTCGTTCCCCTGGCACTACGCCGAGTGGTCCGGGCTCTCCAACAGGCCGCACTTGGTGTGGCGCGTCTGTTGCCACCGCTACGAGTACTACGACGCCGTGTGGAACGAGGCGTGGGGCAACGTGGAGAAGTTCGGCGTCGTAGAAGCAGACGTGGTGTCCACAGTCAGCTACGGCTACTTAGAAGAGCTTTTGGCAAAACACGGGCCCTGGCTCAGAGAGAAGACCTGCGTCGTGTACAACTCCACAGACTGGGACGTGGGAGAGGTGGAGAAGAGAGAAGACCCGTGGCCGCTTGTAGAGGAGGTGGAGAGGCTAGGCGTAGTAGGGGGGCTAGACCGCAGAGGCGCGTTGTTCCTAGCCGTAGGCAGGCTAACCACTCAAAAAGGCCTAGACCTGGCGATAAGAGCCCTCGACCACGCCCCCTCCGCCCGCCTCTTAATACTAGGCGTCCCAGCGGGGGACTGGGGATACGAGGAATACGTCAAACGCCTCGTGGCCGAGCGGCACGGCCGCGCGGCCCTCACCACGGCTAGGGTGCCAGCCAGGCTGTACAAAGCCCTCCACTACGCCGCCAAGGCGCTCGTCATGCCCTCTAGGTGGGAGCCCTTTGGGATAAGCGCCGTGGAGGCCATGGCCCTGGGGACCCCCGTAATAGCCACAAAAGTAGGCGGCCTGCCCGAAGTAGTGGACAACTACGGCGTCTTGGTAGAGCCGGACAACCCAGCCGCCCTTGGAAGAGCCATGGAAGACGTGGCAAAGGGAAGGGCGAAGCTCCCAACCAGAGAAGAGCTCGTCAAATACGTCAACCGACGATTTCGACTGCAACACACCGTCGAGATGTTGCTAAACTGTTATGAGAAGGCAAGACAGTACGCGTACTACAGAGCCGTCAGCGGCGGAGTACGCCAGTAACGCCGCTGGGTGCGGCAACATAGGGATGTAACCTCGTCTGTCTCCTTCAACATCTTTATATACAACAAAAATACCTGCCATATAGGTAAAACAAAATTCTCAACAACTCAAAAGAGTAAATGCTTTAATATACGCAGTTTTACGAAAAATTACATAATTATCATGCAGTTCACTATATCTCGATTTAGGAAAATTTTTTATAATGCAGACAGAATTAAACATGGTAAGAATTGCCGTAATTCCAGTGGGCGGGGAGGCCGTCAGGCTACGCCCCCTCACCATCGAGACCTCCAAGGCCATGGTCAGGTTTCTCAACAGGCCGCTAGCGGAGTTGGCCATCCTCCACCTAAGCCAGCAGGGCGTTGAGGAGTTCTACTTCGGCGTGAGAGGGTACCACAACTACCGCGACATATACGACTACTTCCGCGAGGGGGGCTGGTTCTACGCCAAGTACGGCAGAAAGATTAGGATTCGCTACATGCCGCGGGTAGAGACTCGGGGCAATGCCGAGGCCGTGCTAGCCACTCTTGAGTACTACGACATAGAAGAGCCGGTCCTCGTGGTGCAGGGAGACAACGTGTTTAAACTAGACGTACAAGATATGTACAAACACCACGCCTCAAAAGGGGCTTTTATAACAATAGCCCTAAAAGAAGAACAAGGCGACTTAAGCGAATTCGGCGTAGCCGCGGTAAACGAGGATATGCGCATCTTGAAGTTTGTAGAAAAGCCGAAGAGGAGGGAGGAGGCGCCCAGCAACCTAGTCAACACGGGGCTATACCTCCTCTCAGAAGACTTTAAAAGATTCTTCAGGGGGGAGGTGGGGCAGAAGCTGTACCAAGAGGGGAGGATGGACTTCGGCGGCGACGTCATACCCACGGCCATCGAGGCGGGGCTGCCTGTGTACGGCTACGTGACGAGGGAGTACTGGTTCGACGTGGGCACCCCCGAGAGGTACCTAAAGGCAGTCCTATTCCTCCTGAGGCAACTCACCCCCCAGGAGCTGGAGGCAGACGAGATAGCCCCAGCCGTCTACGCCCAGGGCCAGAGCAGGCAGTCCAGAGCCCTCAAGCAGAAGCTACAAGACGACATAAAAAACGGCGTTGTGAAAGCCGAGGGGCACGTGCTCATCGGCAGACACGTACAGATAGGCAGAGGCGTACACCTAAAAGACGCAGTGGTAGACAACTACGTCATAGTTGGAGAAGAGGCCTCGATAGAAGACTCCGCAGTGATGGACCGCTCTTTCATAGGCAGAGGCGCCGTCATAAAGAGGTCAATCATCGGCAGACACGTCTACGTGGGAGAAGGCGCCGTGCTCGAGGACTCCGTCGTGGCCGACAACGCGGTGATAGGCGACGGCGCCGTCCTTAAAAAAGTAAAAGTCTGGCCCCACAAGACGGTGGAGAGGGGGGTGAGACTAGAAGGCTTCAACGTAGTGTAGAAGCTTTATAACTCGCTGCAATAGTTAAAAACGGCGGGGGGCTGCGCGGCGTGCCTGCCGCGCTCCGCCGAGATTCGGCGGACCCAGGCTAGGGGGCCCGAAACCGGGGCCGGGCGCCGTCTCCAGCGGCGTGGCGCCTAGGCTTTACCGAGGAGCCCCGGTCCGGCGGGGCGCCGGTCCCCTGGCTACTCCGGCCGTAGGGCCGGGGAGACCAGGGAATGCGGCGAAACGGCGGAGGTCCGGGAGGGAGCACGCCTAAGCCGTAGCCGGTGCGTTCGCCGGGGCGCCGGGGGGAGAGACGCCTGGGCGTGCGCCGCCTGGGGCCGGCGTCGGCTCCGGGTCGCCGCCTGTCTGCGCTACTAATTTTTTAAACCAGGGGTGTAGACATGGCAATGCGCCTAGTGGTGCTGGTTTTAGCGGCTGTGGCCGCCGTGGCGGTTTTGTTGTATTTTACGCAGAGGGCTCCCGTGTTGCCCGGCGGCGCTCGGTTGGCCGTGTCCTCAGAGGCGTTTGCCAACGGCTCGGCGATTCCTGCGTTGTATACTTGCGACGGCTCGGACCTCTCGCCCCCGGTTACGTGGAGCGGCGCGCCGGCTGGGACTAAGTCGTTTTTAATAGTCATGGCCGACCCAGACGCGCCGGGCGGCGTTTTTATCCACTGGGTGGTGTACAACGTCCCGCCCAACGTGACTTCTCTTCCCCAGGGGGTCCCCAAGGCGCCTTCAACGCCCTATGGACTGCAGGCAGTAAACGACTTCGGCAGGATAGGGTACGGAGGGCCCTGCCCCCCGCCTGGCCGCCCTCATAGGTATGTAATTACTGTGTACGCACTGGACTCGGCGCTGGGCCTGCCGCCTGGGGCCTCCTCAAGAGAGGTGATAAGCGCCGCCTCCTCCCACGTCCTGGCCTCCGGTAGCTTAGTCGGCGTCTACGGCCGCCGCTAGGTCACAACACCTCTGGCCCCGGCTCGCCGAGGTGCACGTCTGCCTCAAGCCTTACGCCGAATTTGCCAGGTATATACACGCCGGGCTCCACTGTGAAGACCATGCCGGGGACAAGCACGTCGCCTGAGTCGGGGGAGATGTCGGGGGCTTCGTGGACCTCCACGCCGAGTCCGTGCCCCGTGCGGTGGATGAAGAAGGGCCCGTAGCCCGCCTTCTCTATGACAGACCTGGCGGCGCGGTCGACCTCCTTCGCGACGGCGCCGGGCCTGGCCGCGCCTATTGCCGCCCTCTGGGCCTCCTCGACTGTTTGATACACGTGGGTGTAGAGAGGCGTGGGCTCTCCAAAGAAGAGGGACTTTGTCAAGTCTGCGAAGTAGCCGCCGTAGGAGGCGGAGACGTCTACCACCACCGCCTCGCCTCTCTGAAGCTTCTTATTAGTCGGCTCTTGGTGGGGTAGCGATGTGTTTGCGCCAAACTGCACGAGGATGGGGCCCGGGGCGAGGCCTCTCTCGGAGAGTTCCAGGTAAATCCGGGCGGCTACCTGGCGCTCTGTAACGCCGGCGTTTAGCTCTAGGCCGTTTATCACCTCTCTAATGAGGGAGGCGGCGGTCCTTATCTTCTCCACCTCGTCGGCCCTCTTAACCGACCTCAGCTTTTTAATTAAGTCGTCTGCCAGCCCAAACCGGGCCTTTGGGAGGGCCCTCTTCACCACCTCAAAATGTCTGAGGGTAGTGCCTCCGTCTATGAGGACCTCCTCGTCTCCGCACGGCGCGGCGGCGGCTTTGAGCGCCTCGGCGGGGTCCTCGCCGTCTTTGTACGAGTAGACGCGCCCACTGAGCCTGTCTGCGTCTAAGGCGGGCACCACGACGGCTGTGTAGTCTCCGCACTTCACAAAGGCCTTAAACCTCTCATACGTCTCAAGCCACACCCCTGTGAAGTAGGCGAAATTCGCCGTGGTGGTGACGACGATCACATATCTCACATATTGTCAGTATAAATTTCTAGGGGTTCTCTTTCCAGCCCCTCCCCGAGCCTCCACGCCGCCAAGTCCCAGGTGTAGACGTTTGCAATCACCCAAGCCACCTTCCAGAGGGCCATGTGCCTCAGGTCCTGGGCGCTTGGGGCGGGGGGCCCTGGGTGCGTGTGAAAAATAGCCACCAGCTCCAGCCCCGCCTCCTCGGCCTCTCTAAGCGCCGCGTAGAGCTCCTCGGGGTCTATTTTAAAGGCCACGGGACTTGCGGCGGCGTTTCTCACCCACCTCCACGCCGCCGCGGCGCCTCCTCTGCCGAAGAGCAACGCCACGCACTCCGCCTCAGGCCTGCAACGGGCCCTAGCCTCTTGGATAAAGGCGGCTGGGATCTTCACAACAGCGGGACGTACTTGGCCATGTGGGCTTTTTGAGATAGCTTTAGCGTTAGCTTCTCGACCTCCGCACCGCTACCCTTGACTACTAGGATTGTGAGGCACTTCCCGTTGACGTGCATGTGGGTGTACGCAAGTATCGAGGACTTGTTCTCCTCCACCATATCGCCGACTTCAAGCGTGGCGTCTGACAAGGCGAGCAAGACGCCGAGGCATTGGTGAAACGGCTCGGAGTGGTTGCGCCGGCTCTCTAAGTACTGCTGAAGGGCGTTTGCCACAAGCTCGCTCCGCGTGATGCCCAGCTCCTCTGAGACTTTGTCCACCTCGTCGGCCACCTCCCTGGGCAACGACACTCCGAACCTCTTCACGTGTCTAAGGAGAAATGTGTATATATACTTCTCCTCTCATGCCCATGACCTGCATAGGCGTGGTGGACACCACCTTTGCCAGAGTCGACATGGGCAGCGCGGCCGTGGAGGAGCTCCGCCTTTTGATGCCAGACGCGTTGGTGAAGAGGCTCACGGTCCCCGGCATTAAGAACACCGTTTGGGGCGCCTTGAAGCTGATAAAAGAGGGTTGCGAGGCAGTAATGGTGCTAGGCTGGGTGGGCCCCACCCCCGTCGACAAGTATAGTTATCTGGCCACCTCCATAGGCCTAATGCAGTTGCAGATAGAGACGGGGGTCTTAGTGCTAGACGTCACCGTGCACGAAGAAGAAGGCGGTGGAGACGAGAAGCGTTTAAAAGAAATTGCCTTAGACAGGGCTAGGAAACACGCGTGGAACTTAGTCCAGTTGTTGCGGGGGGACTTATCAAGGTTCGCCGGCAAGGGCCTAAGACAGGGATACCCCCACGCAGGTGAAATTTTATAGTGACTAAACAAGATGTTTTATATAAAGTTCCTAGATACACGTATAGGGTATCCTCCGTCTGACCTAATTAAAAAAACTTAAATACCAATACATACTTAGGAAATGTTTAATTTTCTATTTTTCTTTAGAAATCTATTTAAAGCTATAATTACTTAACCACGGCGGCTACGGCAACGTCCTACCCCCGCGCCCCCCGCCGTCGTTGCCGTAGCCGTTCTTTTTAAAAAATTGTGGATAGGGCTACTGCCAGCACTCCGCTTAGGAAAATCCCGTCGAACACCCCCGCCCCTCCTATCGACACAAAGGGCGGCCTGTGCCTCAGCACCTTCCCCATGTTTAATAGGTCAGCGCCTATAATGGTGCCGTAAACCGCCGTGATGTACGTCGCAATTGGGCCGCCTCCGGCGAGCAGAGCCGACAGCGCGGCTATGAGGGGGGGCGCCAGAGCCGGCGTTACCACGCCGAGGTTGGGCACCACTTTACTCACCATATTTGTCAAAATGGAGGCCACCGCTACGGAGGCTAAGACGGCCGCCGTCTTGACGTGGAGAAGTAAGTAGGTGGCGACGACGAGCGGAACGACGGCGCCGCCTATGTTCACAGCTATGTAAGACCTCTCCTCTCGCGCCGCGATTTTTGGGACTGGGATTGGGAAGCCGAAGACCACGACGTAGTCGACCACGGGGACGTACTCCCGCCTCGAGAGCGTGTAGACAACCACGTTGACGGGGCTTGTGACTAGGCTTAGGAAAGTCACCGTGATGCCTAGGAGGAGGGCCTCCAGCGGACGGATCCCCGCGGCTCTTAAAACCTCTACGAAAGAGGTGGCGAAGAGAGGCAGTAGTAGCACAGACAGCGCCGCGTAGAACAAGCCCAATGCGCCGTGGAATGGAAGCGTTATTACTATCCTCATCGACGCGTGGCCTTAGAGTAGGCGGCCTCGGCGATGTCTGCCACAAACCCCACAATTGAAGCCGCCTCGTGCATCATGGCGGTGGCCCTGGGGCACGCCACTTGTAGAGTGGCGTTGGCGAGCTCGGCCCTTTTGACCAACACTTGCAAGGCCTTGTCCACGTCGTTGCTGTAAAAGGCGTCGAAGGCGTCTTGCAGGTACTTGTACACCTTTCTATAGACGTCTAACACTTCGTCGACGCACTCCACCTCGTTTTGCAGGTAGTAGTTAGTGGCGCGGTCTATGGCATCTCCCACGTGTTCCAGGTTTTTAATCGTAATTATGTAGTCCACGTAGTGCTCCGGCTTTTGTACAATATTCCTCTTCACAGTGCGTAGGGAGAAGAAGTAAAGGCGGTCTAGCTGGTCGTCTAGCCTAAGTATCTCCTCCGCCAAGCCCCTCCGCCCCTCCGCCACCATTTGGATAAATAGGTTAAACATGGCGTCTACCGTGGTGTACATGCTGCGCACAGCCTCGTTGATGTCGATGTCCTCCTTGGTGACAATCC
>JAVZUI010000020.1:0-29135 GCA_038879095.1 Pyrobaculum sp. | reverse complement strand
CTGAAACCTTTAGAGACTACAGCATTGTGGGGATTGACGCCACTATGACGTCTACTAGGAAGGGCGCCGTATACACCAGCGTGTCTATGGTCATTGTAAAGCCGGGGGATGGCGTATACTACGAGGTCATGCCGCCTAGAATCGGGTACAACGATATAGAGGCGTTAAGGAAGGCGTTAGAAAAAGCAAAGTCAAAATACGGCAGGTTAATCGCCGTAATCAATAAGGCATCTATAGCCCCGTTTCTTGACGGAGATGCAACGGCTATAGTAGTGGGGGCAACTAAGACACACGGTTATTCACGAATTCTCTACAGAGACAACGAGGTGTCTAACTCTAAATGGGGCAAATTTGTAGAGTTGCAAAGGCGAATAATCAAGGGCGTAGAAGTTCGACGATTTCTAGCCGTGGGGACTTACGAATCACACGACGGAACTAATAGGACTGTGTTGTACAACATAGCTGGCTTAGCTGAAAAGCTGGCGAGAGAGCTTCTTGGGTACCTATTTAATTTAGCACTATTTGCCCCGGTGGGTAATCCGCCCTCGCTTCCATGGCCTCTTCACAGAGCTGACAAGATGTGTAAAACAATCCACCGCTTATTAAAAGCCGGTGTGGACAGCGGCGACTTAACTGAAGAGGTGTTACGACGCCTATAAGTCGATACTGAGGTCTTCTGCGCTGTCTGGGGCGTGGGAGAACTTTTTATATACCCACCGAGATATAGCCATGAGTCATTATTACTGTGACTTTGACGCCATGGCCGCGGCTGTGGATAACATGTTGAGCGAGTTGGTGAGGGAGCACTTCGACGACATGCCTAGGGGCGAGAGGGAGGCCGTGAGGGAGTTTGTATTTAGGGACTTCATGCACTATTTAGCTACGAGGGCTGGTATATATGCATGGGGCAGGTTTTCGGAGGCTAAGGCGAGGCAACGGCTGTGTTACTACGTGGAGAGGATGTGGCCGAGGCTGTGGGATATTGCGAACGAGTGGTTTGCCCTGTGGAGGATGAAGTGGAATCAGCGTGTTAGGCTGGTGTTCTCGGAGGAGGAGTTTAAGAAGGCTACGCAGTCTGTCAGGTGGGCGTCTGGGTTAGAGAAGGCGATGCAGAGCATCAACTTGACGGAGCTTAGGCTTTTCGTGATCTCCAACTTGATTAGGAATGGGGAGGTGGCTGGGGTTGAGCAGATCGCAGAGTACCTCATACGCGACGAGCTGAACGCCTTGGTTGAACGCCGCGGGCCCGAGGGGGCGGTGGAGGCTTACAAGAGGGGTGAGCTGGCCGCCAGGCTTTTGGAGAGGGTTAGGTCTCTGAGGAACGTGGCTGACCCCCTCCTGCTCCTCCGCTTTGATTTTAACAGGTCTTTTAACTACTGACTATCTTACGTAGATGCGGGTTTCGCGTGTTAGGTATGCCGGCTCTCGGGGGGAGACTCCTTTTACCAACAGCTTGGTCCAAGTGCCGTCTTCTGCTTGGACGAAGCCGGCGAAGCCTGTGAAGACGGGGACTCGGTAGGCCACTAATATGTTTATCATCCCCGTCAGCGTGTCGACGTCGAGCGACTTGGAGGCCTCTACGCCTAGGGCCACCGCCTCCGCCTCGAATACCCTCGGCAGTTTTTTCAAGAGCACTGTCCTCAGCCCGCTGACGGCCATGTAGGCGTCTAGCGTTAGGAGGACGGCTGCCTTTACGTCGTCTCTGTAGTCCACCACCCTGGCGGCGGAGGCGCCTGCCTTGCTTTCTAGCCTGACGCCGTCTCCCGGCCTTATGCCTAGGGCTTTGGCGACGTCTGTGGAGAGCCACGCCTTGAATCCCAGCTCCTCCACGTAGCCGTACAGCCGCGCGACGGCGTACATCTAGCACCGTCACTTTTTAAATGTATAAATGCTTTACATAACGTGTTGTACCTCGTCGGGCTGGGCCCCGGGAGGGGGTACGTCACTGAGCTCGCCGCCGCGGCCATCGCGGAGGCGGACTGCGTCTTTTACGAAGACTACACAGGGCCGCTTGACTACGAGACGCTGGCGAAGACGGCGAGGTCTAAGCCAATCCGCCTGACTAGGAGGCAGCTGGAGGACGAGTCTGGGAGGGCCATATTGGACTGCTTGCGCCAGGGGAAGAAGGCGGTGTTGGTCACCGCCGGGGACCCCGCCTTGGCGACCGCCCACTCGTCTCTGGTGGCTGAGGTCAAGGCCAGGGGGTACGACGTGGTTATCGTGCCGGGGGTGTCCATAGTCTGCGCCGCCTTTTCGGTTAGCTGCCTCTCTGTCTACAAGCTGGGGGGCGTTGCCACGGTCACGTACCCGAGGGGCGGGGTCTACTCCGCAAGGCCTTACGAACTGGCTGAGCTGAACCTCTCCAGGGGCCTCCACACCCTCTTGCTTCTAGACGTCAGAGACGATGGGTCCTTCATGACGCCGGCGGAGGCGGCGCGGGTGTTGCTAGAGCTGGAGGGGAGGATGGGGCGGGGGGTTTTTACGCCGGGTAGAAAGGTCGTGGTGGTGCACCGCCTGGGCTGGGGCGGCGGGGTGTACTACGAGGAGTTGGGCAAAGTGGCCGACTTCGACCTCGACGGCCCCGCCGTGTTTATCGTCCCCGCCCAGCTGGGGCCGGTGGAGAAGGAGTGTCTTGAGAGGCTATGGGGGAGGAGGTAGTGCCTGTGTACGCCCAGGGCTTCTACGTGGTGAGCCCCGGCGCGGTGTCCATGGTTATTATTTTCGACTACTTAGACAAGTCGCAGTACTACGCCAAGTTGCTTAGGCGCGGCGGCGAGGAGCTGGAGAGGGAGATTTCCGCGCTGTGGGACAACATGCAGTCTTTCATGGACGAGGAGATTGTAAGAATCAACGGGCAGAGGGTGAGGCCTACCGTCTACGACGTGTATATAGGCCTACGGGGCTCGCCTGCTAGGCCCTATATAGTCTTCCTGGGCGGCTTCCCAGCCCCTCTGGCGCCCGGCGAAAACACGTACGAGAACTACTACGAGGCCGAGGTCGCCGAGTACGACTACGAGGCCGTATGGATGTTGCCGCAAGGCTCAGAAATACTGGAGTATTACTTTGCGGGAGAGGTGGAGGTCCCCGAGCCTAATATTTTGCGCGTGCGAGTGGCGAAGGGGACAAACGTGGGGGGGAGGGAGGGGTTTAGGTTTAGGTGGAAGCCTTAAAAAACTGGCCTGTTTTTCTCTACGTGGAGGTGTACGCCAGGCTACGCTACCTGTGGGCCTCGATTACGTATAGGAACAAGCCGGTTATAAAAAAGGTGAGGGAGGACTACGAGCCGGTGGAGGAGGCCGTCAGACACTGCCCCCGGCGGTACCGCTACATGTGCTACGTGGCGGCTAAGGAGCTGAACATCAGCCTCGCCGCAGTGGCCGAAGCGGGCCGAGACGTGCCCACCGCAGTTGCCCTTGCCTTAGAGGACGTCACCACTGGGAGCCCAGAAATGCCTCGTTTTTGGAAATACGTAAAAACCGGCGAGGTGGAGGCCGACTTGAAAGAGCTGTTAGAAAAATGGAGGAGGGCCTTCTCCCCGCAGCGGCGGCCTGGCGGGTAAACGCGGCGCCAGACAGAAAACTCAGAGCATACAACTCCACACATTAGCGCACTACACAACACAGAGCTGTTGATTCCGCCAAGTCTCTGCGGCCATTAGTTTGTATTTTCCCAGGCCCTTAATGATTTTTATTTATACCCGTCGAAGTGTTGTCACGTGGGCTCTAGTACAAGTCCTTTTCCTGTTTCTATCCTCACCCTGAACGCCTTGGTGTAGTGGGCCGTCATCCTCATCTTCTTCACGATCAGCCACCTCCTCACCTCCTTGGCCGCCTCTACGTCGTCCATCCACATGTGTATCACCCCGTCGGCGATGTGCTCCAGGCCGAAGCCGTAGGCCTGTCTCGTGGTGGGGGCGTACTGGCTGGTGAGGAGCGCCGTCACGTTGTCCCGGTGGGTGGCGATCTTCAGCTGGTACGAATACTTGCGGGCCATCACCGGCTTGTCCACCCAGAACGCCGACATGGAGTCTATCACGAGGCGGACGTGCCTCTCGGGAGTCCCCCTCTCCTTAGTCACGGCGAGTATCTCATAGGCCTCGTTGATTGCCTCGATCAGGGTGTCTATCGAGAGGGCGGCGTAGCGCCTCACCTTGTCGGGGCTCTCCTCCTTCGCCTTCTCTGTGAGTTGCCTTGCCACCTTTAACAGGCCGAAGATGTCCACCACCACAATTTCGGGGAGCTCCTCGGGCTCCTTCCTCCAAGCGATGTTGTAGACGGAGAACTGGGAGAGGTCCATGCCCAACTGCTTTGCTTGCTCTATCACGTCGCGGAACTCCTGCTCCGTGGTGACGTACACCACGGGGTCCCCCGCCCTCAGCCCCGCGTATGCGAAGTGTATGCAGAGGATGGACTTCCCCACGCCGGGCTCCCCCGTGGCCACCACCCACGACCCCTGGGGGATGCCCCCCTCAAGGGCCTTGTCTAGCTCGGCAATCCCCGTGGAGATGCGTTTCACATATAACACGGGCTGTATATTAATTTAGCGTTATCGAATGGCAGACAGCGATGTCGAGTAATAGACGTGAAGTAGGTCAAGGGGGGTGTGCGTACGCCAAGCTTAAAGACGTAGGAGGCGCGTTGCGGCGCAACTCAACTTTGGAAATCTCCACATCCACCACGATGCAGTTAGCCGAGGTCGTCTCTATGGAAGCTTGGTTTTGAACTATGACATAGTCGTCGAAAAGATATATATAGTGGGGTACAGATCTTTATTGATGTCAAGTATGCTTGCTTTGCTTGGATTTGTGATTAGGGAGCTTGGCTTAAGCGCAGAGGACTTGCTACTCGACTTCGAAGCCAGGCTCCGCGTCCAGAAGGCGGTCTACTTGTTGCAGGCCTGCGGCTTTGGATTTAACTACGACTTCGATTTGTACATCAGAGGGCCTTACTCCAGCGCCTTGGCCGACGACTATATGGCTATTGCGAGACACGGCGACGGTGAAGTAGCCAAACTGGCAGAGGCCGCGAGGCCAGACGAAAAGCTGTTGGCCGCGCTGGAGGAGCTCAAGAAAGCCGACACAAAAGTCCTCGAACTTGCCGCCACACTGCACGCCCTCCTCGAGGCATATAAGGAGCGCTATACCGACTGGACTGTGGACGAGGTATTAGACCACCTAAAGTTCTTAAAGCCTTGGGCAGAAGAACAAGATATACGAAATGCGTTGTCCCTGCTCAAAGTGCTTGGACTTTTTAGATGACTCAGACAATCCACGTCGACTCCAATGTCCTGTTAGATAATAACACTCTCAAAAACGTTTTAAATAAGACTTACGTTAAGAAGGGGCAGTTCCGCGTAGTCGCGTCTCCGTTTGCCTTGTCAGAGGTCTATGCTAAGACGCTATCCTGCAATTTGCCCCAGGGAGTCGAGCTATATTGGTTTACTGAAGATAGCTGGAAAGAGTTTACGAGTATTGTCAACGATCTATTGAGTGAGATAAAATGGCTCGGCTTGTACGATATACTTATCGTAGCCACTGCGTTGGCCGACGCCCATGCCAAATTTCTACTTACGATAGACAAACAGATTATTAACTCGAGGGCCATAAGAGACAGGGCAATGAAAAAAGGCCTTAGGATTACAGACCCGTACAGCATCTAGCCGTATACCACCGCAACAAGGTCATTGTGTGTTGAGCGTGGGATAAAGGCTTTTAACTAGTGTTTTTGTCTTGACATGGCTAAGATGGTGGTGAGCTTCTCGGTGGTGCCTATAGGCACTGGGTCTCCGAGTGTGTCTAAGTATGTGCAGAAGGCCACTCAAGTCATTAGAGAGATGGGGCTTAAGTACCAGACGGGGGCTGGCTTTACCGACGTAGAGGTAGACTCCTACCAACAGCTGGCTGACCTACTCCAGCGGGTTGAAAAGGCGCTTGTGGAAATGGGGGCGCAACGGCTTCTCTTCACTGTGAAGATAGACCGAAGGCTAGATAAGGAGTTGCGCATTGAGGAGAAGATAAGAAAGGCGGAAGGCTTTTAAAACTCCCAGGTTAGTATTGGCGGCAGGATCGGCCTCCTGAGAGGGCCCGGGGGCCTGCTGTGAGGGGGGCTCCGGTCACACTATCAAAAAGCCCAGCCCTCTGTTGCGTAACGCTGACGCCAGCTTTTTGTCTGTGGTCAGTAGCCTCGCCCCGGAGCGCCTCGCCGCCGCCACGTAGGCGCCGTCGTAGACTGTTATGCCCAGGTCGAGGGCTAAGCCGTATGCGTCTAGTGCCAGGTCCTCGCCGCGGTGAATTACGAAAGTGGAGAGTAGCTGATACGCCTCTTCCAGTATCCTGCGCCCGGTCTCGGCGTCTATTTCTCCCAACGCGGCTCTTTTCCTCACCACGTTTGTAAACTCGTAGTAGACGAGGTCTACCGAGTGGCACTCTGCGCACCTGCCCACCGCCTCAGCCACGAAGTCGCTCTGCGGCTCTGGGAAGTAGAGGGCGCCCAGGGCGGAGGCGTCAACCACCAGCTTCATCTCTGTCCTCCCGGACGAGGTCGGCGGTGGGCCTAAAAGACCCCCTGGCGGCGAGCTCCTTCCGCACCTCCTCAGCCTTCTTCAGCAACATCTTCATCTTTTCCCGCCTAACCACCTCCTCTAGGAATTCTCTGACAAGCTCTGCGTAGTCTATGCCCAGCTCTTCTAACTCCTTCTTCAGCCCTCGCCTCACACTTATGGAAATGACCTCGCTACCCACGGTAAACCAACTGTGTATACATAAAAAGTTTACTAGAAGCGGGAACGGTTCACCTCAAGTTTTTTCAAAAACGCCTCCTCTAGGTCGACGCCGAGGAAGCCGGCCATGGTCAGCGTGTAGATGAAGACGTCTGTCAGCTCCTCCACGATGCTTTCCCTAAGGGCCTCAAGAGTGGCGCCCCCATGTCCGTAGACTACTCCCCTCACCACCTTCTTCACGAGATTCGCCAACTCGCCCACCTCCCCCGCCAAGGCGTTGGAGAGGTACTCGAGGCGGAGCGCCACGTCTTTTTCGTCCTCCACGCGCCAGAAGTTGGGGAACTTAGACTTGGAGAACTCCAACTGTATCTTCACGGCCTCTCTTAGATCCATGTGTGTATGCCGGGCCGCGGATTATAAAGACTTTAGACAGTATACTTATAAGCGTTGGCTATATAAGAGGCGGCGCCTATTACGACGTGGAGGTCTACACAGTGGAGGTATACCCCACCCCCGTCCTGGTATTAAAGACTGCAGACGGGCGCTACGCGGCTAGGGTCGAGGAGTACAGAGTCTTCGGCCGGGAGGACTTCCTGTGGCACCCCTACGCCGTCTACATATCTCGGCGGCACTTCGCAGTGAAGAAGATTGGGGGTAAGTACTACGTCTTAGACCTAGGCAGTAGCAACGGGACCTTTCTCAACGGCGTGGATATCAGGGGGGCTGGCCTGCTGGAGCTAAACGGCGGCGACGTAATAAACGTGGCCGGCGTCTTGGAGCTAGCGGTACACTTATACTAGTTGCAACTCGCCGAGGCCCATAAGCGAACACTGCCGCTCAAGCCCCCTCAACACGTAGGGGCTCACCGTGTACTTCACAGAGGCGTAGTACGCCTCTACAAGCCTGGAAGACACGCCCAGCCTAGACGCCGCTTTCTCCACCACAGGCGCCGGATTTTCGTAGAAGTGTAGTAGCGAGGACTCCACCTCCTCAACCGCCCTCTCAACGTCGCGCCTAGGCGCCCCCGGCGCGGCGGCGAAGACTGCGTAGACCAGGGGGGTGCCCACTTTGCTCCGCCAGACCTCGCCAACGTCTGCTATATGCGGAACCCCCCTGTCTACCAGCCTAAGAGCCTCGTCGCCAATGACGAGGACGCCTGCGTAGCGGCTCAGCGCCCCGTCTATGGCGGACACTTTCACAAAGTCGATGCCCAGGACGATTTTTAACGCCAAGGCGCTCACCGTAGTGTCGTCCACGGCGGCGTAGCCCTCGCCAGATCCGCGGAAGAGGCGTGAGGAGATCACAGGCCCGTCGCTGTATATCGCCACTCTCGGCACGACTGGGAGCTTGTACTTTGCAGCGAGAGTAACGGGGACAAAGCCGCAACATGCCTCTCCTCTCAGAAGGATTTGCGCCGACTCTAAGTTAGAGGCTGAGACGACGTTAACTCTAGCTTTGTAGAACAGCGGGTCTGAGTGTGCGTACTTCAGCCTAACAACTCTCACACGGCCCCACTCGTCCCTCTATATATACCTAATTATTCTGTGGAAGGTGTCTCTGAGGGCGGGCCTCTTGTCCGCCTCCCTGGCGATGGCGGCCAGCTCTTCGACGGTCGCCGTGTGTTTTGCGCCGGCTGAGGTGAGCACGGCCTCGTTGTACATAGTGCCCACCAAGTCGTTGGCGCCGGCCAGGAGGAGGGTGGAGGCGAGCTTCTTCCCCACCGATAGCCAGTACGCCGCCACTTTCAGCTTGTCTAGTAGTATAAGCCTCGCCAGCGCCACCACCTTTACGTCGTATGTGGAGGGCGCCGGCCCCTTCACGACGCCTTTTTTAAAAAGCTCTGTGTTGAGGGGGTTGTACTTGACGGGTATGAAGAGGAGGAGGCCCCCCGTCTTCTCCTGTAGCTCTCTTATGCGAAATATGTGGTCCACGACGTGCCGCGGCTCCTCAACGTGTCCGTACAGCATAGTGGCGTTGCTGGGGATCCCCAGCTCGTGCGCCAGCTTTGCGATTTCAATCCACTCCTCCCCCGAGATTTTGTGCGGCGACACCACCCGCCTCACCTCTTCTGCGAATATCTCAGCTCCTCCCCCCGAGATCGCGTCTAGGCCGGCCTCCTTCCACCTCGCCAAAACCTCCCTTCTGCTGACCCCCCACAGCTTGGCGTAGTAGTCCACCTCGGCCATGGTCGGCCCCTTGATCACCACCCCCGGCGCCTCTCTCTTCACAGTTTTAAACAGTTCGTCGAAGTACTCCGGCTTTAGGAATGGGTTGAAGCCGCCGTTTATGTGGAGCTCCGTGACGCCGAACTTCTCCACGAACTGCCTCACCATGGCGGCCACCTCCTTGGCGCCCCTCGTGTAGCCCTCCCGGTCGCCCGGCAGGCGGTAGAAGGCGCATATTGGGCACTTGGCCACACACACGTTGCTGTAGTTTACGACTACGTTGTTGACAAACGTCACGACGTCGCCGAAAAACTTCCTCGTCAGCAGATGGGCCGCCTCTGCGAGCGTAAACACGTCGACTTCGCGTAGCAGAAACTCGGCGTCTTCTCTAGAAAGGCCCCTTAAAGCCATCTCTACGACGTCGCCTGTCTTGACCACGGTGGAAGCGGAAGTGGAATATTTTAACATATCGCAGGCCGCAGGTAATTTTTAAATGTGCATCACCGCATTGGCTAGTGCTGAAGCCTTCTGAGATTTTGGAACTCCTGCGGATGGACCTGTGGGAGCTGGGAAGGCGCGCTTACGAGATTAGGCGTAGGCTATACGGCGACGTCACGACGTATATTTCGAACATGATCTTGAACTATACCAACGTGTGCGTAGTTGGGTGTAGTTTTTGCGCCTTCTACAGGCCGCCCCGCCACTCTGAGGCGTATACATACGACGTGGAGACAGCTGTGAAGAAGGTGTTGGAGGTCGACGCGCTCCACGGGATAAGGCAGGTGTTGGTGCAAGGCGGCGTGAACCCCGAGATAGGGCTGGAGTACTTCGAGGAGCTGTTTAGGAGGATCAAGGCCAAGGCCCCGCACATAGCCATACACGCCCTGTCTCCACTCGAGGTGGAGTACCTGGCGAGGAGGGAGAGGATGTCGTATAGAGAGGTGCTTGAGAGGCTTAAGGAAGCCGGCATGGAGTCCATGCCTGGGGGCGGCGGCGAGATTTTAGTCGACGACGTGCGTAAGGTAATTGCCCCGAAGAAGATAGACTCGGACACGTGGCTCCGCATAATGGAAGAGGCCCACAAGCTGGGGATTCCCTCTTCAGCCACTATGATGTACGGCCACGTGGAGTCGCTAAGCGACATCGCCACGCACATGTACAAAATCGCCGAGTTGCAACGCAAGACCGGCGGCTTCATGGCCTTCATCGCTTGGAACTTCGAGCCCGGCACAAGCGAGCTGGGCAAGAAGATACCGCACCCCAAGACCTCGGCGACGCTCTTGAGAATGGTGGCGGCGGCGAGGATTGTCTTCGACGGGCTTATACCACACGTACAGACCGGCTGGCTGACCACAGGGCCCGAGACGGCCCAGCTGGCCATGTACTTCGGCGCAGACGACTTCGGAGGGACTTTATACGAGGAGAAGGTGCTTGAGTGGAAGAGGGCCGAGGCCCCCGTGGACAGGAGAGAGGACGTGATTAGGATAATTAAAACAGCGGGCTTCACCCCCGCCGAGAGAGACAACCTGTACCGCGTAGTCCGCTTACATTAGGCCTCGGCGTGTATACCGAAAAGGTTTTCTATCGGTAGACTTGTGTGTACGTGCAGTTAGTCTTTGTAACTAGGAAGACGTGCAGTTGCGGCGGCGAGGTCTACGTCGAGTTGACGCAGAGAGGCCCTGCCCGCATCCCCTGTCCAAAATGCGGCTTTGTAGTTGAGGTGGGGCCGGGGGAGTTGGCGGAGGAGGTGAGGCTATACGACTGCGAGGTGAGGGACTGGGAGAGGATCGGGGCGCTTAGCACTGCCGTCCAGCAGAGGGTTTTGCAAGCTGTGGAATCTGGGCGCGCGCCTAAGGAGCTGTGGCCTCTTTTGGTAAAGCTGAGAGACTCGGGCGCCTTGATATGTACATAACTGAGTTTCCCGCTGTCTATAAGTACTTTAAGGAGTATATAGAGGCGTCAGGAGGCTTCTTCGAGTTGAAAAAGGCTTTAGACTGGAGCATTTGGTACGCCGCGAAGTGGTGGAGAGAGGTCTGGGAGGCTGGGCTTGGCAGTTCTAAAAATGTCTTTGTCAAGGCGTTGTACGAGTCGTTGCTTCTCCGCGGCTTAATACGAGAAGACGGCTCGCCGAAGGGCGACGTGAAGAAGCCGGAGTTGCCTAAGGGCGTCTACGCAAGAGAGTGGGTGGAGATGCACCAGAAGCTGGACGAAATAGGCGCCGTAAAGATAGCAGGCGACGAGGCAGACAGAAACGCCCTAGACCTACTCTACAGCGACATACAGCTACAGGGCTGGCATAGGATAATGGTAAAGACCTTCTTAAAGGCGGTCGGCGCGCAGTCCCAAGTCGCCGTAGTCGAGCCGTACAGCAGAGAGGGACACCTAGCCGCGTTGTACTACGAAGACTACTCGCCGGGCATATACGTGGGCTACGACCCAAACCCCTCATACGCAGAACTGGCAAGGGCGGTGGCGCCCCAGGCCAAGTTCGTAACGACCTCCACAGCATGTGAACTCGCCGAGAAATTCGACGTAGCCCTGTTGATAGAGAAAATGCAGTGGATGCCCGACCCCGCCAAGGAGTTGGAGTGCATCGGCAGAGCTTTGAAACAAGGCGGGGCGTTGTACGTGGCGCAACCCGTCGTAGAGTCCATGCCAGGATACTTGGCCATAACCGCGGCGCTGGGCGCCGTCCACGTCTACACCTGGAAACAAGTCGAGGGGCTCCTCGGCATGTACTTCAAGCTGGAGAAGCGGTTGATAAAAACAATGCCCTTCTACGGCGCGGTGTGGAGGAAAAGCGGCTAGGGCTCAAGCAAGCCCCTCCGCCTCAGCTCGTCATTTAGCCTCTTAACAATCTCGGCGACGCGCACGTAGCTTCCTGCCTCAACAACTCGGCGAACCCTCTCCACATCCACCTCGCCGTATTCGTGGACAATTATATTTCGAAAGCCCACCAGCCTTCTCATCCTCTCCCTCTTCAAGGCTGAGAAGCCCCGCACCTGTCAATACGTATGCACTTCACGGGAGTTTCACTGGCCACGCCCATCGTCGAGCATGTGGAGTAGGTAGTCAATCACCGACTGCGTATGTATTTGAAGGGCGTGTAACACGGCATATACGTCGTCCCAGTTTATGCCCCTTGCTTTAGCCCCCTCTAGCAAATCGACGTGGCGCAGGACGTTTTCTAGTTATTGTGCAACACGCCTCCACAGCCGCTCTACCAACGTCTCTGTGTACTTCACCTTCTCCCTCGTGAGGAGGTAGTCGTTGCATATCCCAAGGGCTTTTACAAAAGCCCACCTCCCCGCCTCGTCGGCGTATAGGACTACTCCGTTGCCCGCGGCCATTAGCACGAGGGTGCAGTTTAAATCTTCGAAATTGTTAAAGACGTATACGTCGGCGGGGAGCCCAGCGGCGTCTTCCACCGCCTCCATGATGTTTAGCATCACCTCCTCCACGTCTTTGTCTGTATACGCCACTATGTCCACGTCTCTCGGGTTTTCTCTTCTCAGCGCAGAGCCGTGTAGCAATACGAGCCTAGCCCCAGTCCTCCCCCACTGCGCGGCCCTCAGCTTTTCTAACAACACTAATACTCGACAAGCCTCATGTTTAAAAGCTTCGCCACCGCCTTCACCTCCTCCACGTGGTCGCCTGGGATGAAGACGTGGTGGTTGGCCGGGGCTTTTGCGGGTATGTCCACCTCTTTTCCGAAGTCTACAAGGGCCTGCGTTCTGCAGGCGTCTTTCATGAAGTTGCCGCTTTTTCTCACCGCGGCCTTTCCCACGGCTATTGCGTCTAGACGCGGCGAGACCGACACCACTGTGTACACGTCGTGTGCCAGCTCGGCGGCGAGCCCGTGCGGGTAGCCGGACTCGAAATGCGGCATTAGTCTCCACGACTTGGCCATGTCTAGGCTGATGGTGCAGTGGGCGAACGCCGCCTCGCCCCCGGCGGCGTGTACCACATTGGAGATCCAGCCGGAGTAGCCCGACAGCCTGCGCGAGAGGAGCATGGCGAATCCAGCCGCGAGGTCGCCCTCGCAGGCCACTGTGGAGCCTCTGGAGTTTAGCAGAGCCAGGGCCAGGCACGGCGTGACTTTGTGTTTTATGAGGTAGGGGAAGCACTGGATCGCCGCCAAGTCTCTGCCCTCGGCGTATTTCCTCAACGCCGATGTGATTTTCGCCACCTTAACGTCGTTGAACAATTTAAGCGCATCTTCGTCGGGGTCCGCGGCGTCTACCGCCTTTTCAAACTCCTCTAGGGGCACCACCTCCACCGTCCAGCCCAGCCTCCTCGCCGCCTCCACCTGCGCCGTGGCTCTGCCTATTAACACAGCCCTCGCGCCTAGGAGGAGGCTAGCCGCGTCGGCCACGGCCTTGGCTTTCTGCAACACTGCGCCGCAGTCTCTAAAAGAAGTGCAGTGGAAAACAATGCTGGGCACGCCCAACGACTCCAGCTCAGCCCGCGTGTGGAGGGCGCTCGCCAGGCTGTTGTGCTCGCCGAAGCCCACGAGGACGGCCCCCCTCGCGCCGCCTCTCACCACAAAATCCACCACATTCCACGTGGTGCCCCCAGTGGCGTGTACAACCAAGGGCACCTTAGGCGGAGGCCCCTCTCTCCGCAGGCCCACCGACTTCCCCACGGCTTCTAACACCTCGGAGATGTACTCCGTGCCGTGGATGGGGGAGGCGAATACGTACGCCATAAGATTTTAGTACGACCACACTTTTAAAAGTGGGCGCTGTGTGGGCCATAGTTGAGAAAGACTTGAAAGAGGTGTTGTCCAGCCGTTATTTTATCGCATCGCTTCTGGGGGGCTTTGTTCTACTCATCGCGCTAGGCGCCGTCATGGGCGGGTCGGTTAAGGCCGCCGCCTCGTCTTTCGCCAAGTTTGCAGTAGTGGTGGACAACACCACCCAGCTGGGCTGGATGTTCGTCGACGAGTTGGCGAGGCGGGGAGGCGTCGTCTACCGCGGATTCAGCGCCGAGTTGCTCGATAAGTACGGCTTCGTCGTCTTTGTCCCGGCCAACTTTTCTTTCCCAGCCGTGGTGGAACTGGCATCTAAGTACCGCGGCGTGTTTGCCTTTTCCAACCTGCCTGCGGTTGATGCCGCCGCAGAGGCCGTGGCCGAGAGGATCGGCCTCCCGCCGAGGCTAGTTGAGCAGAGAGTATATGTATACTTCGGGGGGAGGAGGCTGTCTCTGGAGGAGGTGGGCGCCTTGTTCTCAGCCTTTTTCTTCTCCTGGCTTTTCATGTTTATAGTGCCTATGATGGTGGCCTCCACGGCAGCTGTTGCAGTGGGCGTAGAGAAGGAGAAGAAGATGTTTGAACTAATCCTCTCCACCCCCGCCACGGCTACTTCGGTGGTGGTGGCTAAGTTCTTCAGCGCGCTTCTACTCGCCGTCGTTCAATTCTTATTGTACGCCGTGGCCTTTGCATACTACATTTCGGCTGTGACGGCGCCGTCCCCCACAGCGGCGTTGCCCCTCGATTTCAACGTCTTGGCGTATGCGCTGGCGTCTGCCTTCGCCCTCTCAATTGTCGTGTTGTCTATGTCGTTTCTAGTTGCGGTGAGGACAGAGGATTTGAAAACTGCCCAGAGCGTCGTGCCGGCCGTGGTGGTGCCGATGCTCCTGCCGTCCTTCGCCGCGTTGTTCACAACCGTGGATGGCATGGAGTGGTACCCCTTCACCCACCCGATGTCAATAGCGGCGTCACTGCTCATGGGCCAGCCCCACAGGGCGGTTGCCTACCTGTTAATAGACGCGGCGCTCGCCGCCGCGGCGGCGGCCTTGGCGCTACGCCTAGCCACGCCGCAGTACATCGTCTTGGGGCGGAGAAGGCGATGATCAAGGCCCACTCTCTCGTGAAAAAGTTCGGCGCAGTGGAGGCGCTGAGAGGAGTATCCCTAGAGGTCGCGCCGGGGGAGGTGGTGGGCCTCATAGGCCCAAACGGCGCCGGCAAGACCACCACTTTGAGAATCTTGGCGGGGCTGTTGAGCCCAGACGGGGGATACGCCGAGGTGATGGGGGTGAGGACAACCTCTAAGGAGTTTGCCAAGGTAAAGCGCCGCCTCGCGTACCTCCCCGAGGAGGTCATGCCGTACGACAACATAAGCGGGAGGGCGTTTATAGAGTTTATCCACGGGCTGTACGGCGTAGACAACGTGAAGGAGGCCGTGGAGATGTCGGGGCTGGGGGCCAGAGTCGACGACAAGGTAAAGACCTACTCAAGGGGGATGAAGAGGAGGCTTGTCCTCGCCGCCCTGCTCACAGTAGGGGCCTCCGTCTTGCTACTCGACGAGCCCACCGCCGGCGTCGACGTAGTGCACGCAGTTGAGATAAGGAGGGCGGTAAAGCAGTACGCCGCCGAGAGGAAGGCCTCGGTGCTGTACTCAAGCCACAACATGTTAGAGGTGGAGGCGGTGTGCGACAGAGTGTACTTCATAAACAGCGGCGTGGTGGTGGAGTCCGGCGCGCCCCGCGCGCTGATGGAGAGATACGGCGCCGCCGACCTCGAAGAGGTTTTTGTAAGACTTATAAACAAGCAGTAGGCCACACATATGAAAGTCTACCTCAACTTCGAGCTTCCGCCCGAGGCGGCTCAGCTACTTAGGCAGAAGTTCGAAGTGGTGGGGCCTAGCGACGACCTCACCCAAGTAGAGGCGGCGCTGGTGTCGAGGATCACCCCCGAGGAGCTTCAAAAACTGCCCAGCCTTAAGTTTATACAGGTCGTCACGGCCGGCCTCGACCACCTCCCCTGGGAGCACATCCCCCCGCACGTGGCCGTGGCGGGAAACGCGGGGTCAAACGCAGACGCAGTGGTGGAGTTCGCCATGGCGTTGCTCCTCGCCTCTTTTAAAAAAGTAATGCAGTACAACGACAAGATGAAGAGAGGAGACTACAACAGAGACTTGGAGATCCCACTGGTGAGGAGGAGCAAGGTCGCCGTGCTGGGCCTGGGCGAGATAGGGTCTAGGGTGGCCAAGCTCCTCGCCGCAATGGGGGCGGAGGTGTGGGGCTTTGCCAGGAGGCCTAGGGAGGGGCCGTGGAGGTTCACGACAGACCTCTCCGAGGCTCTGCGAGGCGCCCGCGCCGCCGTGTGCGCCCTGCCTCTTAACAAACACACAAGGGGGCTAATCCGCTACGAACACCTGGCGCTTATGAGAGAAGACGCCGTCTTTGTCAACGTAGGCAGGGCCGAGGTGGTGGACAGAGAGGGGGTCTTAAGAATATTAAAAGAAAGGCCCCGTTTCGTCTACGCAAGCGACGTCTGGTGGGGGCGCAACAACTTTTCAAAAGACGCCGACGTAATTGCGCTCCCCAACGTGGTCGCCACTCCCTGGATCGCAGGCGGCTACGGCAACGAAGAAGTGTGGAGAGAGATGGCCGTAGAGGCCGTAAAGAATTTGCTGAGGTGGGCAGAGGGCAAGGAGCCGAAAAACCTGGCCAGGAGAGAGGACTATGTTTAAAAAGCAGAGGCGAAGCGTTTTCTATGAGTAGGCTTGTAATATTTGAGCTCCTCCACCCAGAGGTCGTCAGACTCTTAGAGAGCTGGGGCCACCGCGGCCTGGCGCTAGAGGTGGAGAGGCGCGGGGAGTCCCACGAGGTCTACACATTTCTTGACGACGCCTTTTCAAAGCTATACGCAGAATATGGCGGCGTCAACTGTCGGTGGCTGAGGCGAGCGATAGAGGAGAATTGGGACAGAGTGACGAAAGTAGTCCTCCCCAACCTTTTAAGGCAGTACCTGTCCTTGAAGACTTCAACTGCTGGTAGGCGGGTGGAAAAAGGCGCCGAGGCGTGGCAATGGAGCCTGACGTGACTTCTGCAATGTTTAGGCGCATTGAGGAGTTGCAGAGGCTTGCGGACAGCATCGCCGAGCATCACCCCTATTGGCCGGCTCTGCACTACGCTTTACAGTTCATAAGCCGCCTCGTGGAGAACTGGCACCGGGACTTCACCGCCGAGGAGTTGGAAGAGCTTAAGTGGTATGTAGAGAAGATTCAGGACAGCTTGGCCAAGCTTCAGATCCGACAGGGGTGACATCACCTCTCAGGGGCGGCACACGACATCATAAAGTGTACTACGCCTGTTTTTAAAAAGTCACCTGCCGTAGGCTCTGGTGTACCGCCTCAGCCTATCCCACACCTGGCGTGGCGGCATTTCGGCGAGTTTCCAACGCCAGTTGCCGCCGACGGTGCCGGGCTTGTTCATCCTCGCCTCTGCCCCCAGCCCCAGCAGGTCTTGTGCGGGGGCTATCGCCACGTCTGCCACAGACATCATGACGAGCCTTATAAAACACCAGTGCACCTCCTTCGCCCTGCAGTTGGAGTAGGTTAAGAACTCCCTCCTGGCCCGGGGGGTTGCCTCCTCGAAGAACCAGCCGACGGCGGTGTTGTTGTCGTGGGTCCCCGTGTACGCCACTAGGTTTTTTACATAGTTATGAGGCTTGTGGGGGTTCGCCGGGTTTCCGTCCCACGCGAACTGCAACACGCGCATTCCGGGGATCCCCAGCCAGTCTCTCAGCTCCTCGACGTCTGGCGTGATGTAGCCGAGGTCCTCGGCGATGAGGCGGCCCGTCTCTGACGCAACGGCCTCGAAAAGCCTCCTGCCAGGCGCCTTGACCCATTTGCCGTGAGCCGCAGTGGGCGCGTCTCCGGGCACCTCCCAATATGCGGCGTACCCTCTGAAGTGGTCCAGCCTCACGTAGTCAAATGCGGCTAGGTTGTGCCTCAGCCTCTCTACCCACCACCTAAACCCCTCGGCCTCTAGGGCGTCCCAGTTGTACACGGGGTTGCCCCACAGCTGCCCAGTGGGCGAGAAGTAGTCGGGCGGCACGCCGGCCACGTAAAGCGGCCTGCCGTCTTCGCCCACTTTGAAAAAGCGCCTGTTCTTCCACACGTCTACGCTGTCTAGGCTTGGGTAAAAGGGCAGGTCGCCGATGATGAAGATGCCCAGGCTGTTTACAAATTTCTTAAGCTCCTCCCACTGCCTCCAAAATACGAATTGTACAAATTTATAAAACTCCACTCTCTGGCGCGGCGGCTTTGCGTCTTTGGGCCACTTGGGCCACGGGCCGTACCTCTCTCTCATGGCCATGTAGTAGGCGTAGTCCCCGAGCCAGGCCGCCTCTTCTTTAAACAAGGCGTAGTCCCTCAGCCCCCTCCCCTTCTTAAAAGCCTTTTCTAGAGCACCGCCCTTCACCTCCCAAGCCTTTACGTAATCCGCCCGCGCCACGGGCGGGCATTGGGGCACGTCTCCGAGTAGCCCCTCTCTTTTCAACAGGTCAAGGCTGATTAATAGCGGCTCCCCCGCGAAGCTACTCACGGCGCTGTAGGGAGAGTTCTCGTACTCCGGCAGGGTGTGGTTTATGGGCAGGACCTGCCAGTAGGTCTGCTCGGCGTACGCCAGCCATTGGGCGAATTCGTAAGCCGCGGGGCCCAAGTCGCCGATAAAACAGCCGCCGGGGAGAGAGGCTATGTGGAGGAGTACGCCGGAGCCCCTAATCACAAGCTGAACTCAACCATGCCGCTTGTGGTGGACTCCGACAAAACCTGCTCGTCGATTTCCACGTAGTACAACACGTCTGCCGTGTAGACGTAGTTGTTCCCCTCCTCGCCGGTGGGAGTCTTTGGGATGGTTGCCTCCATCACGGCCCTCCCCTTTACATCCCCGCCTTTCAGTAGCGGTATTTCCAGCCTGGCCCTAACCTCGCCGCCCTCAGTCTTGACATCCCAGTTCTTCTGCCCCACCTCCATGCCGTAGTCGGCGGCGTATATCTGGACAAGCTTGTTAAAGTTGGAGCCCGACTCGTCGAGCACCACAGAGACGCCAGCCTCCCTCGGCCACCTCTCTAGTTTTCTCAAACGGCTCTGCTCGTCGGCGCCTTTAGAAATGCGGATCGGGACCTGGACCTTCCTCTCGTATACTCGATACATGGCACCATTTAACCCCCGATTAATAACTATTCCTCTTCTAGAAGAGCCTTGGCAACGCGGTAGTCCAAGGCCTCTCCCTTTACGCGTATCTGGCGGCCGTCGCACTCGACGACGACCTCCTCTCCCTCGGCTATTGCGTACACCACGTATCGCCTAGGCTTGGCGTAGTCCAAAAGCGACTTGGCGGGGGAGGCGTCCTTGACCTTGTGCTCAGCCGCGCCTCTTACCCTTACGTCGAGGCACTCTACCTCCGCCGTTGCGAAGTAAACTGTCTTCTTCTCCAGCCTCTCCAGCACACGCCTGTAGCGGCGGTACAGCATCACCGACGCGACGTGGGTGCATATGCCCCTCTGCCTTACGTGGCCGAATCGGGAGAAGTAGCAGGTGCAGTACCAACGCCTTTCGCGCTCACTCCACCACACCTGGTAGAGGGGCTTCCAGTCTCCCAGCTCTCTGACCCCCTCCACCACGTACAGCCCCTCCCTAACCTCTCTTACGTAGGGCATGCGGAGGAGGGCTCGGCGGATCCAGGAGTTAGGCTTGTCTGGAAATAGGTTTTTTAACTGCGCCACGGCTGTGTCTAGGTTGAGTGACACTTTTTCTTGTTTTGTATTTTTAAAAATTGGGTTGTGTATATTGGTGTGAATTTGGAGAAGTATTTGTCCGCTGTGCGGGCGTTAGTGGCTAAGGAGCTTGTGGCTAGGGGTCTGAGCGTCAACGAGACCGCGAGGTTGCTTGGCTTGACTCCGGCGGCTGTTTCGATGTACGTCTCGGGGAAGAGGGGTGGCGAGCTTGCGGCCGAGTTGGCGAAGAGCGAGAGTGTGATGTCTCTTATTCGGAGCCACTGCGAGGTTTTTCTAGACATGGCGGCCAAGGGCGCTAAGGGCCCAGTGGACTTGACTGAGCTTGCCAAGCTTGTGGCTAGCATTGTGGAGCAGAGGGGCCCGCGGGAGCAGGTCGAGGAGTTGATTAGGGAGCGTATTCGTATCGAGCAGGAGACGGCTACTAGGGCTATGGCGTATTCTTACAAGACTAGGAACCCCCTGATACGCGCCTTGTTTATGCAGATTGCCACTGACAGCCTGCGCCACGCCGAGATTTTGACCATGATTCTAGACCGCCTCTCTGGGAGGCTGAAGGGGGAGGAGTTCGACGTCTCTGAGCAAGAGCTAGATGCCCTCGCCGACGAGGAGATGGCCATGAGGGAGAGCATAGCGGAGCTCTACAGGGTAGGCGACCCGGTCCTCAGAGCCTTGATCCTCTCCATCGAGCTGGACGAGCAGAAGCACTACCAGCTTGTAAAGGCCCTGCAGCTGGCCGCTAAGGCCTCTCGATGAGCGGTCGGACGAGGGTCAGCACCTTCCTCGCAAGCTCTCTCTTGTGGGCGGGCCCTATCTTTTCCACAGACTTCTCCGTCACTAGGAGGTACTCGTCCTTCAGCGTGCCGAACCCAGTCTTTGAAACGTCGTGGGCTAGGGCGACGGCCCATCCGCCGTCCACAAGCCTCTGCCTTGCCTTTTTTACGATCTCCTCCTCGGGGGCGTTGTACTCCGCTTTGAATCCAACTACCACGGCCCTGGGGTTGGCTTTTTTCACCTCCTGCGCCGTCTTCGGGGCTTGTCTCAGCGCCACAGTATACGCAGAGAGCGAGCTGTCTATTTTCCCCGCCTCTTTCTTCTCCACGTAGAAGTCCAGCGGTGCGGCGGCGAATATAAACAGGTCGTGTCTCTCTGCCCTTTTCATAACCTCGTTGTGCATTTCTAACACCGAAGTCACTTTTACCACCTCTACGCCTGGGGGCGGCTTTAGGCTTGTGGGGCCGGTTACCAGCGTCACGTGGGCCCCCCTTGCCTTTGCCTCGCGGGCGAAGTAGTAGCCGGTTAAGCCGCTGCTTGGCGTAGTTATGTACTTCACGTCGTCTATGTACTCCCGCGTGGGGCCTGAGGTTACTAACACCTTGACCCCCCCGTAGTCTTGGGGCGCCACGGCGTCGATGACCCACTCCACGACCTCCTCGGGCGGCGGGTACTTGGCTTTGCCCTCCTCCTCCACGGGGGGGACTACTACGGCGTGTGCGGCTAGCTTGGCCAACGCCTCTCTGACCTGCGGCGCGTTCCACATGGAGGTGTTCATTGCCGGCACCACCACCTTCCTAGCTCTGGACGCGGCTAGGGCGCAGGTAAGCGCCGCGTTGTCCGCCAGCCCTAGCGCCAGTTTTACCAAGGTGTTGGCCGTCGCCGGGGCCGCAACCACAACGTCGGCGTCGGCGCAGATCTCCACGTGTTCCACCGCCCCGCTGAGCTTAACCACGGGCCTCCGGCCGGTGGCCCACCAGAAGAGGTCTGGCGACACTAGCCTGGCGGCCTTGGGAGTCATGAAGACCTGCACGTCTGCGCCGTGTCTAATTAAAAGCCTGCCCAGGTCTATCGACTTGTATATGGAGGCCCCCGACGATACTAGGAGGATGACCTTTTTGCCGGAGAGCAGGTTGCTGTACGTCCCTCTTATGACGTCAACTTCTTTCATCTTTCCTAATCACCGGCATGTTCATAAAGGCGACGTGCGTCCTCCCGCTGTAGAACTTGGTCTTCACCCCCCTCTCCCTCAGCCTCTTGTCTACCTCCTCGGCGGTTAGACTGCGGGGGTCGTGTTTGAGAGACCCCAAGACGTAGTTCACGGCGTAGCCGAAGGATGGGATCCAAACCGCGTACTCCGCCACGTGTGCGAAGTTTGTCCTCACGGCGTCTAGAACCATGTCGTACTCCCTGGGGAAGTAGAAGCTGTTCCCCGCCTGGGTCACCACCACCCCCTCGGGACGGAGTATGGCTTTTATTTTTGAAAAGAACTGGGGGGTGTAGAGTTGCTTGGCGATGTCTGAGCTGTAGGGGTCTGTGAGGTCCATTATCACGACGTCGAACCTCTCCCCTGCCTTTATGGCGTTTTCCACGTAGACAAATCCGTCTTCTATCACCACCTGGGCGCGGGGGTTGTCGAAGGCGCCTTGGTGCATCTGTGGTAGGTATTCTCTGGAGAGCTGTACCACGTCTGCGTCTATGTCTACCATTACTGCCCTTCTCACTGTGTTGTGTTTTAAAACCTCGCGTAGGGTGGCGCCCTCCCCACCGCCTAGTATCAAAACGTCGGAGGGGCTTGGGTGCGTCGCCATGGCTGGTTGGACTAGGGACTCGTGGTAGTAGGCCTCGTCGTGGTAGGAGGACTGGATGTAGTCGTCTAGTATTAAGGCCCTGCCGTAGTCCTCCGTCTCTGCGATAATTATCTCTTGGTATTTTGACCTCTTTATGGCATATATCTTGTTGATTTTAATAAGTAAAGAGGTGTTGCCGCTGAGCGGCTCGACGAGGACAATGGGTCCCGGCGCCTTGGCCATGGGGACGCCTTTTCACTGTTTTTTAAGCATCTCGTCTATAAACTTAACTACCTCTGTGTAGACTCGTACGCGGTTCTCCACTTTTGTAATGGTGTGCCCCTCGTCTGGGAGCACAATTAGCCTCACCTCTCTGCCCAGCTCTTTCAGCCTCTGTGCCAGCTGCTCTGCCTCGTGTACGGGTACCCTTATGTCGTTTGCCCCGTGTATAATCATGAGAGGCGCCGCGATTTTCTCCACGTGCGAGGCCGGGCTGAGTTGTATAAGGACCTCTCTGTGTTTTTCAAGTGAGCCGTATTCCGCCTCTCTGTACCTCCTCCTCCACGGCGCCGTCTTTTCTAAAAACGTCACTAGGTTGAAGATGCCCACCATCTCGACTCCGCATGCCCACAGCTCTGGGCTGGTGGCCAGCGCCATCAGCGTCAGGTACCCGCCGTAGGAGCCGCCGATGACGCACGGCCTCTTTTTTGAAATGCCTTCTTTTTGTAGCCACTTGGCAAAGGCCTCTACGTCTTTTACGGCGTCCCACCGCTTCTCTACGTCGTCTAAATGCACAAAGGTCTTGCCGAAGCCCGTGCTCCCTCTGTAGTTCGGCGCGGCTACAAGGTAGCCGGCCATGAGCAAGGCGGCTACAAGCGGCTTGAACTCAGGCCTGTCTTGAGACTCGGGGCCTCCGTGTAGGTACACCACCGCGCCTTTTGCCTCGCCTGGGGGTCTGTATATGTTGGCTTGTATCTTCCTCCCGTCGTGGCTTTCGTAGTATACAGACTGAGGCTCTGGGATCTTCTCAAGGGCTATTCCGAACTTCGGCGACTTGGTTATCTGCCGGACGGCGCCGCCTTCTAGCATGTAGACTTCGTGCCCCCGGTTTATGGAGGAGAGGGAGAACACGACCTTGCCTTCTCTGTACTGGAGCGTAGTGACGACGCCCTTGGGAGTGGACGCCTTGTGTGTAAGCCCCGACGGGATGTGCATTATGTACAGCCCCGACGCCCCCTCTTCGTTTACTGTAAAGACCGTGTAATTCCCCCAGACGTCAAAATGCTCAACGTCTCTGTCCAGCTGTACTACATACTTCCAAGTCCCCGTGGCTAAGTCCATTACGGCGACTCCCGTGTACTCCCAGTCGGCGTTTGTGAGGTACATCAACTTGCCGCCGCCGATGTATTTAGGCGAGTGGTTCAACGCCTCTCCGCTGTGTCTAGTCAACTCCTTCAACTCGCCGTCTTTGTACCAGTAGATCGTGCTGTCGAGGTTTGTCTCCCAGTGTGTGATAAACATGCCGGCCTCTGACCACTCCTCCACGACGTTTATCCCCTGGAGCTCCACCTTCTTCTCCACGCCCGCGCCGCGTCGGTAGACGTATAGGTGGAAGTTGTGCGGGTCGTCCCGAGTCGACGTAAACGCCAAGGCGGACCCATCGGGCGACCACTCGCCCAGCGTGTTCACCCCCTCCTCCGACACAGCCTCTGCCCCTTCGCCAACTAGGTAAAGCCTCCACTGCTCGTCGCCTCCCACGTCGGCGGCTATGACGATCTTGCCGTCTTGCGATATCCTAAAGTCGCCTACTCTGCCGCTCCACGGGATCACCACGTCGTGGGATACGCCGTCGAAAGACCAGAGTTGCATCTGCCCAGTCAAGTCGCTGAGGTAGTAGACGGTCCCGCCTGGCCCAAACCTAGGCGCAGTGGCGCTACGTATAGAAAGAACTCTTTTCACAACCCACTCCATGGCGGAGATGCTGAGGGGGGTTTAAAAACACGACGACGTAGCAGGTTTTAAAAAAGTAGTATAACGTGATGGAGTACTTGGCCAGGGTGGTGAACTACGTCATGTACAAGGCCAGAGTCGACAGAGGTGGTGTAGTGGTGATAAGGACGTGGGAGATCTGCGGAGTGGACCGAAAGTGTGGCTGGCACGTATACGTCATAATGCAGATGATACAAAGAAGAGGGCTCGCCTATAGACACAAAAGAGGCGTGTACATAATGGAGAAGGGCAACGTGCCCAAGGTGCTGTCCCTACTCAAAGAAAAACTGCCAAGGACTATTAAGCGGTAAAAAAGACAAATATAACAACGTTTTTTCCACCGTGCACGACCCTGACCTAAGAAAAAGAGAGCTTTTCGACATTGCGGTATCTCTTGCGGCGTTGGCTCTAGGCTTTTCCATATCGATGTCTGGCGGCGGGCTGTTAGGAGGAGGCGTGAATTGGGGCAAGGTTCTGTATGTACTTCCCCTAGCCTTTATAACCCTCCTATTTGCATTTGTGGGACATGAGCTGGCGCATCGCCAAGTGGCGAAAAGGCTGGGCTATATTGCGTACTACAGCGCCGACTATCAACTGCTCCCTTTGGCAATCATTCTGCCGCTGTTAATTGGCGTCGTCTTCGCGGCGCCGGGCGCGGTGATGATATCGCCGTTTAGGGTGTATGGATACGGCAACGAGAAAAGAGACGTGTTTTTAATAGCCTCGGCAGGTCCCCTGACAAACATAATATTCGCCGTCGCGGGGTACGTACTTGGCATGTCTGTGGGTGGATTACTAGCGGGATTCTTTGCCTACTTCGCCTTTATAAACGCCTGGCTTGCCTTCTTCAACATGTGGCCAATCCCTCCTCTTGACGGAAGTAAGGTGATGCGCACAAATCCCGTGGGGTGGGTGTTTTTAATAGCCGTGGCCGGGCTCTTAGTGTGGCTCCTCTGGTAGTATCTGCCCCGGGCAGGCTGGATTTTTTAAACACACATCAAGACTACAAGGGGCTACCCGTCGTATCGGTGGCCGTAAACCTAAGGACATACATAAGGCTACGGCCGGGCACCGGTTGCCGCCTTAAGTCGCGCAACACCGGAGACCAATGCCACTTTACACCCGGGGAGCCGCCGGAAGGAAGGTCGTTCTGCGACTACGCTAAAGCCGCCGTGTTGGCCTTGTTGAAGGCGGGGGTGCCGGTAAAGGGTTGTGAGGGGGAGGTGGATTCCCAGATACCAATCGGGGCGGGGATGGCCAGTAGCGCCGCGTTGCTGGTGGCGCTTGTCGCCGGGCTGGGCAGACTCCACGGCGCGGCGTGGGACCTCTACCAAGTGGCCGAGCTCGCATATGCGGCAGAAAGAGAAATCCTAGGCGTGCCCTGCGGCAGGCTGGACCAATACGGCTCCGCCTTTGGCTACATTTCGTTGATACACCCAAAGCCGCCTGTAAAAGTAGAGCGGCTCAGCCTAGAAGGCGGCGTCTTTGTTGTCCTAGACAGCGGGGTGAGGCACAGCACAGCCGAAGTTCACAGACGCCGGCAAGAAGAACTTCAACACGCCGTCGACGCGTTGAAACGCGTCCTAGGAGTAGAGGCAGAGGGGTTCTGGGACTTTCCATGGCACATCCTCGACGAAGGCGTCGTAGAACAGTTGCCGGAGCCCGGCCGTAGCAGAGTGTTATTCACTATCGAGATGCAGAAAAGCACAGAAGAAGCTCTGCGAGTCATGAAGAGCCGCCTCCCCACAGGCGAGAAGTTGAGAAGAGTAGGAGAGGCGATGACTTACCAACACAAGCTCCTCTCCACGCTCTACGAGGTTTCCCTACCACAACTAGACCAGTTAGTGGAAAAAGCCGTCGAGGCCGGCGCCTACGGCGCCAAGCTGTCAGGCGCAGGCCTAGGCGGGGTGGTAATCGCCCTAGCCCCCGACAGAGAGACCGCGGTGAAAATTGGTAGGAGTTCAGAGGCGGCGAGGTGGTGGGTGGTGGAGGTGGACAGGGGGTTGGAATATGGAAATTAGAAAAAACCCCACAACCGGGGAGCACATCTTAGTAGCCCCCCACAGGCTACAAAGGCCCTGGCAGCCACAAGGATTCTGCCCCTTCTGCCCAGGCATGCCCGAGACAGGGCACGGCTGGGACGTGTTAGTCCTGGCGAACAGATACCCGGTAGTGACGCCGAATCCCCCCGCCCCCCTGCGAGAGGAACTGTACACTGCGTTTAAGGCATATGGGAGGGCGCTGGTAGTAGTCGAGACTCCTCAACACGACGTAGACGACCTAAGCGACCTCCCCACCGCCCAAATAGAAAAAGTACTGAGAGCCGTCGTGGACAAGGCGCGGGAGGCCGAGGCGGACCCAAAGGCCCGCTACTTCCTGTTCTTTAGAAACAAGGGGCGGGAAATAGGCGTCTCGCTCACCCACCCACACTCACAGATCTACATACTCCCCGTAGTCCCCCATAGGGTAAGGCTAGAGCTGATAAACTCCAAGGCGTGGTATCAGAAAAACGGCGGCTGCCTCCACTGCAAAATCGCCTCGGCAGAAGAGAAGAGGGTAGTATACGAAAACAACCACTGGAAAAGCTTCGTCCCCTACTACGCCAGGTGGCCCCACGAGGTTCACGTCTACCCCAAAAGACACGCGTCGTCCCTAACAGAGCTTACTGAAGAAGAGGTGAAAACCCTAGCCCAGGCCCTGAAATACACCCTCTGCGCCCTGAAAAAAGTCTTAGACAAACCAATGCCCTACATCTTAGTCACACACCAAGCTCCCCTCCGCCGCTCAACGCCGTACTATCACTTACACTTCGAAATATATGGCATGTACCGCCCAGACGGAAAGCTCAAACACGCCGCGGGGGCAGAGTTAGGCGCCTCTATATACACGTTAGACACGACACCGGAGGAGGTGGCGGAGAGGCTGAGAGCCGCCGCCCAGCAATGCCTACAACATCCTGCGGATTAAGTCGTTTATCAACGGGCCTCTGTAGCCCAAGTCCCCGCCTACCGAGAAGTGTAGCTTCACGCTGTTGAGACCGCCCCTAGGCGGGTGAAGCCTAAAGAACGGCTTGAGGTAAGGAATACAAGGCGGCCTGCCCCCGCCCCCACTCCACTTCTTACAACTCAAGCTGTTTATCTCCCCAGTTACGTAGGCAAGTGCCACTTCTTCAAAAGAACTCCACCCCCACTTCTGCAAATACTCGAGGGTGAGAGGCTTGTCCCCCACAATCCTCCCCCTCTTTTTCAAAACCTCGGCCAAGGTGTCTGCGTCCACCTCGCCCCAGGTAACCCAGTCGTTCACCTGTTCAATCATGCCCAACACGCTGGGAGACCCAGCCACCACCACCATGGTGAACTTCCTCCTAAGCCTCAACAAGTCGAGAGTCGCGGCGATGTTCCTCGGAGTAGTGGGAATCCCCCTAAGCCTAACGACGGCGTATCGCGGATAGACGCCCACCTCTTTAGCCGCCGCAATCATACCCTGAAGTAGTAGGTGCTCCTCAAGGCGTTGTACACAGCCATTGCAAAGTTCAAAGTAGTCCTCGTGTCGCCCCTAGTCTTAGTCCAAACATCCTTAACCCCCGCCAGACGCAACACCGCCTTCGCCACGTCCCCAGCCACGAGGCCCACGCCCTTCGGAGCTGGGATAAGGGTCACCTCCACGCTACCCGACTTCCCCCTCACCACGAAAGGCACGCTGTGAGGCTCGTCGCAAGAACACTTCCACGAGCCGCATCCACGCCTAACAGGGATCAAGTTAAGCTTAGCCTCCCTAGTAGCCTTCTCAATAGCTTGCCTCACCTGCCTAGCCTTGCCGATCCCAACCCCCACATACCCATCCTCGTTCCCCACGGCGACCACAGCCTGAAACTGATTGCGCTCGCCCGCGTGTGTCTGGCGCTGCACCAAATTTACGTTCAACAACTCCTGCTTCAAGCCGGGGAGTAGTACGTCCACCACCTCGGGCTCCTTAATAACAAAGTTGTTTGCAAAAACTTCGTCTATAGTCCTAATCTTGCCCTCCTTAACCAACCTGCCCAACTGAGTCCTAGGCTCCCATAGGCTTAGATCAACGACGCTCACGTACGTGCCAAACAGGACCTATTTAAATAATTTACCCAGCCCAAGCCGGCCGGAGGCTCCGCCCAGCCCTAGTCGAGGCGCACTTTCCACGTCTTTCTAATACACTCCTCCGGGATTTTCCCCGCCTTGGCCCACTGCCTGGTCCTCGGGTCGGAGGGGTAGCCGCTTCCGAAGTCGCCCACTTCTCTTTTCACCAAGTCGAGGAGGCTGTCTCTAACCACTTTAGCCACTATGCTGGCTGCGGCGACCTGCGCCACAGCCTCGCCCCTATGCATAGCCACTATCTTAGCCCCTGTCATGAAGGCGAGGGCCGCGCCGTACCGCTCTGCGTTTACGTCAGGCGAGTCCACGTAGTACACCTCGGCGGGGCAGGTCTTCAAAAGCTTGGCGGTGTAGTCGAGCTCCAAGACGTTTAACATCTCTTTAGACACGTATAGGTCTATCACCTGCGGCTCTACGACCACGTAGTTGACGCAGTCTGCCACGTCTAAAATTTTGTAAAACAAATCCCGCCTCCTCTTGGGGGAAAGAGTCTTGGAGTCCCTCACCCCCAGCCTCCTCAACGCATCGCCGTCCCCCACCACAACTGCAATCACCATGGGCCCGACTAGGGGACCTCTGCCCGCCTCGTCTACGCCGCCTATCACAGTTAAAATAGGCGACCTATTATTAAACTATGGACATACCCCAGGAGCTGAAGACCTACCTAGTGGCGGAGAAAGACATCTGGGACGTCGAGCACATAGTATGCGTTAAGTGTAAAAAGAAGTTCTTCACAGTTAGAGACGCCGCGTTGCACCTATACCACGCACACGGAGTAAAGCCGGCGCAGAAGTACGCAGAGTCTTAAGAGGCCTTTTTCAACTTGGCGGAGACCTTCTCCTCAAGCCTATGCAACAGCGCCAAGACCTCTCTCAGCAACTCCACGTCGTTTGTCTCCACCTCGTCTATCACCTCGTCGATGTATACCAACTCGTCTCTAATCGCAGTCATCAAATCCCCGCCGTCTGGACCCTCATGCAGAGTCTTTATAAGAGATTGAAACTCCTCGTCTTCCATAAGCTTGTTTAAAAACTCCCTCCCCTCCTCG
>JAVZUI010000019.1:0-29334 GCA_038879095.1 Pyrobaculum sp. | reverse complement strand
AGAAGGTTTTTAATAACCAGTAGACAGCGACGTGGTTACAATATCCCCCCGTGCCGGCCAAGTTTTTGAAGAAGGCGGCTGGGGAGAGAGACTAGAGCTCTTCCTCGCAGACCTGTTGGCGCAGATCCTGGACCCCCCGCGGAGGGTTCGAGCTCTACCTAAAGCTCTACGAGATGTATCTGGCGGAGGCTGAGGAGCTGTACTCGAAGGGGGACTTGCCGCAGGCCGGCGAAAAGTACTGGGGGGCAGTAACGGCGTTGTTAAACGCCATAGCGGAGACCTGCGGCGTCCCCCACTACAGCCACAGAGACTATGCCGAGCTGGTAGACCGGCTGTACGAAGAGACGGAAGACAGGGAGTTGGTTGTGTGGTTCAGAATGGCGGAGGGCCTATACGCCAACTTCTACCACAACTTCATGGACAAAGAAGAGTTTTAACTACACCGCGAAGCCGTCTTGAAGCTGTTAGAGAGGCTAAAAGACTTCCTAACCGCGTAGCCAAGACCCTCGCCGGCGTATGCGGCCCGACCGCCAAGGGGCATGTCGATAGTCCATACGACGCGCATGCTTAGGCGCCACTCCGCAACCTCAGAGGAGATGCATGAGCCCCAGACAGCTTGCACAGAGTACACGAGGCGCGCCGCGGAGGATATTTATAAAAACTTGTAATGGGACGTGGTGTTGGAAATACCAAAGAGGCTCTACGAGGAGGCTGTCAAGAGGGGAATCGACGTAGAGGACCTCGTGATACAGACGCTGATTGAGAAGCTACAACTAGACCCCAAAGACTCCGCCAAAGCCCGCCTCGAGTTGGCCGAGAGGCTCCTGGCAGAGGCTAGGGAATACGTTGAGAAAAACGACGTGGTGCAAGCCAGCGAGAAGTTGTACAAAGCCGCAGAGGAGTGTGTCAAGGCGCTGGCCGAGGCCTACAACGCGCCGCAGTTAGGAGAAGTCAAGAAAAGAGGGAGGGGGGACACGTGGCTGTTAGGCATGGCGGCCACCGACCTGTCCAAGATGCTGAACGAAGACAGGATCAGGCTCGCGTGGAAAGACGCATACGACATCCACGTCTGGGGCTTCCACGAGGCGAAATACAGAATTGACGACGTGAAGGCCGCCCTGCCCCTAGTGGAGTGGCTAGTAGAATACACAAAGAGGAAGTTAGGAGAGGCCCCACAGTGAGGCGTCGATAAATTTGGCGCCGACGTTCTCTCAAAGGCGGCGAGCGGAGGCGGCTAACGACGCGCGGCGGTCTGCCAGTCGCATTAACGCAGTGTTGCGTAGCCAGCGGCGTCGGTACGCCTCAGCGCAACCGCACCGAGGCATAAGCCGAGGCGTCCTGGCAACCTTTAAGCGGTTCATAGTATGTAGCCTCAACCGCCCCACGGCGGCACATTGAGGTCATGCCGAGGTGCGCTGGCCACGACGCACTAACATATATTTGAGTGTCAAAAACATTCCATGGACGAGGTGGGCGTCGGCATAATAGAGCTCGGCGACGGCTCTGTTCTCCAGCTGAAGATACTAATTATAGACGTCAAGGAAGTCGGCTTTTCGCCATTTGGAGGCGTCGATCTTGACGTCAAAGTAGTAGGCGGTATTTCTCTTAAAAAGCTCCCGGAGGAGATCCAAAGACATATAGCGCAGAAGCCTCTTGCAATAGGCACACCTGTAGACGGATGGGAGATCGTCGACATCGTGAGACAAACTCCGGCTGAAGCAACTGCAGTAGTAGAGACCTCAAAAGGCAAGTTCAAGGTCGTAGTTGTGGCAGAGGCAGTCATGGCGGCAAGAAACCTTAACTACAAGACGCGGGTAAACGAGCCGAATTATTTAATGGGCGTTTAAAATATCGTAGCGACCAACTTAGAGACACCCCGTCGCAGCCGCCTCTCTGCTAACCTAGGCACAAACGCCGACTGTAATGTATGTCACGAGCAACCATGGCTCAGCGTCGGCACATACGCCTCGTCGACCTACGTGCCGCACTACGCCGACGTGATATACTAGATAAGCCAAAGCGGGATAAGCCCTGAGGAGGAGGCCAAGCTCCTCGGAATATCCGAGGAGGAGGTCAAGGCCGTCTTACAACACGGCGAATTGGCACAAAAGGCCGAGGAGCTCAAAAAACTGACACTTCACGAAATTTCTGAGAAGATAAGGAAGGCGCCAGTCGTCCCAAATGGCGCCGCCCAGCCCATAAGACAATCCCGCGATGAGGAGTAGAAAATGGGTAGTAGACGCCCCAGTCGTCACAGCCTACCTACTAGGGGAGGACAACCCTGAGTCCCTTGAGGACTATATCGGAAATGGTCTGGCGCCGAGGTTCGCCAAGCTGGAGGTCTACAACGCCATATGGAAGGCCTACCTAAAACAAAAGGATAACGTAAAGACGGGCCCGCCCCATATTCAAATCCAACCGGATCTAGTAGAGTCGAGAAATAGCGAAGCAGATAAGTAGTACTGTTGTCCTCCCCAGCCCCCCTCATAGAGGGGCTATGTTGGTCCGGCAAGGCTACGGCGGCGCCTATGGCGAGCTACGCCGTAGATGTCAAAGTCCCTTTGCTGAACCCTACGCCTCCGCTGTAAGTAAAGTCGTTGACGGCCATCAACACAGGCGTCTACACGTACAACTTGCCGTTAAATGTAGAGAAGTAGGAGCTTGGAAACACCTCCGTCAAGTTGTCCACACCCAACCCACGCCCCCTCTGCTCATGAAAGCGCGGGCCCCCAACCAAACAGCCCCAGACCCCTTCGCCGACGCGCCCTCGACGTAGAACCCGCATACAAACACAGAGCCCCTATTCGCAGTTGGTTTTTTGTGGCGGCTGTGTCTCTTCGCCTCTTACGTGTATCCACGTCTTTGGTAGTTGTACGCATTTCTCCGGTTTTACGTATGCCTCCCGCCTATCTAGGCCGCATTGGAGGACGACCTTAGAGAGGCCTAAGCCGTCGAACACAGCCCTGGAGTAGGGCTTTAGCTTGGCCGCTTTTAACACGTGGTCTGCTCCTACGTACACCGCCGGCCTCAGCTCCTCTCTGCAGGGCAGTGCGCCTAGCTGTATCCCCATCGGCCCCCAAGCCCTACAGCCCTCCGGCACCCTCCAGAGGCAGCCCTCGTGCTCCACAGCTCTATCCCCAAAGCGGGCAGAGGCCTTGGGCACCCCCGCCACCAGCACCGGCACGCCGCCCACGTAGTACACAGGCCAGACGGCCTCTAAGACGAGTCCTCTCACTGCGAGGTACCAGCCGCCGGGCTCTACACAGTCGGCGACGCCCCCCTCCGCCTCGTACATAGACTCCACAAGCCTACGCCCCCTAAGCTCAGTACGGTGAAAACGCCAAACAACGCGGGCAGGCTCAGGAAAACACACCAAACCACCCACCACCCTAATCCCAGAAGCCACCTCACGAGCCCTAGCCACGGGGGCGTACTCAGCCGCCTCCCTCTTATCCTCCATATAGCGGCCTACTGCAAGCAAGACCCAAAATGCGGCAAAAATAGCCACAAACCACTGCCAATGAGAAAGGAAGAGAGAAGGATTATAGTGATATGCACCTAACATTCCAAAGACAAACACCACAGCTCCATATGCAACGCCAATTTTCAACCCCTGCCGTATGATCTTCTCAGCCTCCTCAGAAACAACCACCACCTCTACCACGTTTGGGCATGAATTTGCATAATTTTAAGCTGATGCTGATGATCTGCGGTCGGCTGGTTTGCTGAGGGGGGGCGTTGTAGGCGGGTTGCTCCTCCGATGGAGAAGGGGTGTGGGCTACTCAGTTCCTACCTGCGACGCGTTGTTCGGCTCCTAAACGAAGGCGAAGGGCGTATCTCTGGTCGCGGCTTGCCTAAATCGGGCGGGGGTCTCCAAGGCGTCGTGTACCCAACGCGCTAGTCTGACCGCTTGCTACGACGGTGGTCCCCAAGATTATGAAAAATAATTACAGACTTAATAATTTTAGAATGGGTAAATAGATTTTTGTTTATAATTAAGTATAATAAGGTTTAACATGTAGTTGAGTATGGTGTGGTTTGTGGTGTTGAGCAAGCTGACAGACGAGGGGGCGAAGACGCTTAAGGAAAAGCCCGAGCGGGTTAAGGAGGTGAATAAAGAGCTGGAGAGCTACGGCGTTAGGGTAGTGCACCAGTTCGTCACCTTTGGGGAATACGACTTTGTCAACATTGTGCAGGTGGATAAGCCGGAGAGCTTGTTAAAGGCGTTGATTGAGCTAAACAGCAGGGGGTCTGTCCGCACCACGACGCTGTACGCCTTCCCGGTGGACGAGGCAATCAAGGCGTTGAAGTCTTAAAAAACTACGCCGTCGATCACGACAACGCCCTCTTTTTTCACCCTCCCCACTGCCCGAGCCTTTAGGCCGAAGTCCTCTGCCCTCCTCACGGCGTCTTGGGGGGCGTCTGTGACCAGCACCATGCCTACGCCCATGTTGAAGACGCGGTACGCCTCCTCCCGGGGGACGCCTCTTTTTATAACCTCCTCGGCCCAGCACGGCAACTTGCCCAGCTCAATCTCGGCGCCGAGGCCCCCCAGCGCCCTCTTCAACTTGGAGAAGGAGCCGCCGGTGATGTGGGCCGCCGCCTTTACCAGCCCCTCTCGCATCAGCTCCAACACCGGGGAGTAGTCGGCCACGGGGGCCAGCAGTATGTCCTCCGTAGAGACGCCGCAGAGCCCCTCCCCCAGCTTGAAGAGCCTTCTAAGTAGGCTGAAGCCGTTGGCGTGGGGGCCTGTGGACTCCAGCGCCACGAGGTAGTCGCCCGGCGCCGCCGGCCTAGTGTCGGCGACCTTCTGCGCCAACAGGGTGCAGACCACGTCCACGCCGCTGACCACGTCCGGCATGACGGCCGTCTCCCCGCCCAGCACCGCCGCGCCGACGCGCCTAGCCGCCTCCTCAAGGCCCCCAAAGACGTCGGCCGCCTTCTCCTCAAGGCCGGGGGCCACTGCGACGTAGTCCACCAACGCCACGGGCCTAAAGCCGTCGCAGACCACGTCGTTTACGTTTACAAACACGCAGTCCCAGCCGGCGACCCGCAGCCTCCCCGCCTGCAGTAGCCACAGCGCCTTGGTCCCCACGCCGTCGACGTGGAGGGCGTACCAGCCCTCGGGGAGCGGCAGCCACCTCGCGTAGGCCCCAGCCTCTCCGCCAAGGAGCCGCGCCGCCGCCTCGTGGAGGGCCCTCTGCTTCTGAAGGTCTACCCCCGCGTCTCTGTACCTCATTGCAACAGCCTGGTGGTCACCGTCGACTTCGCCACTTGGTAGGTGGCCCTGATCAAGTTTTTCAACAGCCTCGCCCTCGTGGCCAGGCCCACGCCCCCCACGTTGGGGGTTAGGTAAGACGCCTTCTCTGCCACAGACTTCTCGTCCACGTCGAAGTGCCACTTGCCCGTGGCGGGGTCCACCTTGCCTCCGACCCCCACCACCACGGCGCCTTCCTTCACCATGTCGCCTGTGAGGCGCCAGGGGTTGTCTTTGTAAATCTCGGGGGGCCTCCCCACCGCGGAGATCACGATGTCCGCCTCTTTTACGTACCTGGCCTTGTCTTTACTAAGGGCGTGTAGCACGGTGACTGTGGCGTCTAGCTGCATCAACATGACGGACAGCGGCTTGCCCACCAGCTCCCCCTTCCCCACCACCACCACGTCCATGCCCCTCACCTCTACGCCGTATAGCCTGAGCAACTCAATTATCCCCGCCGGCGTGCAGGGGAGCAGGTCGCGCTCTAGGTCAAACCCCGTGAGCAGAACCTTCTTGTTCTCGGGGGTCAAGGCGTCGACGTCCTTCTCAGGGCTTAGGTGCCGGAACAAGAGGCCCTCGTCCACGAAGGGGGGGACTGGCTTTTGTATAAGGATCCCCGTCACGTCGTCTCGCCTGTTCAAACTGTCGATTAGGTACAGGGCCTCCCTAGTCCTCCTCTCAGGCGGCACGTCCACCAGCTCGTATATCTCCACCTCGCCCCCCACCTCCCTCACGTCCCTCGCCTTCAAAGAGACGTACTTCCTCTGAGTCTCCAACTCCACGGGGTCGTCGTTTAGAATCACCGCGGCCAGCTTAGGCGTAATGCCCAGCTCCTCCAACAGCTTAACATGCCTCCTGGCCCACTCCTTAGTCCTCTCGTGAAGCGGCTTGCCGCTCAGCCACGTAACCATGGCGGCAACACTAAGTCGAGCCTGTGGGCCCACTCCTTCAGCTGGTGTTCCACGTAGGCCCTCTGCCTCTCTGCCCAGTCCCGCATCCACTGCGGAGAGGTCCTCAGCGCCGCCCTCCTCACGCGCACCTCCGCCTCCTCTACCCTCAGGCGGCCGCCATCCTCCACGACTCTAGGCACCTTGACGACCTCTTCGTACAACTCAAGCAGCCCGTCCGCCACCGCCTGCAACACCCTTGAGTACAGCCTGTGTTCGAAGATGAGGACGCGGTCGGCGATCACCTGTATCTTCTCTTCGGGACTTAAAGTCATGGCGTAGACGTCGCCGATGTACACAGGCCACTGGTCCACGATGGGGCCGCCGTCCACCGACTCGTCGACGACGTGGACGGTGGGCCCCGTCACCTTGACCCCTGCGCGGAACACCTCTGCGTGCACCCTCATGCCGTACATGCCCTTGCCCCCGGCGAATGGGAGGAGGGAGGGGTGTATGTTTAAGACTAGCCTAAAGTTTGTCAAAAAGGCTCCGCTGAGGATGTAGTCGTACCCCGCCAGGGCCACCACGTCTACGCCGTAGTTTTTCAAGATTTGGGCCATCTCCTCCTCTCTCTTCGACCGGGGGACCCCCCTATGTTTTACAAAGTGGGCGTCTACGCCGTATTTGGCGGCTATCTCCTTCACGGGGGCGTTCTCGTCGCTGTATATCAAGACTGCGGGCTCCACGCCTTTTAAGACGCCGAGGCGCACGTGGTCGAGAATGGCCTTGAAGTTGGTCCCCCTCCAAGAGGCCAAGACCCCCAGCCTCATGGCCGCGGCAGGAAGCACTCTGTGCAGAGGGGCCTCCCCACGGCCTTTTCTAAGTCGCCCACCTCCACAAAAGACACGCTGTCTACCTCTAAGGCCTTGGCCACATCTTCAGGAGGCAGGTAGTTAAACACCATGTGGCTCTCGGGCGGCATCTTGACGCCGTAGGGGCACCTCCTCCTCAGAGGAGGCGACGCCACCGCCACGTGTACCTCCCTCGCCCCGGCCTTGCCCCTCAGCAACTGCGAGATCTGCCTCAGCGTCAGCCCGCTGATTATGCTGTCGTCTACTACCAACACCCTCCTCCCCCTGACGGCGGACTCCACCACGTTGGCCTTCAGCTGTATCACCGCCAACCTCTCCTTGACCTCGTCGAGGAGGGCGCTTCTGCCCCTAGCGGTGGCCACAAAGGCGGGGGTGCACCAAAGCCCCAGGTGGCGGGAGAGCCATGCCGCGTAGTACACCCCAGTCTCCGGGACGCCGACCACCACGTCTACGAGGGCCGCCGCTCTCTTCGCCAGGCTCTCGGCTAGTCTCGACCTCGCCTCGGCCACCTCGACGCCGTCTATCTTGCTGTCCAGCCTGCTGGCGTAGATAAACTCCATGGCGCACAGCCTCTCCGCCCCGCCTCCGCCCCGCGCCTCTACGCCCAGGCTGTGTATTCTCAACAGCTCACCCCCCCTCAAACTCCTCCTCACCTCGCCCCCCAGCACCTCCACCGCGGCGGTCTCGGTGGCCACTATGGCGAAGTCAAAGCCGTGGGCCCCCACCGCCAGGTGCCACAGAGACGGCGGCCTGTACGCGTATAACACCCCGTCGCCTGCCAAGGCGACGTAGGCGGTGCGGCTAGGCGCGTCCCCGACCTCCGGCGCCTCTGGGCCGAAGCTACACACAACCCCCCTCCCCGTCTCTCTACAGCAGTTTTCTACATACACGCAGCCCACCGCCGCCTCGCCGTACACAATTTTCTCCTCCTCCTTCGACAAGTCCACCTCCACTTTTTTCAGCCGCCCCCCCTCCCAGACGTAGGCCACGGCGTAGTCCCCCCTATTGGACATGGCCTTTAGGCCGAAGTAGATGAATGGGTATAGGTTGGCGCCGCCGCCGAAGTGGTAGATGGCGAAGAGGCCGGCCGACATGTCACAAGACGAAGCGCTCCACGCCTCTGCCGGGCTCCCAGAGGATTTTCACTCTGTCCAGGCCCCGTGCCCTCCTCCACTTGTAGACGGCCCTTACGGCCTCGGCCTTACGCGTCATGGTCTCTACGTAGGGGGGCGAGGCTATGTCGCTTCTGTAGAACAGCCCCTCGCCCTTTACCGCCCCGGCGCACCTCTCAGACCTCTGGTACGCCTCCTCTATCGTGGCCCCAGCCGCGAGGACCTCCACAGCCCTAGAGCCCAGCGTCTCGTAGCCGCCTTGGGGGGACTCCACGGTCGAGCCGAAGAAGACTAGGCAGCCCTCCCTCCTGACCAGGTGCCAGTCTATCCAAAACCGCCTCCCCTTCGCCAAGTCTCTCCTATGCGGGTAGCCCACTGGGGCCACCGCCTTCACCACTGTGTACGCCGGCTTAAACCTGCGCTCGGCCTTGTGTAACTTCCCCTCGGCCGCCGCCTTGAACAGCTGGTAGGCGTCGCCCTCGTAGAGGTACATGGCGTTTACGGCCTCGGGGTCTCCCAGCCTTGCGTAGTACTCTATAAGGACGGGCCCCCTGGCTGTGAGCATCATCTGCCCGCTTAGGGCCCCCGCGTACCTCACGCCGAATTCCTTGGCCACTGCGTCCACAGTCGCCCTCAGCGACTCCACCGCATCCTCCACCTCGCCTTCTTCGATGAAGGGCAGGGGGGAGAGGGTGCCCATCCCCCCGCACTCCGGCCCGAGGCCTAGCTCGAAGGCGTGGGGGTTGTCTTGGACGGGGGGGAATGGGAATAAGACGTCTCCGTCTGTCAAGGTCTGGACGGTGTACTCCACGCCCCAGACCCCCTCCTCCACCAACACGGCGGCGTCGACGTCGCCGAAGGACTTTAACTGCTCCTTCGCCTCCTGGGCCCCCCTCAATATCACGTCGTCGAAGGCGCCGTCTAGGTACTTCGCCTCGCCGTAGACCACCCTGACCCCCTTGCCCCCCGCCTGTCTGATGGGCTTAATGGCCACGGCGCCTAGGGCCTTGGCAAAGGCGTAGGCTTCAGACGCCTCTTTAAACACTCCGTAGACCAGCCTCCCCTTGATGCCGTACTTCCACTGCAAGGCCCTCGCCACGTCTTTCCTCATCTCTACGACGGCGGCCTTGGAAGAGGCGCCAAACGTGAGAAAGCCCCTCTCCCTCAGGGCGTCCGCCACCCCCGCGAAGAGGGGCTCCTCCGGGCCTACTACCACCAGGTCTGGGGAGAAGGACTCGGCCGCCTCGACCACCTCCTTAGTCGATGTAATCGAGGCGATCTTAACCCCGCCGCCTGTGGCCTTCGCCAGCTCCACAATCCCTGGGTTGGGGTGGCCCACCGCGGCGAATATCCTCACGCCGCTTCTAGCAAGCGCCCACGCAATGGCGTGCTCCCTCGCGCCGTCGCCAACGACGAGTACTTTCTCCATGTGACCACAGAACTAGGAATTTAAATACATACTTCATAAAGATGGAAAAGCCGCGCGCCACTGTGCCAATCTGTTTAAGCAAAAAATTAAAATAGAGGACGACTCCTCCTCCATGGAGCTGGTATACGAAGGGAAGTCCAAGAGGGTGTATAGGAGGGGCGGGGTCCTTCTGCTGGAGTTCAAGGACGAAGTGACGGCCGGCGACGGGGCGAGGCGCGACGCGGCGCCCGGTAAGGGGCGCCTAGCCGCCGAGCTGTCAGCCATGCTGTTCCGACACGTGGAGGGGGCCGGAGTGCCTACCCACTTCGTCGAGTACACGCCGCCGCGGACTATCGTCGCCAGGCCGGCCAAGGTGGTGCCGGTGGAGGTAATCGTCAGGTTTAAGGCCTATGGGAGCTACCTGAAGAGGATGCCGGTGGAGCCGCTACGGCCGTTCTCCAAGCCGCTTGTGGAGTTTCACTACAAAGACGACAAGTTGCACGACCCCCTGGTCCTGGAGGAAGACGTAGTGGAGGCCGGGCTGGCAGACGCAGGCCAGGTCCAGCTGATGAAGAAGTACGCCGCGTCTGCCGCCGAGGCGTTGAGAAGGCTTTACGAAGGGGCCGGCTGCGACTTCGTAGACGTAAAGTTTGAATTCGGCGTCTTAGAAGGCGGCGGCCTGGCGTTGGTGGACGAAATCTCCGGCGACACGTTCCGACTGCTCTGCAACGGCGAGCACCTCGACAAGGAGTACTACAGAAAGACTGGGGACGTGGCAGGCTTGTTGAAGAGGTACGAGGCCCTCCTAGACTTGACGAGGCGCCTACTCGCCCGGTGAAACCTCAACCTCGTCTCCTCTCACCACGACGTGCGCCTTTGCAAGCGGCTCTGTGGTGAGCTCCGGCGTCAGAGACCTGCCCGTGCGGACGTCGAACTTGCAGTAGTGGCACGTGCAGACGAGGACGTCTCCCTCTAACATCCCGGCTGTGGACAGGGTGCAGAAGGCGTGGGGGCACTCGTCTTTGTACGCATACACCTCGCCGCCGAGTTTTATCAATATGACCCCCTCAGCGGGGTATATCTCACCCTCTTTCAACTCGCTGAGTTTGACCTTCATGGGTTTAACCCGACTCCATCTTTTAAACACCTGGCCTCTCTCAGCCTGCCGCTGTACGACGCGGCGGGTCCGGCCCACGTCACCACGCCGTCTTGAAGCTCAATGAGCCGCTGGCAGCAGCTCAACACGTCGCCGTGGTGTGTGGACAGCACCACCGCCCTCCCCACTGCGTATTTCCTCAGCACGTCCATGACCCTCTCCCTCCAGTCGCCGTGGAGGTTCGACAGCGGCTCGTCTAGTAGCAGTAAGTCGGCCTCCGCCGCCAGGGCCGCGGCTATGACAAGCCTCTGCCTCTGCCCCCCGCTCAGAGTGCCCCACCTGCGGCTCAGCAGAGGGCCGGCGTCTAACAGCTCTGCGTATCTGCGGGCGGCCTCCTCGTCACTCCTCCCCACGGGCCTCCCCGAGAACCTGGTCCTCCCCGCCAGCACCACGTCTATGCCGGCGGCGTCTGGGGGCGCGTAGAAGTCCCCGACGTAGACCTTTGACGCTACTCCGGACTCCTCCACGCGCCCTTCGTCTGGCTTTAAGAGGCCTGCGAGGATTTTCAACAGGGTGGTCTTGCCCGAGCCGTTTGGCCCCACTGCGCACGTCACCCCTTCTCCAACCTCGCCGCTGGCCTTGAGCGTGAAGTCGCCTAGGCGTTTATATACGTCAAACTTTACGTACATGGCGCCAGAAAACCGCCACTGCGATTGGGGCCCCCACGAGCGAAAGCAGCGCCCCAACGGGTACGTCTCTCGGCAGTAACAGCCTCATGGCGGCGTCGGCGAGCAACGCGATAAACACGCCGGCCGCAACTGTGGCGGACAGCGACTTGTCCACCCTGGCGCTGCCGGTGAGCCACCTCGCCAGGTGGGGGGCCATCAGGCCGATGAACCCCACGGGCCCCACCAACGCCACAGCCAGCCCGCTTGCGAGCGACACCACCGCCACCGCCGCCACGTTAACTCTGCGAACATCCACCCCCAGCCCCGCCGCCGCCTCCTCGCCGTGGGCATAGGCGGAGACCCACCTCGAAATTAGCCAAGTCGCCGCGTAGAGGCCCGCCAGCGGGACGAGGGCGAGGTACCCCAACGCGCCGGGTGGGTACGCCGAGAAGGACCCCTGTAGGGCGAGGTAAACGTAGCCGAGCTCCTCAGGCGGCAGTAACAAGAGGGCGAGTTGAACAGCCGAGTACGCCAAATACGAAATTAGGACGCCGGCGATCAACACTACGTATAGAGAGGCGCGCCTGGAGAGATATATCAAAAACGCAGACGCCGCGGCGGCTCCTAAAAGCGCGCCCCACAGATAGCCCAGGTATGGCAGACCCACGAGCCTCCAAGCCAGGTAAGACGCCAGCGCGGACAGCGCCGAGACGCCGCTGACGCCCAGCACGTAGGGGTCCGCCAGGGGGTTTCTGAGGACTGTTTGTAAAATAAGGCCGGCGATTGAGAGGGAGGCCCCCGCGAAGACTGCTCCGAGGGCCCGGGGGAGCCTAACCGCCTCCACCACGGACCAGTCCAGCCCCGCGGGGCCCCACAGGATGTGGAAAAAGAACAAGGCGGTGGCCCCTATGAATAAAAGGCTCTTCACGTCAAGTGTACGAAAAGCGTGTAGTTGCCCGGTGGTGCTACCTCGGGGTGTATAATCCACACAAGCTCTTCCAACACCCTCTCGGGGTACGCGTTGGACAGTTGGTAAAACGCCTCGCTGTAGGCGTAGGCGCGCCCGGCGAGCACCGGCCTAAGCTCCGCCAGCCTCTTGTCCACCTTGGCCAAGTCCTCCGCCTTCGAAACGCCGTAGCCGGACCAGATCAACACGTCCACGTCGTTTTTATGCCTCCACACCACCTCCATGTCTACTCTGCTGTAGTTTGCATAGGCGTACCTCCCCCCCGCCAGCCTTATCAGCTCCCTAGCCCCGGCCCCCGCGGGGTACAAGACGCCTCCGTATATCATAAACCAAGCCACCCTCGGCCTGTCTAGATCGGCCACCAACGCCGTCAGCTGGCTCCACTTGGCCTCGACGGAGTCGAATATCTGCACGGCGAGGTCCGTCTTGTTGAAAAACGGCGCGACGAACTTAATCCACTCAGCCCTACCCAGAGGCGACTGCTCTTGGAACTCGTTCACCACCACGTAGGGAACCCCGAGCTGGCTAAGCCTCTGCAACACCGCCTCTGTGCCGTACGGCCCGGGGTAGAAGTAGACAAACACCACGTCTGGCCTAAGCGAGGCCAGGGCCTCGTAATTCGGCGAATAGGCAGGTCCGACGTCTTTTATAGTCCCGTTCTCCAACAATGCGGCGACCTCCGGCAGGTGCCAGCCGTACTCTCTGCCCCACATAATCCCGGCGATTCTCCTAAGCACGTCCGCGCCACCGCCATCTTTGTACAGCCTATACGCCAACGCCACCTGTGTAGAGGACATAAACACGGCCCTCTCCACGGGGTACCTCACCACAACATCCGGCCTGTACTTCCCCACGTAGAACTTCACCAAGTCCCCCGGCGCGCCCCTCGGCACAAGCAAAACCCCCCTGCCTAGGGCGTCGCGTAGGTAGTAAAAGCCCCCGTCGTAGCGCACCGAGAAGAGGCGGGCGTAGCGGACAGGCAAATCCCACGAAGAGGCAACCGCCCTCTGCAACAGAGAAGTGGCGTTCCTCACCTCTGCCACCCCCCTCTCCAACGAGGAGACCCTCTCCCCCAGCCTCGCCGCAGAGGAAGAAAGGTTGTCCAGCCTCCCCAAAACCGCCGACCGTAGGTCCGAAACCGAGGCCTCCAACGCCGAGATTTTGGCGCTTAAGGCGCTGAGTTGCGCAACGGAGTAGGCGGCGACCACCAAGGCTATCAACACGGCGGCGCCCAGTAAAATTGTCCCCAACCTGGAATTCATAAGTTGGAGAAATCTCCCATATTTAAAGATTTCTAAAAGGGGCCGCCAGCCCCCGACGCCGCCGGCTAATACTCGTAGACTAGAACACCCTTGCCCTTGGCGTAGGCTTTCACATCCCCGCCGATCTGCGCGCCTGTGAGTATGGCCACCACAGGCTTCCCCACACTCCGCTGCACAACCTCTGCCTTTGCCAGCAGGGCGCCTACGTCTTCTATTCTGGGCCTTACTTTTACCTCTACTACGAATGCCCTCTTTTCTGTCTCCACATAGAGGTCTACGTTTACGCCGTCGAAATCGGCGTTGCGGACTCTCTTCAAGACGGACTCTCCAGACGCCTTTACCTCGGCCAAGATGTCCTCCCACACGTATCTGCTGAACTGCGCCTCGACAGAGGCGGCTAAAACCGCCTCAATCCTAGCAAACCTCTTCTTAGCATCCTCCCACTTGTCAGCCTGCTCCTTCCAACGCATCTGGTAGTCCTCAAGGAACTTCTGCCATGTTTCGAACCAAGTCTGCCACCTCTTCTCGTAGTCTTCTTGGAATTTTTGCCACGTGTTGTGCCAAGTTTTCCATCTCTCCTCTTCTTCTTTCCATCGGCGTTCGTAGTCTTCTAAAAACTTCTGCCACGTATTGTACCACGTCTGCCACCTCTTTTCGTTTTGGCGCCACCATCTTTCAGTCTTCTTCACCCACTTGTCGAAGTCTTCTCTCAGCCGGCGGAGCTCTTGTATAACCTCGCCCAAGCCGATAAGGCCGGCTACCGCCAGTCTAAACTCCTCGTCTTCTTCCAACGCCTTGAGGAGGCGTCTCTTTTCTTCTGCGGAGAGGCCCACGTTATAATGTAATTCTTTAAATAACTACTGTTAGGTCTTGAGCGGGTTGTAGTAGGCGGAGTGGCACCCCTTTAGGATTGTGGTTATGTTTAAAGTCCTCGTGGCGGGGTTGTAGACGCCTTCTACCACCACCTCGTCGCTGAAGGTGAAGGAGGGGCCGGCTAGTTTTAACACCTCTTGGTAGGGGACCACGGCCTTTATTGTGAAGCCGTCTCTGCCGCGGAGGATGAGGTATAGGTAGTCGCCGTCTTTGCCGTACTCCACCAACTGGCCTGACACTCTGACCTTGCCCCCGGCGAAGTTTTTAAGGTCTGAGACGTCTCTGGGCGTGCCTACGTATAGCGACATGATCCCCGCGGCGAGGAAGACGGCTGAGAGCGCCAAGGCGAATACCCACCTCTTCATAGCCTCTTCCTAATCCAAAGTATAAAAATCATTGTGGCGAAGTAAAGCGCCGTGTTGACGTAGGCGCTGTAGTGCCTAACCAGCTCGACGGAGCCTCCTACCACGGCGACGAAGTTCTTGGGGAGCGTGGGCGTGCCGTTGAAGTAGGCCGGCGTCAAGACGGCCTCCGGCGGCACCGACAGCACGCGGCTGTCTTCTAAAATAATAGACGTGGCTGTGACGTTCACCACGCGGGCTGGGCCGTACAGAAGCCATGGGTACGCCAAGACGAGGGCCGCGGCAAAGCCGGCGGCGTAGATGTACACAGGCGCCCTCCCCGGCTTTACAAACGCCAACGCGGCGAAGAGAGCCATCAAGAGGAGTATCCGGGCCCCCATGTAGGCCCCCATAGAGCCCGTGAGCGTGGTCCCCGGCCGGGGGTGAAACGCCTGTACTAGGACGGGGGCGTATAGAGAAACTATGGCTAGGATAAAGCCCGCTATTACAAAGGCCTGGGCCAGCTTTACGCTTCTGTCTGGGTCCTCTACCCCCCTCCTAATGGCGGGGTAGAGGGAGAACATGAGGGCCAGCACGAGGATAGACATCTGCCTGGGGTCAAGGGCGAGGGGGGTGCCCCAGCTCTCAGCCGCCCAAATTGTGCCGCTGATGAAGGCGTACCAGCCAAGCGCCGCCACTGCATACGCCGAGAAGTCCATCAAAGCCACCACCTTCTCCGAGGGCCTCTTCAAGGCGCCCCACGCCGCCGCCCCAAGCGCCACCACGGCCATTACGTACAGCATAATCGCGGCGGGGACGTGGACGTACACGTTGAGATACGCCGTTGGAGACCCTAGCTCTTTAATCACAAGGGGGAAAGGCCCCCAGTTGACAAGAAAAAGAGCAGAAACGACGTCGACCAATACAAGAAGAGGTATAACCCACCACATGTCTCCACACACCTTACCCAAATATAAGTATTGTTATAATAAATGTACAGAAAAACTAAATGGCATAGAAGGTCACGCTTTATAATCCGAACCCAGTCTTTAGATAGGGCGTTTCCTAATTATTACAAACCCGCCGAGTAGCAATACTAATACCAAAGCCGCACTCCACAGAGTTGAGCCGCCCCTTACGGGCGCCGTTTCAGAAGACAGACTCGCCGACTGGGCACTGCTCCAGGTGGGAACAGACACTTCCACCCCAATTGCGTGGGGGTTGGACGCTAGGCTTGGGTCATAGGAGAGGTAGTGGCAGTTAAAACAAGTAGCCCACACAACGTCAGGACCTGGTCCCAGAGGCAGAGTGGACACGAAGTCGTTTTTGTAGGCATCCCACAGCCCCACTTCTATGTTTCTACCAGGCGTCTTTTGCAAAACTGCGTCTGTAAGCTGGGCAACGCCGCCAGAGTAGTTCTGCGGAGTGTACACACGTTGAAGCCTATCTAAGCTCTTGGCAGACGTTAAAGGGGGCGGAGACCCAGCCGTAGACCCCTCAAAGGTGAAGAGAGCCGCCGCCCACGAGCCTTGGTATGAATAGCCCAGGTGAACTACAGAGTGGCATTTACAACCCACCCCCGTGTGAACGCTGGAAGAAACCATAGAGGCTATTGCAGAGTGGCAGACGGCGCAGTTTCCCCAGACGGCGTCGGCCCCGCTTAACTTATAGCCGTATATGTTGTGAGCCCACACCGTCCGTCCCAAGTCGGTGGCATTCCTCGGGACTCCGTGACAGGGCTGGCAGACATCTGGATGTTGTAAGTACTGAGTATCTGAAAAACCTCTCTTTGTAACGTTGATACTCCGAGCAATTTGCCAAATATTTACACCGTGGAGGTGACAATTAAAACACGACTTCCAACTCTCGCTTGCGACTTTGCCATACGAGCCGCCGATGCCAGTCGGCAGGGTCGGATATCCTGGAAGCGGCAAAATCACATCCCCCCTATACCAATCCCACAGGGCTACTAAAACCACGGTACTGGCGTATCCCCTCGCATATAGTGTACTAACTAATTGTGCCAAATTAGGCGGACAATTACTCGGAGTTCTGGTACAGTTAAACCACAGCTTCGCTTGTTTATAATAAAGCCCTGGAGAAATAAAAGGAGGTTGGGACAGCGGCAGATAGCCCTCTACTAGAACTTCGCTTGGATGTGTAGACCCGTGCTCGCGGAGATTTATGTGTATAACTACGTGGCAACTACACGCCGGCGAGTTAGGCATGGACGGCTTGCCTTCCGTTTGCTGTCCATAGCCAACATGGCAGGAACAATACCTGCGATCATTTGTTGTCGAATAGGGAGGCAACGAGAGGTACAACGCGGCGCTTCTCAACGGCGCATGTGCAGTATTTGCTATATAAGAATCTGTGTGACAGTCTAAACAGCCTCTAGGATCACTATGGCAGTCGCAACTATCTGTCTGTATGGGGATGGCTAGTAAAAAGAGAGTTGGGAAAAGGAGCAAGAGGGCCCACCTCATTTCTACTTCTTAAACGCTAGTAATAACATAAAGGCGACGGCTAGGCCGGCGGACAGCCACAATAGGTTTACGGCTGGGACTTCTTTTACTGTGATGTGAATTCCCTCGACGTAGGCGGGGGAGCTGTGTAAATAGTCGTTAGCTAGAGTTAATACTTCTAACAAGGCGTTGGTATAGAAAGTGGCGAAGGTATCCACGCCAGTTCTTCTCAGCTGGTCTAAGAAGAAGCCGCTGGTCAACACTGCGGCAATTCTTAACGCATCTTCGGGGGGCATCGACTTCAAGATGTGGTTTAGGTAATACACCATCGGCTCCGGGTAGTACGCCAACTTTCCTTGGACATACGGCGTAAACACGGCGATGTACACATCGCCAAGGCCCTTGGGCACGGTCACCACCGCAGAGACTAGGCCGTGGACGCCGCTGACCTCACCGCTTACTTCATACCTCACCACGGCCTCTGCCCTCCTCCCGTCTATAGACAAGACGGCCTTTGAATACGCCCCCGACGGCACCACGGCGGGGAACTTCTGGGCAAAGAAGTGCCCCAGCCCCACGTTGCTTAACAACGCGTAGTACGGAAGCTTGAGCACGCCGTATATTGGGAACCCCGGCGTCAACGCCATGTAGTAAAACGTCAAGTTCATGTCCAAAGCCGCTGGGATAGACATGTTTTGCCCGCCGGCCGACGCCACTGCAGACATGGGCACAATAGAGGCGTACCCCCCGCCTCCCTGCACCACCACAGTCCCCGACATGTTTACAGTAAGCGGGCCGGCCCTCACCACACACGGAGAAGCCAGCCTCACCCCCGTCTGGTTAGCCACTATGTCGGAGGCCCCCTCTACAAAAACTAAAAGCGCCACTGAGCCGCCCACGTGCGCCGCGTAGGCGCCAAGCGAGGCGTTTCTAAGCTTTAACTCTCTTCCATCGGCAGTCTTACAATAAACGTCGCCGGCGGGGAGCGGGCTCTGCGCCGCGTCGAACAGAGCCTTCAACACGGGGCTCTTCTCCACACGGCTGACGGCTTCGTCGAGCATTGGCCTAACCTGCGCCAGTAGGTTAGTCGTCGCCAAAAGGCCGTACTGGGCGTAATAATACACGGCGTTGTCTCTGTACACAGTGTAGACGTCCACTTTGTCGGGAAGCAGGCCTAAGCTGTAGTTCTCCACCGCGATTTCTACGCCTTTTAGTTTTACAGAAGCCCCCGGCTGGATGTACACGTCTGTAAAGTAGGCCTTGTTGTAGGCGTGAGGCAGGCTGTACACGGCGGCTACGAAGAACAACAACAACGAGAAGTGGAGCAGCCTAAGCAACGTCTTAGAAGACTTCCCCACCGCCGAGTATAAGACGACCCCGGCGGCCAGGACGGACCACGCCAACGCCACGGCCACCGCCACGTTGGTTAAGAAATGCGACTTAGGCGAGGGAGTCCACAAGCCGAGGACCACCGCCCCCGCCGCGATGGCCGATGCAACTGCGCCGGCGGCGATGTATATAAGCAGAGGCCTACCGCCCCTCTCTAAGTATATCAAAGGAGAAAACACAAGAGTAACTAACACCAAGACGTAAAGCGCGGGGTTGTAAAACCACATCCCGTCGTCCATTTGAGGCGGCGATGTGTTTACGCCGGCGGCGACGCCGAGAGAAGGCAGGAGGAGAGAGCCGTATAAAAACACTCCAGCCACGAAGATTGTTAGAAACGTAATTAACTTCCCCCAAGAGACGCCTCCCGTAAGCTTGGCGGTCAACACCTCGCGTAGGAAGGCGAAGAAGAACAACAAGGCCACGGCGAGTAGCAAGTACCCACCTGCCCCGGGGGACGCAAAGCCGTGGAGCGGGCTCATGCCCGTCCTGGTGACGAAAAGGGCTAGGAACACGCCGCTGGCAGACAAGAGAAAAGCCGCCCTCCTCAGCCCGTGCAGAGACGCGGGGGCGTGCAGAGCGGCGGCCGCCGTTACGAAGACCATCAACTGCGCCGTCTCCACCGGGTCCCAAGCCCAGTAGCCCCCCCATCCAAAAGTGACGTAGCTCCAGTAGCCGCCCACCACAAGCCCTGCGAATAAGAGGCCAAGCGCGGCGTATAAAAGACGCCTAACCCCCTGCGACTCGCCAAGGGCGAGGGCCAGCGACGCGACGAAGACCCCCGCGTAGCCTAGAAAGACGAGCGGCGGGTGTATTGAGATCCAAAAACTTTTCAACAGGGGGTTAATCCCGCAGCCGATGGTAGGCTCCCCCAAGGTGGCAAAGGTGTCGTAAAAATACGCCGAGGCCCCTAGCGCCAGCAAGACCGCAACGCCTATTCGCATTGCGTTCACCGGCGCGCCGGCTCTGTCGGCCAAGTAGAGAAAGACGCCTATGAAAAAGACTAGTAACAACAAGCTGGAGCCGGTCCCCGCCCACGACGCGGCTAGCCTAAGCCACCACTCCATCCCCACGTTGGTATTCCTAGCCACCTCCAAAAGAGAAAAGTCCTGTGCCAAGAAGGCATACGCATACGACGCCCAAGACGCCGCCACGGCGGCGGTGGAGGCCGCCAACAAGGCCCTAGACCCCCTCTTAAAGGTGGAGGCCAGATATGCGCCGTATAGGATGAGAGACAGGCCAAATAAAACTCCAGTCCAGTGCATATGTGTAATATCTGTAATGCTATTTATGTCTAGTTATAAGCCTTGTACACTTAATATAAAGAAAAGCCATGGGGATGAGCAAAACCACAAGCCAAAGAGTGGCGAATAGCAACACCCCCGGGTACACCGTCACGTCGGCGCCGAGAGAAAGCCTAAGCCCCCCGCAGCCGACGCCCAAGGCGTTGCCAAGCCTACACAGTTGAAAAGACTCAAAAACGTCGTCGAGGACGTAAATTTTAGCCACAGCCACGTGTGGGTAGGCATATATCTCAAAAACAGCCGGGTCGGAGCGCCCCCAGAGAAAGTCCACGTCCACAGACACGGAGTAGGTGCCCAGCTCGCCCAGCCTCACGTCGAACACGCCACTCCCCCCGTAGCCCTCCACGCCGAATCTGCCGCCCAGCAACGACAAGAAGTTTTTAGAAGAGGGGGGCACGGAGCCGTCTGCCCCCACGGCAAGGGGGCCCACAGACGCCGAGACTGTGTAAGGCTGCTCCACTACAAGAGGGGAGAAGTATATGAGGGCCAACGCGGCCCCCGCCAAGACGAGGGCAGGAGCCACCACGCGCCTATCAGCCACCGAGACTGCGAAAAGCGCCGCCGGAGGCACCACCAAGGCTAGGAGGGGGGCAAGCCTCTCGGGCGCGAAGTAGACGCAGAAGATGTAAAGCCCCCCGGCTATTAACAAGCCGCCAAGAAACCTCCTAGGCGAGGCGGCCGCCGAAGTTACAACCGCCGAGATTAGCAGAAGGTACAAAAGGTAGCGGCCTCCCACGAACTCCGCCACAGAGCCGAAGAAAAGCCTGTACAAACCCCACCCAAGCCCCAGCGCCGCCAGCCCAGTGGCAAGCAACGCAGGCCTGCCGCCTCTGTTAGGCTCTCTAGGCGCGGAGAAGACCAGCGGGATGAAGACCAACGAGAGGATAGGGGCGCCGGGCCATTTGCCGAAGGGGGAGTCAAACAACAAAACAACTGACTGGAGGAGAAGCGAAGAAGAGCCTAGTAAATACGCCAGCCTCCCCCCTCCGAGCCTCCACCCCAGCCAAGCCAGAAGCGCCAAGTAGCCGAAGTAGGGGCTCAACACGTCGAGAGGCTCCCCCGCCGCCACATAGCCTATAGAAGCCGCGGCAGTCCCCCCCGCGACTAGTACGTAGCCAAGCCGCCAGAAAACCACTGCGGATATATACAAGCCCAGCGCAATAGCTAAGACAGGTTGTAGAAAAAGCTGAGACCCCCCCGCCGCCCATACAAAAAAGAGAGAAGCCGAGTACACCGAGAGAAGCCACCTAAACCCCTTGGCAAACACGGCGAGGAGTAGGGCAAAAATTGAAAGAGCAAGGAGCGGTTGCTGAGAGAAGTAGCCAGCCAGTGCGGCTAGAACAAGGCCGAGAAAAAACCTAAACATTGAGGAAAAAAGAAGGGGGTTATTTACAACCTTCTCTTTACTACTACGAAGGCCCCCGCTAGCAACGTACCAGTGGCCACTAGAGCCACAAGCGATAGGTTGGGCGCCACGCCGCCCTCAGAAGCCGCGGAAGGCAGAGTAATTCTGTGCGGGTCGGCCAAGGAGTTCAACACGTCGGCGGGGATGCCTATCTTCCACACGCCGCCCACCTGCATCACCTTGGCAGTGCCCGTCTGGCCAGAGTAGACAAAGTGGCAGTTGAAACAAGCGCCGACGCCAGGATTCACAGCGGCAGGCAGATAGTACGGCGCCCTTGAATAAGGCGCGTAGGGAGCTACTAAGATAAACGAGCCCTCGTGGATGTCGAACACCCCCAGTATAATCGTCTCGCCGTTAGGCGCCTCCTCAGTCAACGGATGAGTACGTGCTTTGGGGTTCCTCAGCACGGCGCCATATGCGGTGTAATTCTCATAGCGGAAGATGCCAGCCCACTCAAGAGCAGAGAAGAAGTCTTCCTTGCCTTCCCCGACGAACCTCGCGCCCATGCCTTGAGCAATAATAGTCCCGTTGGGGTATTTCGTATAGCTGACGTTTAGCGCCTTAACTACTACCTTTCCGTTTTGTTGTAAGACGGCTTGTAGAGAAGCTGGGATACTGTCATAGTCGAACTGGTAGGTGCCGCCCGGCGTTCCGTAGAAGCATATGTAAACGCTCTTGAAGTTTAGAGTTGGCTTATCTCCAAAGTAGAAGCTTTCGCTAGGCGGATTTGGCAGATCTGGTACGTAGAAGTAGATACACGCCGTGTACCCACTGCTGGGCGTGCCGTATCCTACGTGGGCAACTGCATGGCAGGCACAGCCGTAGCTAGCGTATAGGTCTTTGTGGACGGTGCCAGGTCCCGAGGTTAGGGAGGCATCTAACGCGCTGTGGCAGTTTTTACACTGCTTCCACACAACGGCGCTGGTCAACACCTGGTGGCTCCAGACACACTCCGCTTGTGTTGGGTCGCAGTTTGAAGATGCGCCGCTAGTTAAGGAGGATAAGGCATTGCTTGCAGAGGCCGTGGTCTCTGAGTGGCATGAGATACAGTTTGTTGGGTGGTTGTACGAATAGGGCGGGCCGTTGGTGGCTAATACAAACGCGGCTACTAGTAGCGCTGTTAGCAGTAGCGCGGGGAGTGTTTTCATGTGTATGAAATTTTTATGTCTATTTAAATTTTTGTATTAGTAAAGTACATTTTTTATGTTTTTTGTACACTTTGTATATTTAGTGTACTTTTTGTATTCGCCGGGGGCGGCTATTGACCGCGTCCTCCACAGAGCTGTGGTTCTCCGACGCCTCGACCTCTTGCTCCTGTACGTAATTGAGGCCCACAGGTAGCGTAGCTTGACATAGGCCTCCCTCACGTAGTGAAATTTTTCTAAGCGCCGTTTTGCCAACGTCCACGCTGTGTAGACTGCGGCGAAGAGCACGGCGGGGATGAGGACTTGGGGCCAGGGGTTTTTCTCTTGTTGGCTTGGCTTTTTGGGGAGTAGTACCTCTCTGCCTTTGGTGGAGTTTGCGGGGGCGGCGGCCGTCCATTTTCTTAGTAGTTGGCACGCATGTGCCCTGGCGAGGTAGAGCACCCTCGTCTCGTTTACCTCGGCTAGGCTTGCGAGGGCGAGGTTTTCTCGAATAGTTGTGGAGTTGTCGTCTAAGACGTGGCTTAACGCGTCTAGGTACTGTAGGTACTTTACTGCCGTGGTGTTTGGGAAGGCGGGGTGGAGGGCGAAGTAGGTAATGACGTACGTCAAGGCCTCTGTGTAGTAGCCCAAGGCGGCTTTGTAGTCGCCTTGGCCCTCCGCCGCAGTTCCGCGTAGATAGTTTAGAGACGCGCCTTGACCTAACAGCTGGGGAGATACCACGTCGGTGGCTCTGCTGTAGAGGTCGGCGTAGTGTAGCGCATGCCGTACGTACTTTTTAAATAGTGCCAACGTCTTGTTCGCGTCGTAGCCCTCTGCCCGAGGCGGTGAGAGGTAGAGCGCCGCCTTCCACAGGCTGTAGGCGGCTTGGCCGTAGTAGTATGCCGCCTCTGCGGCGTATTCCAAGTCGCCGAAGAGGTAGAAGTAGGCGAGGTTTCTATCGCCTTGTTGTTTCAAGACAGATGCTAGGTGGGCGTACATGTGGCCCAGCGCGTCGTCGCAAGGCTCGGCTGACTTATTTGCAAGTTTGCCTACTGTTTGTAACAGGGCGTCGAGGTAGGCGCCTGCCTCACGGGCGGCTTCGTCCGGCGTAGTGGCTATGCGTACGTAGAGGTAGGGGACTAGGACTTCTAAAAGGGCGCGTGGGAGCGCCTCCGAGGCGGCGGCTGTGTAGTTCTTCGCAGTTTGTACATATGCAAGCGCCCTGGCGGCTCCTCGTCTAAGCGTATCGGCGTAGTCGGGCCTCTTATCTGCGAGGAGGAGCGACTTGTTGACGTATAGAAATATCTCGCCTAGTAGAGCCCCCGCCGTTGGGCTCTCGGCGCCGTTTAGGACTGCCCTGGCCTCTGCGTCTAGCTGGGCTAAGTTGGCGGTGAAGTTGTAAGAGGAGCCCGTCGCCAGAGCTACGGCTTGGTATACGTTTCCCACTTCCGCCACCGTGGTTATCTGGGCTAGGGGTAGCGGCGTGATTTGAAAAGTCTCGACGAGGGAGCCGTATACGCCGTATAGCCTCGGCTTCATGACTATTTTGTAGTCGTAGTGTTGTAACACTGGGTATACGAAGAGCTTAAAGCCGTACTGCCTCGCCCCGGCGGCCTTCTCCACGAGCCCACCTACGAAGTCCACAACGCCTCCCGGCGCCACCGTCCCAGTGAAGGCGATAGAGGCGTTGATAGGCGTCTTCGTCAACGCGCCGTACGCCGCCACTGCCACTGCAAGCGAGAGGCTGGTCCCCACCAGTGCCCTGCTGGCGTTTACGGGCTCTACGACCACTGTGTAGTTGTACGCAAACGGGTCGAGCCCCGCGGCTATTGCGGCCTCCCAGCACGCAGACACTGTAGAGGCCCAGAAAGTGGCGTCGTAATACGTCAGCCCCCTTATCTCAACCGTGCCGTTTCCCCGACCCACTTCTACTGTCACTTTCACCGGCACGCCTTTTCCGTCGTAGACCGCCAGCCCGTAAGCTACACCCTGTGCGTATAAAAGGGCGGCGGCCAGTAGGGCTAGGGCTAACGCCCGTGGCATCTTTCACAGTCTAGGAACTGGGCTGGGGAGAAGCCGAGCGCCCTGGGGCCGTGGCACCCAATACACGGCACGCCCTTCCCCACGCCTATTTGACAGTCAGGCCCTATCGGCGCGTACCACTTTGACCACGGGCTGTGGCACTCTAGACAAACCTCGTATCTGCCCATGTCTACCTGCGCCCAGGCGTAGTCGTGGAAGGCCATGTGCGTGTTTAACACCTTGTCTACGTCGTGGCATGTCTGGCAGCTGGCGCTTAGCTGCGCCGGCTGGTGCGGGTTGTGGCAGATGGTACAGCTGCCCAGCTTGTCGGCTAAGGCGGCGTGAGCCACGTGGATGTTTAACTGGCGGAACTGGTCCACGGAGTGGCAAGTGAGGCACTGCGTCAACATGGGCTGTCTGTAGCGCTGGGCTATTTGCTGCGGCGTGGGGTTCTCCACTGCCTGTACGTATATCCACTTGACTAGGTCTATGTCGTGGCAAGTGGCGCAGGACGTGCCTCCGTGCGGCGTCTTTTTAATATCAGCCACAAAGGGCACCATGTTGTGACAGGCGGCGCATACGTCGGAGGACGCCGGGTCGTACCTCATGTACATCCAAAACGTAACCGCCGCCACCACGGCCACGGCGAACAACAACGCGGCGACTGTCTTAGGCGTGAGGTACCTCTTCCACTGGATCAGGTACTCCCTCCACGGTACCCTACGCATACCTCCTCGCGAGATATAGTGAAAGCAACGCAAGTGCGGCCGCTGACGCCGCCAGACCAGCTGTGGAGGCTGTGGCTGAGGATAGTTGCGGCGTGGCGGGGCCGGTCAACACGTATGCGTACCCCCTCTCTACTCTGTAGTCCGCTACGTTGTCTCCGTATATGAACAGCACTAAGTAGTCGTAGTCCCCGTCTGGCGCCGGGATTAAGTACCTCAACGTAACTGTCCCGTTGACGTATGCAGACAGCCGTCCGGAGTTGGAGGCGTTGACGAGGTAGGGGACTGGGGTCAACACGCCGCTTTTGTTAAAATAGGCCGCGGAGATAAGCGTGGTGGGCTTGTGGGGGTCTCTGGGCCTTATCGTGACGTTGGCCTCTACGTACGCCGCCACTTGGCCGGCGAGGCGCGGTATAGACAAGGCAATTAACAACTGGGGCTGTCTCAGCTGTACTGGGTAGTACCTCGGCGCGACTAAGGGGAATTGTTTTACTAAGGCGGCTGGGACGGCGTAGGCGGGGGGAATGGCGGCTACCCCCCGTTTTACCACACCCGGCCCCTGGTACTCAATTGTGAAATTCCCCCCGGCCTCCCCCGTCTCCGTCATTATTAACAGCTTTAGGAGGGTCGGCCTCTCCACTCTTGCAAACACCAACTGGCCTGGGGGCGCCGTGATTTTTAGGCCGTCTGACCCCACGGTGTCGTTTAACAAGAGGTCTACCTCTAGGCCGGTGGGGAGTTGTCTAATTGCCGCCACTACTGCCGTTAGGTTTTTTTGTACAACTGTAAGGGGGGTTATTGTAATTGGTCCTGTGTAGTTTAGTGGGTGTATGACGTAGTAGTTTTGTGGACCAGTTATTTCTATTTTAAAGTAGTTTACCTTACCGTATAGCACTGCGTCTTCTGGGACGACGTATTCGCCTCCGTTAGAGAGGTCTTTTTCCACCGTGGCGTTGGCGACTGTGAGCGTCAGCTTTACTTTTATGTACTTGGTGAGGTAGTGGGCGTAGGGCTGGTACGCCACTCGAAGCGCCTTTGACTGGTTGAAGCAGTCCCAAGACGTTATCTTCACCACGCCGATGTCTCCCCCGTATTTTGCCTGTAGCCTCGTCTGGACCCAGTTGCATCTGTCCACAACTTCTGTCTTGACGTTGAACGCCACTACCCTCCACTCGGGGACGTACGCCATGTCTTTAACAATTTGCGTCAAGTCGGCGTAGTAGGAGTCTAGCAACCTCCCGCCTCTTGTCAGCACTAGGAAGGTGGCGTTGAGCGCCTCTGCCCTCGTCTCTTCGCCTAGACATATGTCTGACGTGAGTTGGCTTAGCGACAGGGAAACCTCGCTATGTGGGTTCTGGAATATGTAATGCATTGTTTTCCCACCCCTAACCCCGCAGTTGAATTGTAGATTTACTACGGCTATGGTGTACACGTCTTGGCGGTAGTGGAGGGACAGGAGGGTGTTGTTGACGCTTATTTTTACCACTAAGTCTGTCAAAACGGTGAGAGTTGTCTTGTTGGTAACTGCCACGTCTATGCCCGGGGCCAAGGCGATGGAAAAGGCGAGGGGCGCCGCGAGGAGAATTAAAAACTTCATAAGTCACTTTTACTTAGATATATATAAAGCATTGTATTACATTTGTACACTGATTATAACGGCTCTGGTATGCCTGCGTATACTACCACTGTCCTTAGTGCAAGGGCTCCGAACAAGCCGGCGACGCTTCCCCAGTATATTAGCGCAGGGCTGTGTCGCAACTTTGACAACGCAGTGGCTACCAGGGGGGTTACTATGCCTAGGCCTATGACGAATATCCAAAATATGGGAGCTAAGTCTCCCCATAGAAGCGCGGAGGCGCTTTCTCTTGCCGCAAGCGAGGCCGAGTTTAAGGCGTTGTATAGGAATAGGAAAATGGCGGCCACCTCCCCGGCCTCTGCGTATAGGCTGTACTTCTCTGTGACGTGCACAATGTCGTCTTTGTCGAGGTGGTATATTCTTATAAGCGCCAGCGCCCCGGCGGATGCGCTGAAAATCCAAATTGTGGGTATCCCGGGGACGCCCCACAGCGTCGTGTTCCAAAACGGCACCGCCTTGGCCTCTGAAATTAAAAACCCGCTGTATAGCGTAACTAAGACTCCTATAACGATGACGACGTAGTAGTACCACCGCCTTGCCAGAAGCCAGTTGGCCAGTTTGTCTAAGAGATCTAGGAGGGGTATGAGGGGTTTTGACAAGGCGCTCGGCGTGAGGGCCCTCAGACGCTTGGTGATGTATGGGAGGGCCCAGACGGCTACGGCGAGTAGGGCCAGTATGAGCATCACAATGCCCAGCGCCATCCATGAGAACCTAAGGACGAGCTCTCCCCGGAGTATTGGCAGGAATAGGTTGTACCGAAGTTCTAAAAACGAGTTTAGCATGGACACCATCATCACGGTGGGGGGCCTCGACAAGTCGCCCATTACAAATAACAACGCCAGCACTATCGACGTGAGCAAGACGTAGCTCAACGGCTCGTAGCGAATATTAACGCCTCTTAGCCTAAACAACGACATGGCCACCATGCCCATGCCCACCAGCCCGGCGAAGAATAGGAAGGGCCCTATTAGGAAGGCGTCCCAGTACTCTTGATACGTCATTCCTCGACGATGAAGAACCTGGGCTTGGTGTTCTTCTCCGGCATTAACACATATACGTTTTTCGCAGACGCCAGCCGCTTGGATATCGAAGAGTTGGGGTCGTTGAGGTCTCCAAAGTCGCGTGCCCCCACTGGGCAGAAGGCGACGCATGCGGGCTGTAGGCCTTGCTTAACTCGTTGGAAGCACCAAGTACACTTAGAGGGAGTGCCCTCGCCGTTTATCCACCTCGCCTCGTATGGACAAGAGGAGAGGCAGTACTTACAACCCACGCATAGGTTGTAGTCGATGAGCACAAACCCGCCGTCTTTGTCGATGTACGAGGCGCCGGTGGGGCAGTTGTATACGCAGGGAGGCTCTTCGCAGTGCTGGCACTGGGTAAACACGTAGCGGGGCGCCTCTCCGTGTTTTACCTCTACTATCCTAGTATTGGCCTGGGGCCACCCCCAGGTGAGGTTAGGCGCCTTGTCTCTGTTGTAATTCACGGCGTTGCAAGCGGCTACGCACGCCCCGCAGAAGATGCACTTAGTAGCGCTCCAAAGTAGGCCGTAGCGCTTGCCGCCTCCCCCCGGCTGCGGCTTATACGGCTGTAAAGTCAGCCGCTTGGACTCAGCCTGCGGAATTAGCGCCAGGGCCGCCGCCAGCGCCGCGGGAAGCTTTAAGAAGTCGCGCCTATTCATGGCCCTCCTTTTTCTCTTGTATTCTACTCTGCCTCCAGCCTACAAACGCTATTGCGGCTAGGGCAACTGCTGCCGCCTCAATCCCTAGGTAGCTTATAGGCGGCAAGGCGCCTCTCTCGGTGGGGAATGAGAGTATTTTCTTAGTCTTCTCGGGGTCTTTTCTCCTAGCCACGTCGCCGAGGAACTGGGCGAAAGACCTCTCGTCGTCGTATACGTAGACCCAGTGAGTGATCTCCACTCCGTAGGTCCTCCTCCCCCTTGCCTCTTCTCTCTTCGCCTCCTCGTATATCTGCTTGATGGGGCCGAATTTCAACGCCCCAGTGGGACAAGCCTCTACGCAAGCGGGCCTTTTGCCCTGGGAAATCCTGTCTATGCACAAGTCGCATTTTCTATACCTCCTATCTGGGCCTTGCCTAGGCACGCCGTAGCAACACACGGCCGCACACCTGCCGCATCCAATACACTTATCAGTCTGGATGACCACGGCGCCGTAGTCGGTCACGATGTGCGCCTCGACTGGGCAGACTAGGGAACACACCGCCGAGTAGCAGTGGAAGCAGCGGTATAGGTAGGGGGCGTTGCCGTATTCTCTTAGAGATAGCCACGTGGTGTCTGTCAAGTTTGACGGAGAGAACGTCTTTGATTTAATTTCGTACGCAGTGCCGTTTCTAATTTTACACGCCTCGAGACATCTCCCACATTTGTTACACTTATCTACGTCAAATAAAACTCCGTAGTCGTTCTTAGGCCAAGGGACGGGTTTAACAGCCACGTTTATGTCTTAATAGAAAGATTTAAATCTTTGTATAAACTGTGTACTAAATGTATAAAGATTGTACACTACTT
>JAVZUI010000018.1:0-29998 GCA_038879095.1 Pyrobaculum sp. | reverse complement strand
GATACGCCGGCCTATCTCCTGTCGGCTGGCGAAATGAAGTTGTTGGAGCTTGCCAGGGCGTTGATGGCAGGCGCCGACTTGATAATACTAGACGAGCCTATAGCCGGCGTCCCCATCGATCAAGCCCACGAAGTCTTTAAGATAGTCAGAGAAATAAACCAGCGGGGCACTTCGTTCCTAGTAATAGAGCACCGCATCGACATAGCGTTCAGATATGTAGACTACGTCTACGCAATGGCAAGCGGGAGGGTTATCGCCCAAGGACTCCCTGAGGAGGTGGCCAACAACCCCAGAGTAAAGGAGGTATACATCGGGGGATAAAACTTAAATACGCACCGCCAAAAGAACACAGCCGGGGTGGCCGAGCGGCCCAAGGCGCGGGACAGGCCCAGCCCCCCAGTGGAGATCCCGTCCCCGTTCAGGGGGCCCGGGTTCAAATCCCGGCCCCGGCGCCATAACCCATTTGTCGTTCTTATCCGTTGCTATGGCTATCTGTGGGCGCCGTGGTAGTTAGCTTTTAAAAATTTGAGTTCTAGTCGCCGTGGTTCGAGTCGCTGTTGTTGACCGCGACGCCTGTCAGCCGAGGAAGTGTGGCCATGAGTGTGTGAAGTACTGTCCTGTTAATAAGAGCGGCAAGGTGGTGTGGATAGACGACCAGTTGAAAAAGGCCGTGATTTCGGAGGCGCTGTGCATTGGGTGCGGAATCTGCGTTCACAAGTGTCCTTTCGAGGCTATTACAATTGTCAATCTGCCCGACGAGTTGGAGCGGGACTGTGTCCATAGGTACGGGCCTTCTGGCTTTAAGCTGTATAGGCTTCCCATATTGAAGAGGGGGAAGGTGGTGGGCGTCTTGGGTAGGAACGCCCTCGGCAAGACCACCATGGCGAAGATTTTGGCGGGGGAGCTGGTGCCGACCTTGTGTAGGGAGAAGTCGTCGCCGGAGGAGGTGGTTAGACAGTTCAGGGGGACGGAGCTCCATACCTACTTCTCGGAGCTTTACCAGAAGAAGTTGAGGGCTGTCCACAAGATTCAGTACATCGAGCTTATACCTATGTATTTGAAGGGCACCGTGGCGGAGGTGGTGAAGAAGGCTGGAATTAGAGAGGATCTTCTACGTAGGTTTGGCCTAGACAAGCTTTTGGACAGGCAGGTGGAGGCCTTGTCGGGGGGCGAGCTTCAAAAGCTCGCCGTCGCCGCGGCTTTGTCTAAAGACGCAGAGGTGTACATCTTCGACGAACCTGCGACCCACTTAGACGTGGTGGAGAGGGTTAAAGTCGCAGACGCCATTAGAGAACACGCGGGTGATAGGTACGTCTTGGTGGTGGAGCACGACCTCACCGTTTTGGACTTCTTGGCTGACAACGTCGTCATTGTCTACGGCAAGCCGGGGGCCTACGGCATAGTCTCCTACCCCGCCGGCGCTAGGGAGGCGATTAACGAATACCTCTCTGGCTACATCTCCTCGGAGAACATGCGTATTAGGGATAGGCCTATTAAGTTCGAGTCGAGGCCGCCTGAGAGGAAGTCTTCGAAGTCCGGCAGGCTGTTGGAGTGGGAAGACTTGTTTGTAGACCTGGGCGGGTTCCAGCTGGAGGTCTCCGCGTCGTATATCGCCAAGGGGGAGGTGGTGGGCGTCGTGGGGCCAAACGGCATTGGCAAGACCACCTTCCTGAAAGTTCTAGTAGGCGAGCTTAAGCCGGCGAGGGGGTCTGTCAGCGCCGTTCCTAGGATTAGCTATAAGCCTCAGTACATTAGGGACATCGCCGTGAGGAATCAAGACGTGCAGGTCAGCCTCTGGCTGGCTCAGCAGGTGGGGGACTTCTCCGACAACCCAATTTGGCCGGACTTAAACAGCGGCTTTAACCTAGGCCCTCTGCTTGAGAGGAAGATGGGCGAGCTCTCCGGCGGGGAGCTCCAGCGGGTGGTGGTGGCGTCTGCCTTGTTGAAAAAGGCGGACCTCTACGTGCTGGACGAGCCGATGGCCTATCTAGACGTGGAGCAGAGGATAACTGTGGCTAGGACGATTAGGAGGATTATAGAAGAGAGCGAGTCGGCGATGTTGGTGGTGGAGCACGACATCGCGATGCTGGACTACATGTCTAATGCAATTATGCCGTTCATAGGCGAGCCTGGGAGGAGGGGCCAGTCGCCGGGGCCGCTGGACATGCGCACGGGGATGAACATCTTCCTCAAGTGGGCGGACGCCTCCTTTAGGCGAGACGTCAAGTCCGGCAGGCCGAGGCTGAACAAGCCGGGGTCTGCACTAGACAGAGAGCAGAAGGAGAGGGGGGAGCTGTACTACGTGTAACATGGGGTACATATACGGCGTCCTTCCCCCAATTCCCCCGCCTCCCGCCCGGCAGGAGGGGGTAAAGCCGGTGAAGCCGCACATTACCATCGTCAAGCTGGGGAGGCCGGTGAAAGTAGAGGTGAGGTATAGGCCGTTTGTGGCTGTGCTGGGGCAAGTCGACTTGTTGCCTTCGCATGCCAGGCCTCGGTACGTGGCCTTGAGAGTGGAGCCCTACGGCGAGTTTGCCGCGTTGCGGCGCCTGCTTGTATCTTCGCTGGGGGACGCGGTGGAGGAGCGCCACGAGGAGTTTAGACCCCACCTAACTCTCTTCGCCGTTAGGATTAAGAGGCCCACGGAGGAGGAGCTTAGAGACGCGGTCGAGTACGCCAGGCAGTACGTAGGCACGGCCTTTGAGGTCAGGTCTATACACCTAATAGACACCACAGAGGGCTTATATATGCCTATATACACCGTAAATCTCCATGCGTAGGGCGCTGTCGGCGTACTTAGCCGGGGTGGCTGCCGGCGGCTGCGTGGTCAAGGAGGTGAGGCCCTACGTCGCCAAGTGGCTACGGGAGCTGGGCTATGTGAAAGACGGCGTTGTGGAGCTGCCTAGGAGGTACTGCCGGCTCAGCCCCACCTCTTTGATTGAGCACGTCTACTTTCTCAAAGGCGCCTTTGAGACATACGGCGAGTTCTTCGCCGGGGACCCCCACCGCGGCGACGTAGTTGCCATTTTTAAGGTGGGCAGTAGAAAAGTGGCGAAGTCGCTTAAGCTCTTGGGGATAGACCCTCTAGAAACAACGGACGAGGCCGGGGCGTCGCGCTACGTGGTGGTGTATAGGCGCAGAGACGTGAGACGGTTTGTAAAAGTTGTGAAGCCGGTGGTCGACGACGTGCACGTCGCCCGCCTCTTGGGGCTATGTGGGAGGTGGTAGAGGTCTTGAACTACGTGGGCATCGTGGCGTTTGCAGTGTCGGGGGCGTTGAAGGCTGGGGAGAAGGAGATGGACCTCCTCGGCTTTATAGTGCTGGGATTCTCCACCGCCCTGGCCGGCGGGATAATGCGCGACTTGCTTCTCGGCAGGGTCCCCCCCGTAAATTTGACGTATCTGCCGTACCCCCTAGTGGCCATTGCGGCTTCGGCGACCACTTTCTTCTTCTATCCGCATATAAGGCGGTACCGAGACGTTGTGTTGTACCCAGACGCCGTGGGCCTCGGCGCCTTTTCTGCAATTGGGGCAGACGTGGCGGCCACATACGCGGCTAAGTACGCAGTGGAGAGCAGCTGGCTTCTTGTAATGATGTTGTCCGCTCTGACGGCGGCTGGCGGCGGGGTCGTACGTGACTTGTTGGCAGGCGAAGTCCCGGCGATCTTAAAGAGAGAGATCTACGCCACTGCCGCCGCCGTGGGGGGCTTGGTGTATTTAGCGGCCCTTCCCCTGGGCAAAGAGCCCGCCATGTTGTTGACAATAGCCTCGGTCACGGCTCTCCGCCTAGTCTCTCTGTGGAGGGGCTGGGAGTTACCCAAGGCGAGTGCAAGCCACGCCTAGCTTTTTGTGCGCGACGCAGAGGTCGGAGGGCGACGGCTCGCCCTCGGTGACTATCCTCATGCCTCTTAAGTAGGCCTCGTACAGGGGGTGGTGCGGCGCGTTGAGCGAAATGGGGACTACGCACATGGTCTCTAGGTCGTATATACGCTGTCCCGAGTTGTTACGTGAGATGTATATAGTAGAGTCCCTCCCCACGATCTCTATAAGCGTCCCCAAGGGCCGTTGCGGTGGGGCTCCGTGGGCGGTATACACGGCGGCCAGCGCCACCAGGCCCAAGTCGCAGGTAGTGAGGCCTAGGCCTAGTTTCAACACTCTTTGCAACGCCAACACGTCGTACTCCCCCGCTTTCTGAAGCACGTCGAGGAGCTTAAGGGCGAGGCCCCGCCTGTCCACAAGCCCCCTCTTGTACTGCTCGACGTAGGCCGCCGTTGCCTCCACCACGGCGGGGGTGCCGAACTTGGCCCACCCCTCCAGCGCGTAGCGATACCCCGCCTCGGAGCTCTTCACCACTATGGAGGACACCAAGAACTTTGGCTCTCTAAACAGCGTGGGGTCCGTCACGGGGCCGTAGTAGTCGAAGTGATCCACCCACCCCAACACGTGCCACTCGACGTAAAGATATTTAAAGTGCCTTTGTGTGGGGGGTCGTGGCCCCTCGCTTCTTTGTCTACCCCGGCTACAAGACCGTAGAAGACGAGCCGAAGATTAGACAACTAATTTACAAAGGGCTGAAGGAGATAGAGGCGGAGATTAGGAAGCGTATGCTTAACTCCGAAAACGCAGAGGAGCTTGGCCGTGTGATGAAGGCAATTAATATAATTGCAGTGAAGGTGAAATCCCCAGAGGGGAGGCTCACGTCTAAAAAAGACATAGAGCAGGTAGACGCCGCTATTTTTGACAAGTTGAATACCATCCTTAACCTTCTTGCAAATAAAGACTACGCAACTCTACTGGGCGTGGTGTCTGACTTGGAAAAGTTGGTAACTAGGCGTAATTCACTCTTTTCCTAATGGTCTGCCTAGAGCCATATACGCCTGACGAGTTCTCTCTGTGGTATAAACACCTGGGGCGCCTAAGGCTTTTCTGGGCCAAGCCCGTGGTGGAGATGTTTCCGCTGTACAAACTAGCCGAGGGTTGCGTGTTGAAAATTAGGTGGGCTGCAGAAAAGCCCCGCCTCGAGGAGGCTTACGTGGCAATTTTAAGAAAAGTAAAGAGGCTCGACTTCTTCCCAGTCAGAGGCGTCAAGATCGTAATCACGCCGGGGGAGTTAGACAAGGGGCTTGTACAGCAGAGGGGCGGGATCTACATCTACTCCACGTCTAGGCCCTGCGCCACGGGCATATACTTAGAAAAAGTGCCAGAGGGCCACCCCGAGCCCCTCAACGACCACATCGTGCTCGCCTCGGGGGTAGAGGAGCTGTCGTACTTGCTGTACTTAAATAAGTGGAATTTCAACGTCGACTACCTCTGGCTTGCCTCGCCAGATTTTCTAGACAAGGCGGTCGAAAGCGCCTTGTGTGAGGCCAGGAGACATGGGGGGAGGTATGTGTCTGTTGCCACAGGCGGCGTACAATTAGATAATATAGACCTCACTAAATATAAATATGACTACTTTTATAACGTGTATAGGCTAGCTTTTTAGTACTTAAAGAGGCGTATACCAGAGACCATTAAACTACACTAATAGTACCCCCTATGTTGCTTCTTAAGACTAAGTGCCCCATATGCGGCGTGGAGTTCAGCCCAGAAGTTAGAAAAGTAGACGACGGCAAGGCGGAGGTGACGTGTCCCAACGGCCACGTCTTTACAATACTAGTGGATAGGGAAACTGTCCTAGACTGCGAAATCAGAGACTGGGATAGATTCGCGCTACTGCCCTCTTCTATGCAAGATGCATTACTCGAGGTCATCCAAAGCGGGAAGGTCCCGAGGGAAATGGTTGCCCTCATGAGGAGGCTCAAGGAGTCCGGTATTGTGGTCTGTACATGAAGTTCATAGAAGAGATAAACGTTTTGAGGTATTACAAGCCTTTTGTAGAGGCCGCCGGGGGCGTGGGGCAGTTAAAAAAGGCGCTTGCGTGGAGTGAGTGGTATGCCGTGAAGTGGTGGGACGAGGTTTTCTCAGAGCTCGGCCTTCAAGCTATTAGACAGAGCGTCTTTGCACGTGCATTGTTCATATCTCTGAGAATTAGGGGATTTCTAAGAGAAGACGGCTACGTGAAAAAGCGGCCGGAGAAGCCTGAATATCCTACGAATAGCTACGCGATGGAGTTCGTAGAGTTGCACGAGTCCTTTGACAAGATCGGCGCTGTCAACGTCGCCACCAATGGGGCTGATGAGAACGCCTTGGCGGTGTTGTACTCCACTATGCTTAGCCAAGGATGGTACAAGGTGCTGAGGCACACTTTTCTACAGTTAGTGGGTATCTCCAGCTACCAGACAATATTCGAGCCAATTGTTAAAGAGGGTCAGAACGCCTTGGCGGTGCTTGAAATGCACACTCCCAAGCTCTACGTAGGTTTTGACTACAGACTAGACAATATAGAACTGGCGGCGGCTACTTTGCGAATTAGGCCGGGGGACTGCGCCGGCAACGTATGCCTATTCCACGCAGTCACAGCCTGCGACGCCGCAAAAATAGCAAGGCGCCACGCGCCCTTTGATGCAGTATTGATGCTTCACACGTTGTATTGGCTAATTGACCCCGTTAAGGAGCTCCGGTGCATAGCTCCACTTCTAAGTAAAGACGGCCTGTTGTTAGTAGGCCAGCAGGTGGTGGAGTCGACGCCCGGCATGGTGGCGCTGGTCTCTGCCATGGGCGCGAAACACGTCTTTAGTTGGAAAGGCGTCGAACAGATACTCAAGGCGGCGGGGTATGAGCTAGAGCGGCGTTACATGAGGTACATGCCTTACTACATAGCTATTTGGAGTCCCAAGTCGACTTAGCCACGTAGATGTAGATGCCGCCTAGGCCGCGGGTTTGAAAGACCAGGTGATCCGCCCTCTTACTAACCACTTCTCTGAACTTTGAGTTTGGCGGCAACGCCTTTATAATTACATAAATCTTTTTATACTCTCTACAAACTTCCTTTCTAGTAATAATACATACTAATAAAGGTACTATAAACCTAGTATATAGATATAATAAGGTACGTATTAATAAGTTGTCGGGCTTGCCTATAGACACTACGGCTTGGTAGCTGGCGACTCTGCTAAACTCCGCGACGGCTTTTTCCAAGTCCACAGCTGCGTGGAGCGAGTAGCCTGCCACCACTACGTCAAACGCCTTGTTTCGAAAAGGCATGTATTCAAACAGCCCCAACACCCTGTCCTCTGCGGTGTTGTTTACATAAAGCATTTCCAAAGTGGCGTCCAACGCCACTACGTACTTAGGGTCTTTTAAATGCGCCGCCATGTTGCCAGGCCCTGCCCCCGCGTCGAGGACCTTCAAGGCGCCTGCCCCATTGAGGCTGTAAAACAACGACACAGCCTCCCTCCTCCACCTGTCCACGTTGCCAAAAGTCACTATCTTGTTCGCGCGCTCGTACACCGCCGCGATTCTCTCATACGCCTTTTTTACCTCCCGCCAAGCGCCGCCTAGGCCCACTATTTACACAAAATAGATGTAAATAAACCATGACGCCAAGAGGGCGCCCACGGCCCAGAGCCAACCCCCGTCGACCCCCAGCCGGGCCAGCCACAGGTCTAGGCCGGCCACTCCGTGGATTACCGCGACGACAATGGTTAGAATCGAAACCCAGCCTAAGTGCAACTTTGTACAGACGCTGTAAGAGTCCAAGGCCCCAAGCGTGGCTCTCTCCACCACCCCCGGCTTTACTAGACACAGCCCTGAAATTGCGACAAGAAATCCCAACGCGACGAGCACTATGGACGTCACGTCAAGGATCAAAAGGCTTATAGAACTCCTACCCGGCATATACGTGCAGAGGCGCACTTTTTTAAGATTCCTCGCGACGACGCCGTTGGGACGGCTGTTGACAGGCATCGCCGCCGCGGGCGGAGTGGCCTCAACAATATATTTAGACTTGGCACGTGTAGACGTGAGCCGCGGTGTAGACTCTGGGCGCGGACAGGCGGAGGAGGTGTTCCTGCCATATCCAAGGCTACGCGGCTCGGCCTCGTTAGAGGAGGCAATTGCGCACCGCCGCTCTGTCCGCGAGTACACAGACGAGCCCATCACGCTGGAGGAGTTAGCCCAGTTGCTCTGGGCCGCTTACGGAATAAGCGAGGTTAGATACGGCCTCAGAACCGCGCCCAGCGCCGGCGCCCAGTACCCACTAGAGCTGTACACAGTAGTGGGGACGCGCGGCGTGCAGACAAGAGACGGGTACCTGGCGGAGGGGATCTACCACTACTCGCCTCATAGACACAGCGTCGTGTTAAGGAGGCGGGGCGATTTTAGGAAGGAGTTGTACCACGCCGCGTTAGAACAGGAATGGGTCTTAAGAGCGCCTATCTCTCTCGTCTTCACAGCGGTGTACGAGAGGACAACCCGGGTCTACGGCGAGAGGGGCAGGGTTAGGTACGTCCCAATGGACCTTGGCCACGCGGCGCAGAACGTCTACCTACAGGCCACAGCCCTGGGGCTCGGCACCGTGGCGGTGGGCGCCTTCTACGACGAAGACGTGGCCCAGATTCTTCAACTGCCTCCGTGGGAGACGCCTCTATACATAATGCCAGTAGGCAGGCCGACGAAGAGGTATAGAATAACAGAGGAGGAGCTTATTCGATACTTCAACCGACACCGTTAACCTTCCTGATTAGCTCGTAGTACGCCTTCGCCACGTTCACCACTTGGCTTATCTCGACGTACTCGTCGGGGGCGTGCGCCAGGCCTATGGGGCCGGGGCCGTAGGTCACCGTGGGGATGCCGGCTTTTACAAAGAAGCGCGCGTCGAGGCCGCCTATGCACACAGTCCGCCTGGGCCTCCTGCCTATTACCTTCTCAACGGCGCTTGACAACGCCTCAACTAGGGGGTGGCCTGGGTCTACGAGGGCGGGCTCCGACATGTTTGTAACCTTGACCTCCACTCTGTGGGGCAGCTCCTTCGCCGCCTTTTCCACAAATTGGATAAACTCTCGTTTGACCTCCTCTAGGTCTTCCTCTGGGATCACTCTGCGGTCTACGGAGAAGGCGAAGTAGCCCGGCACCACGTTCGTCTTCACAGACCCCCTCACCTCTCCTCCTATCGTCACTGTGGGGACGGCGCCGCGGGGGTCGTCGAACTCGTATTTACTAGTCCTAGTGGAGATGGCCTTTATGTACTCCTGCAGTTTATACGCTATCTGCGCGGCGCCTTCAAAGGCGTTTAGCCCAAGCCACGGGGTTGAGCCGTGTGCCTGTTTTCCATATACCTCCACTAGAAACCAGACCAGCCCCCTGTGGCCGATCCATATGTTGTCCTCGCCGGAGCCCTCGGCTATGACCACCCAGGGGGCCTTGACCTTGCCTGAGCTGGCTAAGTAGCCCGCCCCGGTCTCGCCGCCGGTCTCCTCGTCTGGGACAAAAGACACTTCGAAGTTCTTAAGCCCGTCTCTCAGCGCCATCTCCGCCGCCAACATTATCGAGGTCAAACCCCCCTTCATGTCCACGGCCCCTCTGCCGTACACCCTCCCGTCTTTGTACGTGGGGGTGAAGGGCTTGGTCACTTTCCAACTCTCTAAAGGCCCCGGCGGGACGACGTCGTAGTGGCCGTTGAGATGTATCTTAGGCTCGCCGACGCGTGCGAGGAGGATTAGGCGGGGGTAGTCTGCGCACTCCGGGCACCGCCTCGCCACCTCTGCGCGGGGGACCTCCAATATCTCTACGTCCATCCCCAAGGACTTGAAGTACTTCTCGGCGTGTTCTACAAATTCTTGGTACTTCTCGCCTGGGGGGTTGACGGTGGGTATTGAAATCAATTTGCTGAGGATGGAGACCGCCTTAGACTCCATGTCTCTAGGTGGTGTGTGGTTAATAAATATCGACGTTCGACAGAGGTCGATACAAAATATAAAAGCGTATTATTTTTATACCCTATGGAAAAAACTGAATTAACTCTGAATAACATCTTAAAATTTGTAAAAGATGCGTATAATGATGTAGAAGTGGCCCATCTGCCTCCCCACGGGAACAACATTCGCTCTACCTACGGCAGAGAGTATGAGAGGGTGTGTAAACTCGCCGATGGGCTGAGGCAACTGGGCGTCGGGCCTGGGGATCGGGTTGCCACAATGGACTGGAACACTCTCTGGCACTTTGAGCTGTACTGGGCGGTCCCCGGAATCGGCGCGGTGTTGCACCCCCTCAACGTGAGGCTGGCGCCGGAGGACTTGGTATACATCGTCAACCACGCGGGCGATAAGGCGTTGATTTACCACAGAGACTTCGCGCCGCTGGTGGAGAAAATAAAGCCGCATCTCAAAAGCGTCAAGATATACGTCCAAATCGCCGACGGCTTAGGCCCTGCCACTAAAGACGTGGAGATAGAAGACGTGATAAGACAGGGACAGGCCAAGCCGTTGCCTCCCGTAAGTGAAGACGCCGTGGCCACTATTGGCTACACTAGCGGCACCACGGGGAGGCCCAAGGGCGCGTACTTTACCCACAGGGCGCTTGTCCTTCACACGCTGTCCTCCGCCCTGGCTTTTGCCAGTTTTAGAGGGTTCGCCCGCCCTGAGTGCGTCGACGAGGTGTGTACGTTTTTACAGCTTGTGCCCATGTTTCACGTACACGGCTGGGGGACTCCCTGGACTTTTGCCCTTCTCGGCTGGCGCCAGGTGTACCCAGGCAGGTTTGACCCCAACCACGTGGTGAGGCTAATAGCGGAGGAGAAAGTAAAGTCTCTCGCCGGGGTGCCCACGATGTTGTACATGTTGCTGACAAGCCCAGAGTTGCCTAAATACGTGGAGAAGATTAGACAAATTAGGCCCATATTCACGGTGGGCGGCGCCGCCTTGCCAAAAGAGCTGGCAAAGAGAGCCGCCGAGGCTGGCTTCATACCGAGAGTAGGATACGGCATGACGGAGACGGCGCCGATTCTCACGCTTGGGTATTTCAGACCAGCCGAGAGACTCCCACAAGACGTCGAGGAGTACTACAACCTGCTGACGGCCACCGGGTTGCCCATCCCCTTTGTAGACCTACAGGTGGTGGACGAGGGCCTTAACCCGGTCCCTAAAGACGGGAAGACGATGGGCGAGATTGTGGTAAAGGCGCCTTGGGTCACCCCCGAGTACTTAGGAGACCCGGAGAAGACTAAAGAGGCGTGGAGAGGAGGCTGGTTCCACACAGGAGATGTGGCGGTGTGGCACCCCGACGGGAGAGTGCGTATTGTAGACAGGGCTAAGGACGTGATAAAGTCTGGAGGAGAGTGGATCTCCTCTCTAATACTAGAAGACCTTATCGCAACCCACCCAGCCGTGGCGCAGGCGGCGGTCATCGGAGTGCCCCACGAGAAGTGGGGCGAGAGGCCGGTGGCGCTGGTCATACTCAAGCCGGAGGCGTCCGCCACTGAGGGGGACATCATTAAACACTTAGAACGTTTCGTAGAGGCGGGCAAAATCCCCAAGTGGTGGCTCCCCGACAAGGTGGTGTTTGTGCAACAATTCCCCCTGACCGGCACAGGCAAGGTGGACAAAAAGGTGCTGAGAGAGCAGTTTAAAGACGTTCTGAAATGAAGGCTGTCCAGTTGGTTAAGTTCGGCGCCCCCCAAGAGACTCTTGTATACACAGAGCTGCCCGACCCCCGCCCCGGAGCGGGGGAGGTCTTGGTAAAAATAGAGGCCGCCGGCATCTGCGGCCGCGACTTAGTTGTACGTAAAGGCGCTTTTCCTCACGTAAAGCCGCCGATCATCCCAGGCCACGAGGGGGTGGGCAGAGTGGCCGAAGTAGGGCCGGGCGTGGACAAAGGCTTGGTGGGGGCGAAGGTCTTCCTCTCGTCTATATACGACGGAACTTGCGATTACTGTAGGAGGGGGTTTGAGAACTTGTGTAGAAACGCCGAACTGCTAGGCGAGATGAGAAACGGCACGTACGCCGAGTACGTAGTCGTCCCTGCCCAGTCTGTGCACCCCTACCACGGGCTAGATCCGAAAGCGGCGGTGGTGGCCACCTGTCCGCTGTCTACTGCGGTCTATGCGCTACGGCATGTAGACGTGGAGGGGAGGCGCGTATTAGTCGTTGGGGCAGGCGGCACTGGCTTGTATATTGCCCAGCTGGCAAAGGTGAGGGGGGCCGAGGCCTATGTGTCCACGCGTAGCCCCGAAAAGGCTAAGTTAATCGAAGGCCTGGGGCTGAAATTAGCGGGGGAAAGAGACAAGGACTTCGACGTGGTGGTAGACACCGTCGGGAGCCCCACTTTAGAAAAATCTCTCAAGTCTGCGAAGAGAGGCGGCACGGTGATAGTAATCGGCAACGTCACTGGGGAGAGAGCCCTGCTAAGCCCTGCGTTGATAATCCTCAGACAGGTGAAGGTGCTGGGGTCGATGGCCTTTAGGCCGTGGGACATCTACGAGGCGTTGGATCTGCTGAGAAGAGGGCTTGTCAAGCCGTTGTTCACGGAGTACGCCCTCTCCCAGGCGGCCAAGGCTCATGAAGACATGGAGGCGGGCAGAGTAGTGGGCCGCGCCGTATTGACGCCGTAGGGCGCTGTTTAACTTTTAATTACCAAATACTGTGCCCCGTGTGTTGGTGGTAGTCCTCTCGCTAGCGGATCCAGTGTCTAGGACTTTTCTAGACTTAGTAGGCCCGCTCCCCGTGGTGGAGTCTCTGGGGGATGTGGAGGTGGGGAAGTACCGCGGGGTGCCTGTGGTGATACACAGGGGGGAGCCCACCGAGTTTACAAGAGAAGACGTGGTGGAGAGGTACGGGAGGTGGGCGGTCTTTATCTCCCGCCACGAGATGTCTAACCCGAGGCCGATGTTTACTGTGCACACCCCCGGGACGTGGCCCGACGTCTCTGTGGCAAATCCTAGGCTTGTGTCGTCGTTGTACAGAGCGTTGTGCCGCCTTGCCCAAGAGCCTTTTACCTGCGCCATAGAGGCGACGCACCACCCACCAAACACGTCGAGAATCTCCGCGACCTTCCTCGAGGTGGGGAGCACGGAGGCTGAGTGGACGAGCAGGAAAGCCGCTGAGGCCCTCCTTGCGGCTTTGGAGAAGTCTAACAACGGCCGCTCGGGGGGCGTGCCCACGATGGTGATCGGGGACTTGCACTACTCCACGCTGGGCGAGCTGGTGCTCGGCGGCGGACACGACTTCGGCCACGTCGTCCCGAAATACGTCGACATTACGGCAGAGGCCGTGGAGTCGGCGTATAGGAAACACACAGAGCAGATACGAAGGGTCATCATGTTTAGAAAAAATGTGAAAAACCCCACGCGGACCCACGTGGTGGATTTTTTAAAAAGACAGGGCGTGGAGGTGGTGTTGAAGGGATGACGAGGGGCGAGGCCCGCCTAATTATAATAAGCGGCCTTGGGTGGATGTTCGACGCAATGGACGTCTTGCTACTCTCCTACCTCCTCGTAGCCGCCGCAAAAGACCTAGGTCTTAACCCCCAGACCAGGGCGTGGGCCGTTTTGGCAAACAACTTAGGCATGTTGGCTGGGGCGTTGTTATTCGGCAGATTAGCCGACCGCATCGGCCGCAGGCCGGTGTTTATGGCCACTCTCCTGACCTACAGCGTCGCCACCGCAGCCACGGCTTTTTCAAAGACCTGGGCCGACTTCGCCGCGCTCCGCTTCGTCACGGGGCTGGGCCTCGGAGGCGAGTTGCCGGTTGCGGCGACGTACGTCTCCGAAAGCTCGCCCCCGGAGAGGAGGGGGAGGAACGTGGTGTTGTTAGAAAGCTTCTGGTCCCTCGGCGCCGTAGCCGCCGCTTTAGTGTCCCTGTTCTTATTCACAACTATCGGCTGGAGAAACTCCCTCCTCCTACTCGGCGCCACCGCCTTCTACGTCTTTGTCATTAGGAGCACGTTGCCGGAGTCTCCCACTTGGCTTTCTAAAGCCGAGTCGCCGTCGCGGATAGCCGTGGACGCGGCTTTGCTTCAGAGGCTGTCTGTCGTCGGCGCCGTTTGGTTCGCCCTGGCCTTCGGCTACTACGGAGTGTTTCTGTGGATGCCGACTCTCCTAGCCACAGAGAGAGGACTCGCGTTGGTGCGCACCTACGAGTTTATGTTCTACACCACGCTTGCCCAGCTGCCTGGCTACTTCTCCGCCGCCTACCTAGTGGAGAGGATTGGGAGGAGGCACACGGCCTCTATCTACTTCATAATGTCCGCCGTCTCCGCGACGTTGTTTATACAAAGCGCCTCTGAGGCGGAGCTCGTCGCATGGGCTCTGGCGCTCAACTTCTTCAACCTAGGCGTCTGGGGCGTGGTGTATGCCTACACGCCCGAGCTCTTCCCGCCTTCTATAAGGGCGTTTGCCTCAGGCGTCGCGGGGTCCTCGGCCAGGTTTGGAATGATCATAGGCCCTATGTTGTATCCATACGTCGGCTCCGCGGCATTTATAGTAATCGCCCTTGCGTGGGCCGCGGCGGGCGCGTTGGTCTACCTACTGCCGGAGACTAAGAAGTGAGGTGTAGGCCCGTCATCTTCGACCCCCTGGAGTGGGCCTACGTGATGGCCCTCGTACGGCGGGTGTTGCCAGAGCTCTCCTACCACGCAGACGAAGCCGCGACTTTGTACGCAAGCTCTTTAAAAGGCCACGACATCGACGTGCTCAGAGACCTAGACTGGTCGGCCCCCGCCGTCTACATGCCCCCCTTTGAGAAGATAGTAGACGGCACCGTGGTCGTGGCGGTGGAGGGCTACACAGTTAAAAAACTGGCGGCCAGGGGGGTTAAGCCCGACGTCGTGGTCACAGACCTCGACTTCTACCCAGAGCACGTCCCAGAGGCGAGGTTCAGAGTCGTCCACGTACACGGAGACAACTACTACAAAGTGCCCAGCATGGAGGCGGTGTACACGGTGCAGACGTGGCCCGTGGGCTGTACCTACAATATCTCGGGCTTTACCGACGGCGACAGGGCGTTGTACCTGGCCTACTACATGGGGGCCAAGGAGGTGGCGGTCTCCGGCTTCTATCCCCACGTCGTGGTTAAGAGAGACGACTTAGTCAAGAGGCGGAAGCTGGCGGTGGCGCAACACTTAGTAAAGAGACTAAGTGGGAGGCTTGCCGTTAGGCTCTACTAGGCGCAGGAGGTAGCGGATGGTGTAGTCGAGGCTGGCCAGCCTCCTCTTGTCGTTTTCAATCTTGAGATACTCCTCTAGCCTGAGTTGAATAGGCGACATGTCCTGCCCGCTTATCACCACGCAGGGGTCGCCGCCGCAGAGCGCCAACGTGTACACCGTCCTAAAAGGCTCGGTCTCTATGAAAAACCAGATGTAGCCCCCCACCTCCTCCAGCGCCTTTTTTAACCTCGCCGTCGGTATTATCACGTCACTCGCCGAATTTTTCAGAAAGCCCCAGGTAGCTGGCCAACGTGGGCATGACGTCGAGGCCTCTGAGCCTGCCCAGCGCGCCTTTCCAACACGTGAGTTCTGAAAACTTTACGACGTCGTCTTTTACAACGTCCGGCCCGTATATGAGCAACGGGACCGGCTCCCCCGTGTGCTCCCTCACCGCCACCGGGGTGGCGTGGTCTGAGGTCACCACGACGTAGTTTTTCAACAAGTGGTCTAGGTGCGGGGCCAGGGCCTTGTCCAGCCTCTCCACTACAGAGACCTTGCCCTGGAAGTCGCCGTCGTGGCTGGTGGAGTCGGTCCCCTTTACGTGGAGAAACACCACGTCGTACCTGCCCATCATCTCCACCGCCATGTTCACTGCGTCTTCGAACACGTCGTCTTTAGTCCCGCCGAGGCCGGGGGCTGTGTAGACGTCCATGCCCACGGCCTTGGCAACGCCTCTAATCAAGGCAACTCCCGCAATGGCGGCGGCCCGCACGTTGTACCTCTGCCTAATCGGCTCGATCTCCGGCATGTAGCCGCCGCCCCTAAGGAGGATGGCGTTGATGGGAAGCTTGCCGCTGAGCCTCCTCGCCTTGTTCACCTCCAGCCCCTTGGCCGCCTCTGAAAACCGCCTGGTCAGCTCGTTGACCACCTCAGCCGTCAGCGCAGCCTCTTTACTGTTGTCCAGCGGCGCCGCCTTTTGAATTGAGGCGCCCACCTTGTGGGGGTCTGTGTCGCTGACTCTATGGCTCACAGGCCCTCTGAGGACGAGCACCCCTCTGTGCTCCACCGTGGACTTGTACACCACCTCCACGCCGTACTTCCTCCCCACCTCCTCCCCTATCGCCCTCATCGCCTCCTCCACAGCCTTGACCTCCTCAGGCGCGATGTAGCGGCCAGCCCTCCTGTCTAAGACCACGCCGCTGTCGTCGACGGTGGCGAGGTTCGTCCTAAAGGCCACGTCGCCAGGCTTGAGGTCAATGCCGGCGCCGAGGGCCTCGAAGGCCCCCCTGCCCGTGTAGTACCTATACGGGTCGTAGCCAAACAAGGCGAGGTGCGCCGTGTCTGACCCAGGCCTAACCCCCGGCGAGATTGGGTCCAAGACGCCGCAAGACCCCTCAGAGGCTAGGTAGTCGATAGTGGGCTTCTTCGCCACGTAAAACGGCGTCTTCCCCCCCTGCGGCCTGTCGCCCCCGCCGTCGAACAAAATCCAGAGGACGCTAGGCATGGGCCTCCCTCTCCACCCACTCTAAATACGGCTTATGGCCGCCGACGACGGGCAGTGCGATTATCTCGGGCACCTGGTAGGGGTGCGCAGCCCTCACCTCTTTAACCAAGTCGTTGAGCCTGTCCGTGGTAGTCTTTATCACAAGGAGAGACTCCTCGCCCTCCTCTATTTTGCCCTCCCACCAGTACATAGACTTCACAGGCGCGAGGTTCACACACGCGGCGACTCTCCTCTCGAGGACGCGCCGGGCTATCTTCTCAGCCTCTTCTCTAGGCGCCGTGACCAGGACCACGAGGTACATAGAGGGAGGAAGAAGGGGGTTTATATCTGCTCCCCCCGTCACCTCGGGGTCACGTCAACAAAAACACCGCCCGCCTCCCGAAGCGTGCTGCCCACGACGAGGGCAGACTTATTGACATAGGCCTTGATCTTAAGGGCTGTGTTGGGGATAAGCCTCTCCGGACAGGTCACATCCGGCGTGCCTCGCAAGGCGTCAGGCTTGACGTACACCCCTCCGCCGAAGACCACGTCCTCGTTAGTAAGGGGTGCGGTCAAATTTATGTTGAAGTACGACCACACGAGATAGGCGTCGCCGTTCTCCACATCCACCACCGCGACGAGCGGCACGCCGTATAACACGGCCAGCCTCGCGCATCCAAACACGCAATGCCGACAGACGTAACACCTATCCGAGGCCTCCACGTCGGGGAAACCGTCACGACACGCAGACGCCCCGCTTAGCGCAAACACGGCGTACAGACGGCCGCCCGCAAACCCCGCCGCCACGCACTTGGGCACGCTGAGCCTCATGGGGGGCTCAGTGTTCAGAACGCCGGTGTAGTTGCAGGGGGAGTACACAACCCCCGTGGCGTTAACTTGGCGTAGCTCTACCCGGCTGAGCTTAATATTACAAGAAGCTTGACAATGCCATAAGTAGTACCCATAAAGTATTATAAAAGAGACTAAAACCAACAATATTAAGAAAATTAATTTTTTATTTCTCACAGGGACCATAGTCTACGGGGCCTATACACACTGAATAGCCGTCGTCGACCCCCTCGACCGCCGCGCCGGCCTTAACCCGACCACTACGTAGGATACGTCACTACTTGCCGCGCCGCCTCCCAGAGGCCTACACACAGAGGGACCACTGCCTACATTTAAGTAAAGAGCAGTAACGTCGCAAGCCGCCCACGTAGTGTCGCTACACATAAAGAGGCGGAAAAACATAGTTATAACCTTCACCTCGGCGTCGCGTCTACAAAAACTCCGCCTGTCTCCCCAACTGGCCGGCCCACGGAGAGGGCGGATTTGTCCACATGCACCCTAATCTTAAAGGCGGTGTTCGGAACCAGTCCGCTGTGGCAGACTTTCTCAGGGGTGCCTCTCACGTGCTCAGACCTTAAATACACGCCGTCGCCAAAAGCCACATCCCAGTTCGAAACGTTGTGATACGGAACAGCCCTCCAGGTCAACAGCGCAGAGCCGTTTTCCACGTCAACTACTGCAAAAAGCGGGACATATACCAGAACAGCGGGAATTGCACAAGTTGGAGAACAATTTGTCTCTCTACACTGGCAATAACACGCCTCAGAAAGTTTATCGTTCGGAAAGCTACAACCCCACGTAGTCCCTCCTTCTAGTGCAAAAACCGCGTAGAGCCTGCCGCCCGCGTGCCCTGCTGCTACGCACTTGAAGTGGGGAAGAGTCATTTCAGGCTCAGTCAACAACTTACCTGTGTAATTACAGGGGGCGTACACCAGCCCCGTGGCGTTAACCTTTCGCAACTCTACTCGTTTGAGCTCAATTGTGCAATAGTCGCGACTGTCTGGCACCTTGCCGCCTCCCCTGCCCCACAGCCCCATCAAGGCGACTACTACGATTACGACCACCGCCGCCAACAACACAAACCTGCCAACCATGTACACAACAACGTCTGGTATTTTTTTTCGTTAGTCATAGGGCCGCCTCCTTTCGCCAAATGCCTGAACGGCGTCCGTAAGCGCCGAGGCGCCTGCTCGGGATGGGACAGAATAAAGACGAAGCACAATAAAAAAGACGGGGTTTAGGACCTCCTCTTGACTAACCCAAACGCTACGGCCAAGGCGGCCGCCGCCGCCACCGCCGCGGGAAGGAAAAGCGGCGTTGCTTGGTCTTGTGCGTAGAATAGCTCTACGCCAGTCTTCGGCCAGAACTCTGCTACGACGGGCGACTGGCACCACCCAGAGAGCTCTATAAACCTCTTGACGACTTTCTCCACCGTTGCCTTATCTGGCGCCGTGCCGTTGGGAAACGGGAATACTAGGTAGACGGGGCCCACTGATCTCATGAACATGTGTACGAGCCCCTCGACGCCTCGAAGTCTTCCGTATTTGTCTCTATACTCTTTAACGGTGCCCATCTCCCGCTCCAACTGCATAGCGGCGTTTCTCAACGCAGTCTCGTTAACTTTTGTTAAGTAGCTTCCCAGCCACACTTCGACATAAAGCCTTTTGTATATGCCTACCCCTAGTTGGTTCTTTACTCTCTCTAACAACTTAGAGACTTCTGTAATGTTCGTAGCCCGTATCGTTATTCTGTTGGGCGGGTCGTACTTAAAGACGACATTGTCAGGATACCAACTCACTGAAGAGACCGCAACAACCTCCTCCTGGCCGCGTTTAAACGCATCTATTATTTCATCGAAGTGGACGGCCACCTCTCTGCCGGCAATGTTTCTTAGCTGATTTTTAAGCTCTTGAGTATTTCTAGCCTTTATGTGCGTGGTCTCATACCATGAGGAGGCGGTAGGTCGCTCACGGTTCCACACAACTTCGACGTCCGTCCCTAGCAACTCCATCAACTTGTCTAACACAAGGCGGACCTCTCCCGGGGATAGGGGCGGTAGCCTCTTGTACAACGTTTCGTTATGCATTGCTTTAAACTTCGTCTCGTTGTATACCACCCACTGATCTGTGATGTGTAACGTAAGCGGCGACTTAGGCTTATAGAAGTCGTACACGACATATACATAGACTGTGCAGTTGCCTACGTTTAGGACGTGGTCAGGAGGCGCCTGCTCCAAAGGCGCCGTGTAGTTAATTACGGCATCGTAAAGCGGCGAGCTGTACACAACCAGCGCCGTCAACACAATTAACATGGCTGTGTACGTCAGCCTCATGGGCGCGGCACCGCTGTACGGTTCCGCCGGCTGCCAGAGTAGGCGTAGCGGCTCGTTATTACATGCCCAAGCCGGCCTGCCGCATTGCTGTAATGCACGGAGAAGCTTGCAGTTGAGCCCCATTTGGCGTAATTGCCGCTTCTTACGCCTGAGAATACGGCGTCTGCTCTCTGAGGGAACTCAGGCACGTCTGCCAGTGCCCGCGACGCGCCCGACAACACCACAGTTATTAGTATTTGCCTATTTATCCATTATGTTCGCCACGTCGGTTTTTCGTTGGATTTTTGTGTTTGTTATTTGGCGAGGGGGTGTGTATAGTTATAAATGGGTGTTGTTGTTATTGTGTGCAGACGCAGGCCTACGAAGTCTCGGCTAAGTTGATTGAAAGGGTGTTGCCGGAGGGCGAGAGGATTAGGAAGGTTTGGGAGGCCCTTGTCACAGATGTGGAGACTACGGCGTATTTAAAGATGGCGAACGTGTTCGCCGTGCAGAGGCTTAGGTACAACGACCACGGCCCTGTCCACTCTAGGATTGTGGCGGGGAGCGCCTTGGCTATACACAAGATTTTGACTGAGAAGGGGTTTAAGCCTAGCGTGGTGGCAGACGGCGTGGGGGACTACGAGGACTCTCTTGTGGTGACTTTGATGGGGGCTTATCTACACGACATCGGCAACTCGGTGCACCGCACCCACCACCCCATATACTCGGCCATGATTGTGGACAAGCTGGCTGAGAAGATTTTGTCTAAGGTGTACGGCGCCACGGAGAAGATGTACATGTTGAAGCAGGAGGTCCTCCACGTGGTGTTTTGCCACGACGAGAACTACACGTGCCTCACCTTCGAGGGGGCGTGCGCAAAAATTGCCGACGGCACAGACATGAGTAGCGGAAGGGCGAGGTACCCATACCGCGTCGGCAAAAACGACATACACGCCCTCAGCGCGCTGTCCATCGAGCGGGTGGAGCTGGTGGCCAACGAGGCGAGGCCCCTGGCCATAAACGTCTATATGTCTAACGAGACCGGCATTTTCCAAATAGACACTGTGCTGGGCCAGAAAATAGCCACGTCGGGGCTGGCCCCCTACGTAGAGGTGAGGGCGTTTGTTAAAAACAAGCTCTTCGCCGTGAGGACGTTTGAAACCACCCACGTAATTAGGAGCTAGCAAAAAGGTCGCCTAGTCTAACAAGTCGGCAAGTGAAAGGACCTTGGCGAGAAGTCGGAGCCACCAGAGAAAGTCAAAACTTGACAGCTGATGTAAACAGACAGGCCAGGAGGGCGCTACGAGAAAAACTGGCCGAAGCTCCTCCCGTGTATAAAATAGTCGACGATGGCCTTCTTGACGTAGGGCACCACGTTGTCTGGCAACGAGTCGACGGGGTAGAAGGCCACCTCTTCCGCCTTGGAAGGCTCGGCGTTTGTGGGAATGCCGTCGTACCTCAACGCCTTGAAGAAAAAGTCCACCCTGTAGTGGCCCTCGAAGCGGTGCATCACGTAGGCAAACTCCACCTCTCTCAGAGTAATGCCCACCTCCTCCCCGGCCTCTCTAATCACAGTCTCCACGGCGTCTTCCCCCTCCTCCACGTGGCCGGCCGGCACGCTGTAGTAGCCGTCGAAGTAGCCAGTGTTACGCCTCTTCAACAGCAAGATGCGGCCCCCCTCTATTAGAAACAAGTGAGAAGCAACCACATGGCAAGGACGCCTACTCTGCGGCTTGGGCAGGCCTCCCACGTCTCCAACGGCGTAAGGGTTTAAAAACGTTCCACAAGGGCCCGTTCTGACTAGCCTAAAGCGTGTCTCCCACGTATAACTCCCGTAGTGCAGTGCGCGGAGTCGCGGCTACGCCTCGTCGTGTAGGACATCGCACCTACGTCTGTACATGTGGACGTTTGCCGGATTTTTAAACGCCTTTGAACGTCAGTGCTATGGGCTTATCTTCACGTATTTAGAAACTCTCTCTAAGTCCCCCCTCACGACCTCGATGAGTAGTTTAAGGGCTTTGCAGTGGTTTGCCCCCTCTAGCACCGGCTGTATCTTTATGTAGACGTCGTACACGCCCTCTTGTACCTTCTCGTCTAGTCTGGCCAGCGCGTCTTTTAGCTGGGCCAGGGCGGCGTTTTCCAGAGGCTTACCCACGAGGGCTAGGCCGATTTGTTTCGCAGTGCCTTTTACCCCCACGGCGTATTCCCCCTCTGCCATGTGGAGAAAATCGAGGTGCTCTGGGAGGAGGGATATGTCAAGTTTTTCAAATAGCTCTCTTAAATGCGGCTTGGCTGTTTGTAAAATTGCGTCTAGGCAGGCGGATACTTTGTCTCCCGTGGCGCATTTAAAGTCGCAGTCTTGGCACTTAAGCAGTTTGACGAGCTCCGTAGTGTATTTCAGCTCGTCTGGCCTGAGCCCCTTCCCGTAGTCTGTGAGCACCGCCGACACGGTCTTCTCCAAGTCGCGGCAGTCCCCCATTTTGTCGAAGATGTCTTTCAACACGCAGTTTTTCGCCGCTAGTTGTAGCAACTTGCCCCTCGCCTCCTCCCACCTCCCCTCGTATAGCAACTTGCCGAGCTCCACCGCGGCGGAAGTGAACTTGCCGCTGGCCGTCAGCCCGAGCGCGCTGAGGGTGGGCGTGATGGTGCGGGAGATGCTCTTCGACAGCTTGTACTCGTCTAGGAACTCCGCTATTACATCTCCGACGGAGAGGACGCCTTGTGTGTATTTTACATACGCCTTTTTTAACAGAGCCAGCAGCCTGTCCGGGGGGACTCTTATGTACCAGGAGTGGTAGAGACACTGCTGAGACAGCTCTTCTCTCAGTTTTCTACACAGCTTTTCCAAATCCTCCAGCGTCGATATGTTAAACTCGCGGTCGCCGACGCGTAGCCACACCACGTCTATATACCTACGTCGTATTAAAAGCCCCTCGATATTTAAAATATTTTATCTTCTACCACGTGGACGTCTTAGAAATTTTGAGGAGGAGAGACGTGGAGGCGGCGAGGGCGGCCTTGGCGGAGGTCCACAGACAGAAGGCCTTTGCGCTGGCCGACGCCGAGTATTTCAAACATGAGCTGAAGATGGCCGCTAAGCTACACGCCCACCACATTGCCCTCTCGTCTCTGCTCCTGCCCGAGGCGGAGGTGGATGAAGAAAGCATCACTGGGCTCGACTACAAGCTTGCGAAGCGGTTTAGAGAACATGTCGAAAAGTGCGCCGCTTTGCCCCCCGTTGAAGACGACTTTTTTAAAGACGTCGTCGACGAGTTGAACGACTTAATCCGCAGGCTCTGCGCGGAGGTCTCTGTATAGGGCGTATAGCGTGTAGATAAGCGCGGCGACGGCCACGGCGGCTGTGTATACGTGGGCCTCTGCCACTTGTATCAACAGCGCCAGCGCCACGTATGTGGCAAGCGCGAAGACTGAGATTAGTACGAGGGCGCTTGCGTATCTGGCGCCTCCCAGCTCTCTCAGAGCTATTAACAAGTCGCGGTATATCTCGCGGGCGTACTTGTAGAGGAAGTAGGCCACTGGGACCAGGGCAAAGGCCGAGAGGGGTCCTAGGTAGGCTATCAGAAGCGCGATTAGGAGCGCCAGTAGCGCCAGCTTGCTTGCAGTTAAGAAGGCGTGTGTAACCACTTTGTACAGCTTTTCGTACGCCACGGCGCTGCGGAGCTCTTTTACTCTCCTGGCGACTAGGTCCTCGACGCGGCCTCTCATGTTCCACAACAACGGCGATATGAACAGAGTAATCACGGGGGATGTGGTTAAGGCGAAGGCCAAGGCTGGGTCTTTTAAGAGGCCCATTTTATTAGCAACAATCGGCACAGTGAGCGAGAGCTCCGAAAGGTGTGCGGTGGAAAGCGCCACGTTTGTAGAAGTCCTGGGGTTGCCGGTCACGAGGAGAGAGCTTAGGAACACGGCCGAGGAGCGTATTAAGATTGCAAACAGGGCGGAGGCCAAGCCTAGGAGCATCAAAACCGGCGTGGGCCTAGGCGCAGGCATGAAGACCCCTACTACCAACATGTAGAGGTATAAGATGAGGCCAGAGAGGGCTGAGGCTTCTTTTTCGTGTACCTTGTGCACGTCTGCCCTTGAGAACAGGTACCCGCCTATGAAGGCGCCTACGAAGGGCGAGGCCACTTGGAGCTGTTGCACTACGTAGACGAAGCCGAAGGAGGCGGCGAGCGCGAAGGGCAGTGCGTACTCTCTACCTATGATAAAGCGGTAGACGTATGTAAAGACCACCAGCGCCGCCAAGCTCATGGCGATGAGTAGCACGATGTTTACTGGGAGTGTTTGCAACGAGGTTCCCCCCGCCAGCAGGCTCAGCGCGAAGAACAAGACGGCGTCTTCCAGCGCCGTTAGAGACAAGGCCACGTCTCTGGCCTGTGGGGGCAACGCCTGGGAGAAACGGTAGGCCAAGACGCTGGACGAGCTGAACATCATAACAGACGCCACGAGCCCCTCTAAAGTTGTAAAGCCGGCCGCGTGGAGGAGGGCGATGGCGAACCCCACGATTAAAGCCGCCTCGAGAATCACTGCAAAAAAGGCGGCGGGCGAGAGCCCGGAACCTCCCAGTTGTCTGCCTACCTCGAAGGCGACCAGCGAGATGAGCACCTGTAGGTACACGTCTGGCATGGTTAGCCCAAGCAACTTACCAACGACGGCGCCTGCTAGGAAAAAGCCGAGGAACGGCGGGAGTCTGCCTCTGTCTAGCACATAGGCGAAGAAGACCCCTACGATCAGGGTGATGGATACGGCGCCTAGGATCGACTCCACTAGGCCACCGTGTAGTAGAGCCTCTTCTTGCCCTTCCCCCTGTTCTCCACCTTGAGTATCTTAATCGTCCCGACCTCTATGGTGTTCTTCACGTGGGGCCCGCCGTCTGCCTGTATGTCTACGCCTGGGATTTCCACTATCCTGAGCTGGGGCACGTTAGGCGGCATCTTCTCCGCAAGCTTCACGACGCCGGGTATTTTCAAGGCCTCCTCTCTGGGGAGCCAGTAGACCTTGACCTCCAGCCCCCTCTGCGCGATTTGGTTAGCCTCAGCCACGGCCTCTTCAAATATCTTCCTCACAGCGGCCATGTCGCCCTCGACGTTGAAGTCGTCTCTCGCGTACTCGTCCGTGATGTCGCCTCCAGTGATTAGGGCGCCGTACTTGTTGTACAACACCGCCGACAAGATGTGAGCGGCTGTGTGAAGCCTCATTTTTCTATACCTCTTCTCCCAGTCGAGCACCCCCCTAACGACGTCGCCCGGCTTAAACGCCGGGGACCTGTCTAATATGTGGACAACCTCGCCGCCTTTATGCGCCGCCGTTGCCGAATACCTCTCGCCGCCGAACTGTATGTACCCGACGTCGGCTTGGACCCCGCCCGTGCCGTCGTGAAACGCGGTCCTGTCTAACACCACTTCGTTTCCCGCCACTTCCAACACAACTGCGTCAAACTCCTTTATGTAAGAGTCCTCTTGGTACAGCAAACGGGTCCTCATGGCCGTACGAAGTTGAGTTATTATAAGTTTGCCGTCGCTAGCTCGAAGTAGAACCCGTTTTTCTCCAGCTGGTCCAGCAGGAGGGACATGTCGAGGGTCCCCGGTATCTCCACCACAAAGACAAGCCTCACGTAGTTAGGCCTCTGCTCCGGGTCGTACCTCTCGTGGAATACCTCAAGTATGTTGACGTTGTGGGCGGCTAGGAGGGACGCCGCCTTTGCCAACGTGCCAGGTCTGTCGGGGACCTCGCCGACTAGTTTAACAATACGCCTCTGCCTGGCCAGGGCCTTCATCAACACGCGCATTAGAATAGGCGCGTCGATGTTTCCGCCGGAGACCACAGCGACGGCCCTCTTGCCGGCTACGTTTATCTTGCCGGTCATCAACGCGGCCACGGCGGCGGCCCCGGCCCCCTCGGCCAGGACGCGGGCCCTCTCCAGCAGGATGTATATGGCGTCTACAATTTCGTTGTCGTCTACTAACACGATGTCGTCGACGTACTCCTGCATCAACTTAAGGGTGATGTCCCCCGGCCTCTTCACCGCAATGCCGTCTGCAATTGTGTCCACTCTCTCGATGACCACGGGGCGACCCTCTTTGAGGGATAGGTAGGCGGCGGGGGCTCCGCTTGTCTGTACTCCCACGACTTTTGCGCTCGGCTTCTTCTTCTTTACGGCGTAGGCCACGCCCGATATCAAGCCGCCGCCTCCCACCGGGACCACCACTACGTCGACGTCGCCGAGGTCTTCTAGCATCTCCACGCCCAGCGTGGCCTGGCCCGAGATCACGTAGTAGTCGTCGTATGCGTGGAGGAACTTGACCCCCTCTCTAGCCAGCTCGCGGGCCTTCTTCTCAGCCTCGTAGTAGCTTTCGCCGTATAAGACCACAGACGCCCCGTAGTCCTGCGTCTTCTTTACCTTTAGCCACGGCGTGGTTTCGGGCATCACCACTGTGGCCTTGACTCCGTGGAGCTGAGCCGCGTATGCCACCCCCTGCGCGTGGTTTCCCGACGACGCCGTGATGAACTCCCTGTACCCCTCCCTTATGTATTTATGCATCGCGAAGTAGGCCCCTCTGATCTTGAAGCTGCCAGTCTTCTGCAGAGCCTCTAGCTTTAGGTATACGTCACCTCCGGTGACTCGGGACAGCGACTCGGACCTGAGGGTGGGAGTCCTGTGTATCTTCCCCTCCTCTTGTTTTTCTTTAATAACGGCGACGGCCTCTTCGAGAAGTATCATGCCCCCCTGATGGCGAGGGCGAGCCGCCTTATGCCTTCGTTTATTTGTTCAAAGGTGGGGTATGTGAAGTTGAGCCGCATGGCGTTTTTCACAGACTCGTCTACGAAAAAGCCGTGGCCAGGGACGAAAGCCACTTTGTACTGCGTCACGGCCGTCTTAAGCAACTCTCTAGTGTCCACGTGCGGAGGCGCGGTTAGCCAGATGAACATGCCGCCTGAGGGCCTCGTCCAAGAGACACCCTGCGGCATGTAGGTCTCAAGAGCGGCCAGCATGGCGTCGCGCTTCCGCTTATACAACTCGCGGACGCGCGGCAGGTTTTTCAACACCACGTTCCGGCGCAAGCCTTCGAGGAATATGTACTGTACAAAATTCGAAGTGTTTAAGTTGAGAGACTGCTTTGCCAGGTAGAACCAGCGGATTACCTCCTCGTTTGCCACTACCCAGCCGAGGCGGAAGCCCGGCGCGAAGATCTTAGACGCCGTAGAGAGGTAGATCACGCGGTCTGACTTGTCCAACGCCTTTATGGGAGACACCTGTATGGGCTCGAAGAGGAAGTAGGAGTAGGGGTCGTCCTCCACCACGAGCAGGTCGTACCTCTCGGCCACTTCTAAGAGGTACTTCCTCCGGTCTTGCGACATGGTTATGCCGCTTGGGTTCTGCGCAGTGGGTATGGTGTATACAAACTTTATCCTCTCCCCCTCAGCCGCCAGCTTCCTCACCTTCTCTTCTAAAAGCTCTATAATCATCCCGTTTTCGTCCATGGGGATGCCCACCAGCTTGGGCTGGTAGACGCGCCAAGCCTGCAAGGCGGCTAGGTAGGTGGGGTTCTCTGTAATTACCACGTCGCCCGGGTTTATGAAGACCCTACCCAACAGCTCTAAAGCCTCTTGTGAGCCCACCGTTACGATGACGTTCTCGGCCCTTGTCTTAATCCCAGCGTAGCTTTCGCTGAACTTGGCAATCTCCTGGCGGAGCTCGTACACGCCCTCTGTAGAGCCATATTGAAGCGCCTTGTGCGGATACGCCTCTAACACGTAGTTCACAATCCTCTGGATGTCCTCAATGGGAAAGGTAGAGGGGTCAGGCATCCCGCCGCCGAAAGAGATCACGTCGGCCGTGGCCCACCTCAACAACTCCCTAATCTCGCTGGCGGTCATATACTTAGTACGAGACGCCAGTAAATCGGCGATTTTCATACCGTCGTTAATAACGCCTACCTATATAAACTTATTTATACATACCCTATTTAGCGAGCAAGGGAATTTATACATTTTTTACAAACCCTACCTAGGCCTCTTCTTACGCTACAACTCTCGCACACCGGTGCGCCGCACACCATACAAGTGGAAATTGAAAAAGCCGAGCCACACAGCTTACACAACGTCTCTTCACAAACGGCGCAATGAGCGCCAGCCCAGTCGAAATCGCACACATAGCGGCCGCACTTGGGACACCGCCTCGTAGCTTTCTCAAAGCCGCAGACTTGGCAAAACATCGCCGCGGCTTTTCAGTATTTGGGCTTGTCGCGTTGTGTTTGAAAAAGTTACGCCTTTTTCAACAGTTTTTTTAAGAGCTGCGGCACTTCGAAGGGGGTTTCTGCCACAGGTATTCCCGCGGCTTTGAACGCCTCTATCTTGCCCTTGGCGTCGCCCGATCCCAGCATTACGATGGCGCCGGCGTGCCCCATACGCTTCCCCGGAGGCGCCGTGCGGCCCGCCACGTATGCCACAATCGGCTTGTTTATGGCCCCCTCTGCGTACAGCTTGGCTAGCCTCTCCTCGGCGTCGCCGCCCACTTCGCCGATTACCACGATGCCCTCCACGTCTGGGTCTTCCGCAACCTTCAGCGTGGCTTCCATGAGGTCGAGCCCTACTATGGGGTCGCCTCCTACTCCGATGGCTATGTTTATGCCAAACCCAGCCCTGACAAGCTGGTACGAGATCTCGTAGGTCAAGGTGCCTGAGCGGCTTACCACCGCCACTCTGCCGGGGGTTTGGTAGATGCTGTTCGGCATTATGCCCAGCTTAGTCCTCACCGGCGGCGCCACTACGCCGGGGCAGTTGGGGCCAATTACGGTGACCCCCCGCGCCCTGGCGTAGTTAATCGCCCTGAGGGCGTCGTGTACAGGTATGTGCTCGGTGATTACAACCGCCAGCTCCACCCCCGCGTCGACTGCCTCTAGGAGGGCCTCTGTGGCAAACCTCGCGGGGACGAATATCACCGTGGCGTTCGCCCCGTGTTTCCTCACCGCCTCCTCCACCGTGTCGTAGACAGGGACGCCGTGTACCGTCGTGCCGCCCTTCCCTGGGGTGACGCCTGCCACCACCTTTGTCCCGTACTCAAGCATCCTCTGTAGGTGGAAGCTCCCCTCTCTCCCCGTGGCGCCTTGTACCACCACTCTTGTGTTGGGGCCTACTAGCACCGTCATAGCCTCGCCAGCTCTACCGCCTTCTGTGCCGCCTCCTCGGCGCTTTCAAACAGCGGCACGCCCACCTCGGCGAGTATGGCTTTTCCAAGCTCCTCGTTGGTGCCCTTCATCCTCACCACTATCCTCTTGGAGGTCTTCGACTCTTGCAAGGCGTCTTTGACGCCGAGGGCCACCTCGTCTGCTCTCGTAATTCCGCCGAATATGTTTATGAAAATTACCTTGACGCGGGGGTGGTTCAACAGCACCTTTACAGCCTCTTTTACCACATCGCGGCTCGCGCCGCCGCCTATGTCTAAAAAGTTGGCCGGGCGCCCGCCGAAGTGGTACACCAAGTCCATTGTGGACATGGTCAAGCCGGCGCCGTTGCCAATAATGCCGATGTCGCCGTCAAGCTCGACGTAGTGAAAGCCGATCTTCTTGGCGTAGGCCTCGAACTCTGTGACGTCGCGGGGGTCCTCCTCAAGCGCCTTCTCCAACTCGGGGTGCTTGAAGAGGGCGTTGTCGTCTACGATCACCCTGGCGTCCAGCGGCACCACGTCGCCTTCTTTTGTCAAAGCCAGCGGGTTAGACTCCACTAGCTCCGCGTCGTAGTCTACGGCGATTTTATACATGGCCTGTACAATAGACGCGGCTTGTTGCCACTGGGGAGTCCCCTGCTTAAAGCCGAGCCAAGAGACGACGGAACGCACGTGGTAGTCCCTCATCCCGGCGAAGGGGTCCACGTAGACCCTCTTAATCTTCTCAGGCGTGGTCTTGGCGATCTCCTCTATGTCCACGCCGCCCACTGGGGAGGCTAAGAATAGGTACTTACGCGTCGCCCTGTCAATGATAAGAGAAACGTACATCTCTTTTTCCACCTCCACGTACTTCGTCACGTAGAGCTTCTTGACCACGAGCCCCTTGATGTTCATGCCGAACATCTTCTTAGAAAGCTCGTAGGCCTCCTCCACGCTGTTCGCCACTTTAATACCGCCGGCCTTGCCCCTGCCGGCCACCACCACCTGGGCCTTCAAGACCACGGGCGGGCCTATCTCCTGCGCCGCCTTGGCCGCCTCTTCAGGCGTCAGCGCCAGCCTGCCGGGAGGTATCTTCACGCCGTATTTAGAAAACAACTCTTTTGCCTCGTATTCGTGAAGCTTCATACGGGGGACAAAGTACCAACTATAAA
>JAVZUI010000017.1:0-31828 GCA_038879095.1 Pyrobaculum sp. | reverse complement strand
CGGCGGCACTGCGTATGTCAACACTGTGCAAAACGCTCTTACCTACGTGGCTAATTTCACTGGCGTTGGTAAGTACGTGGCGCTGACCTCAGCCCTAGCCGACGCATTCGGCGTATACTGGAGAGGCTCCACCTCGGGCTGTGTGTACGGCCTAAGCCCGCCGCCCGCCGCCAGTTGGGTGGAGCTAAGGCCGCTTACGGGTCTGGGAGACGTAATTGTAAGAGACTCCGCCGGAAACATACTGACGAGATACGGCTGCCAAAACCCACAAGCCGCGGCGTATATAGGCTTCAAGACGGCGCCCGGCGAAATCCTAAAAGTCTACTCGCTGGAGGTGTGGGGTATGGGTTAATGGGTCTCGGCGTGGCGTGTCCCTGTGGTGTTTTTCAAAGAGTTTTACGGTGCTTCTATCACCATTTTCCTTACGGCTTCGCGGTGTAGGGGCGTCTGCCAGGCGTTGCCGACTCTCAGCTCTGGGTCTTTTCGGGGGCGGCTGGTCGATCCAGTGTATTTGCTTTCTGTGCTCGGCGACGCGGGCTACCATGTTTAACTCTACTTTTCCTGTGACGTATATCGCCTCTAGCGCCTCTTCAGGTAAGATGTCCTGGGTCGTCAATTGCCTTTACTAGCCCCCGCCTTTCTCTTAAGGGCGTCTTTACGAACATATTTAAGATCCGCCAAGTGCCCTTCTCTGCCAGATCTTCAAACCGCCTTATCGCCACGTCGTAGCTGACGAATTGGCCTTTTCCACATTCATGAATGCCTAAATTTTTTCTTCAGCTCGTCGAGCGCCCTCTCGTGCTCCTCAGTCCACTTCACTCTGCCTCTTAGCTTTTCTACGTAGTTTACTACAGCTTTTACCATCTCCCTTACCGCAACGGCGGCCTCTCCCCTAGTCCTATACTTCGAGAGAGCCATGTCTGGGTCGGGTCCGTGGTACTGGTAGTCGTGGAGACTGAGCGCCTCGACAGTCCACACGCAGAGATATCTAAATATCCCAACTCACTCAGTCTCTGCGAAAGCGGCACCATCCTCGTAGTCGGAACCCTCGGCACTGCCCTCTCCTCAAGCCAACGCCTCTCCTCCTCGTCCTTGGCTAAGGCTTTCAGCTTGTCAAGCTCAAGCCGGAGGAGAGTGGCGAGGACAGCTCTCCAGGCTTGAAACGCCTTGCCGGCGTTGCGGACAAGTCCTTCTTCTAAAAACCTAAGCGCCAGAAGAGACTCTACCAACGCCTCCAAGAGGCGGGCAGAGGCGTAGTCCTCCGCAGAGGGCTTAGGAAGGGGCTTCTCGACGGCTTCGTACACATTCACGTCCATTTAGTAGTTTAAAAACAGATGTGGCGTGTTCAAACGCCGAGGGCGCGCCTAACCGCCTTTCTGTTGCTAGGCATCGCCGATTCTTATCTGGGTCTTTTCCAGCGGCGCGTCTTATATTTTGTAGACTTTTACGCCTTTGCCCTTGGCGTAGGTTTCTACCTCTTTTCCAATGCGTGTCCCTGCGAGTATAGGCGCGGCGGGTTTGCCCAGGGCTCTTTCTACTATCTCGGCTTTGGCTAACAGTGCGCCGACGTCTTGGGGCTTGGGGCGGGTCTTTACCTCCACAACGTATACCCTCTTCTCAGTCTCCACGAGGAGGTCTACGTCGACGCCGTTGAAGTCGGCGTTTCTCTCCACTCGCAGAACCTCCTCCCCAGCCGACTTAGCCTCGAGCTGTATGTACTCCAAGGCGGATTTGCTAAAAAACGCCTCCGTGAGGTCCCCAAGCGCCGCCTCAATCCTGGCGAACCTCTTCTTCGCCTCCTCCCACTTGTCAGCCTGCTCCTTCCAACGCATCTGGTAGTCCTCAAGGAACTTCTGCCACGTTTCATACCACGTCTTCCACCTCTTTTCTTCTTCTTTCCACCTCTTCTCGTTTTGACGCCACCACTTATCAGTCTTCTTCACCCACTTGTCGAAGTCCTCCCTAAGCCTGCGAAGCTCTTGTATAACCTCGCCCAAGCCGAGAAGGCCAGCCACCGCCAGTCTAAACTCTTCGTCTTCTTCCAACGCCTTAAGAAACCTCCTCTTCTCCTCAGCAGAGAGGCCCACGTCTTTGTTTCGGCTGGTTTAAATATTCCTTTTTATTTCTATTCCCATTTCTTGGAGCTGTTTTGTCAGCATTTTGAGCATGGTTTTTACGTCTATTTCTACTACGCGGTTGTCGGAGGTTTCGAAGTGTATCCAGTCGTGGGGGACTCTTAGCCTCTTCGCCCTGGCTATCCTCATCCTTCTCACGTACAGCCCCATCTCCTCTAGCTGGGGGTCTACCTCCACTTGTATTATGACGTCTGCCAGGTGCTCCGCCGCGGCGAGCACGCCGTAGATCTCCTCCACGTCTGTGTGGGCGGTGGCCACCACGACGGATTCTGTATGTCTGGCGAAGATTTTGAAGGCGCGGAATAGGTCTAGCGCCGAGCCGGGGCTTCTTATCAACACCTCGTTTAACGAGTCCACCACCACCACGCCTCCTCTAAACTCGTTTACAAATTCTAACAACTTGTTCATCAAGCTGTAGGCGTCGGGGGTCTCCAGCTTGTGCTTGGCGGGGGGCTTCAGCTTGGAGAACTTCTCGTTAGGCGCGGCGTAGCCGTCCACGACGGTTACTTTGTCTGCGGGGGCCCCCCTCTTTTACAAGTCTTCCAAACCCTCGTCCCCCATTGAGTCTATGGCGAAGAACAAGACTGGGCGGCCTGCCGAGGCGGCCGCCGCCGCCATCGTCGCGGCGAAGAACGTCTTCCCAACCCCCAGCTGCCCCTCGATCAGCACCAAGTAGCCGGCCGGTATGCCCTCAGGCACGGCCTCGTCCAGGGGGGCGACGCCGCTTTTAAAACCCATGTGGGGACAAGCACAAGGATTTATAACACTGAGTTCAACCCAACGTGCGGATTTCTCTCAGCGTCGTGAGGCCCTTCGACCCCTGGGGAAACCCCCTCTGCACGTGTCCGCCGAAGTACGGCCTAAATCCGTACACCGGCTGCGGCCACGGCTGTCTGTACTGCTACATCACGTCGTACATCCCAGACGCCTTCCGCCCCAGGCCCAAGGAGGGGCTTGTGGAAAAGGTGAGGAGAGACTTGGAGAAGTTGCCCAAAGGCGCCGTCGTGTCGCTGTCAAACTCCTCAGACCCCTACACCCCGCCCGAGGCGTCGCTGGGCCTCACCAGGAGGGTTCTGCAGATGCTTCTTGAAAAAGGCTTCCGCGTCGTGATTGTGACGAAGTCCCCCCTGGTGGTAAGGGACTTAGACATATTCCAGAGACACGCGGGGAGGGTGGCCGTCCAGATCACAATCACCACGCTTAGGGAAGACCTCGCCGCAGTCCTTGAGCCAAAGGCGCCGAGGCCGTCCGGCAGGGTGGAGGCCGTGAGGCGACTTGCCTCCGCCGGAGTCCCAGTGACGGTTAGGCTAGACCCCCTGGTACCAGGCCTAAACGACGACTTGGACAACATAAGAGAGGTGGTGGACGCGGCCGCCGACGCCGGCGCCGCGCACCTAGTGGCAAGTACATACAAGGCAAAGCGAGACAACTTCGCAAGGCTCGCCTCCGCCTTCCCACACCTGGCGCCTACGTGGCGAAAGATGTACTTCGAAGAGGGGAAGTACTTCCACGGCCAGTGGTACGCCCCGGCGGAGTACAGACGGGCTGTGCTGTCAAAAGTCGCCCAAGAGGCGGCGAGGAGGGGGCTCCAGTTTACCATATGCCGAGAGGAATTCTTCGACTTCAACACCCCCGGCGCCTACTGCGACGGCTCCCACCTACTGGCCGGCACACATTTTATAAAACAAGTTTAAAATCTAATGGCTATTCCAATCCGTGACATCAACCCAACTCGGCGATTTCCCCTAGTCACCAAGGGGCTGGTCTTTCTAAACATCGCCGTCTTTATATACCAAGTGATTGACCCTAATTTTACCTATCAATATGCCTTTGTTCCAGCGTTAGCCTGGGCTGAGCCATACCGCTGGGTCACCCACATGTTTCTACACGGCGGCCTTCTGCACATCGTTGGAAACATGATATACCTATGGGTCTTTGGGGACAACGTCGAGGACTACTACGGGCGGGTAAACTTCGCCGTGTTGTACATAGTCTGGGGGCTCGCCGCGGCTTTTTTACACTACTTATCAGTCTTGGCCCAATACGCCGCAACGGGCGACCCGCGCCTCCTCTCTTTACCCTCGCTGGGGGCTTCCGGCGCCATTAGCGGAGTGCTGGGGGCCTACTTCGTCCTATACCCCAACGCCAGGATTTTGACACTTACATTTTTCGTATTCATAACATTAGTAGAGGTGCCGGCTTGGGCCTACATCGGCTTCTGGTTCTTATATCAACTCTTCTACGGGGCCGTAGAGCTTTTTACGCTCCAGCCTTCTAACGTTGCTTATTGGGCACACGTTGGGGGCTTCCTTGCAGGGGCGTTCACTGCCTTGTTGACGCGGAGGAGGCGCGTCTCCTACCGCTGGACCTGGGCTCAGTGGGGCTGAGCGACTCTAGTTTTCTTAAGACGTTAGCGCAGTTAAGCACGTAGATGGTGGTGCCGCCCACATTTGCCGACTTTACGTAGCCGTTGTTCTCAAGCCAGAAGAGATGCCACTGGGCCGCGCCCCATGTGAGGTTGAGCTCTTTCACCACCTCAGACACCGTGGTGTACCCCTGTGTGGCGACCTTTTTAAGAATCTCAACCTTAATCGTGTCGAGCACGATATTAAAAGTTGGCCGTTATTTAAATTTTGCGAGACAGTGTTTTTATACTAGGAAGTGGAATAAAATGCCCCTGGCGTGGGGTGTGGAGGCGCCGTGTAGGCGTCTGTGAAGGCGCCCCCTCCGCGGGGCGTACACATAAATCTTGTATATATCTGCTACGTGGATCTCGTAACCTCGTCGGCTGTTTTGGGCCTGCTGGGGGGTTTGATTATTGCGCTTACTGTAGTGGGCCATCTTCCCTGGTGGCTCGGCTACCCGCTGGGCGGCGCCTTCCTCGGCTTGTACCTCCTCGTCGTGGTGGCTGGGCTCAGGGCCTCTAGGCAGTTTAAAAAGAGGCCTCCGCCTTCTGCAAGCATCCTGGGCAGGAGGGGGGTCGTGGTGGAGGCGGGGGGAGGGTGGGCCCTTGTGAAGATTGAGGGCGTCTACTGGAAGGCGTACTGCCCGGGTTGTAGCGTCGGCGACGTGGTGGAGGTCGTCTCAATAAGCGACTCGGGGATTGAGGTTAGGCAGGTATGATAGCGGTCATCGTAGTCTTCGTCGCGGCGTTGTTAGTGGTGTTGCACCTCGTGTGGCCTTTCGTGGCGAGGCGCGGCGGGGCGTACAGCACGTCCAGCGTCGAGGCGGCGAGGTGGGCTTTTGCCCTAATCGGCGTGGGGGGGAAGAGGGTGTACGACCTAGGCTGCGGCTACGGCCGCGTGTTGGCGCTGGCGAAGGCCATGGGGGCCGTGGCGGTGGGCGTCGAAATAGACCCGCTCAGGTGGCTCATCTGCAGGATTAGGTGCCAGTGTAGGGTAATCCTGGGCGACATGTTTAAAACGCCTCTTACAGACGCCGACGTTGTTTACATATTTCAATGGCCTTCTGTAAACGCAAAACTCGCCGAGAAGTTCAAAAAAGAGCTGAAAAACGGGGCGTACGTGGTTTCATACATGTGGGAAGTCCCCGGCCTGCGGCTTTATGCGCACGACCCAAGTCTCAGGGTGTATATTTACAAGATTTATTAGGAAGTAGGTTTTTTCAAACATGAGTTTTGCAATTGAGAAAATCTCTGATGATGTCGTAAACCGGCTTCATCAACTAGTTAAGTTTTATAAAGAAGAACTTATTAAAATATACAACGATTTTATAAACGAGTTAGAAAGAGGGGTCGACGTTGAGGACTACGTAAAACAGGTGAAAGAGGTGGAACAGAGGATGAGAGAAGAGGCGACTCTATTGCCACTAGATGCTGTGGTTAAGTTTTTAGAGGACATGGCGGCTGAAACAAAGACAGAAGTTGGCCAAGTTTTAGAAGGTGTAAAGAACTTGGAGAGAGAAGCTTGTAAAAGAGGCAATGCAGAGCTCGTATTGGTAAGCTTAGCGTTTTCTAATCTTACAAATGGGCTGAGTTGGTTTATACTTCTCCTAGCTTTTGAAAGCCTGCGCAGGGGGCGCGTAGAGGTGGCTGATCGCCTTGTGAGGTCGGTCTATAATCAAAGCTTAGAAGAAGTTATAAAGAGGTGGTGTGGGTTTGTCAAAGCGGCTGAGATTTGGGAGCGGTCTTTCCCACGTGTAGCTATTGAGGACGTCGTGTGTATACGCCGCGGCACTTGTTGAATGTTAATTGATACAAATGTTCTCATAAGCATCTTCGAGTCTAGGGTTCTCAAATTTTCTCCGACTCTAGACTTGGCTAGAATAAAGAAGAGACTAAGGCCATCACGTGTGGAAAAAGTGCGTGGTAGTGGAGACGATTTACTAAAAATAGCTGTGGAAATAGAAAAAGAATATCAAGGCTACAGAGATATCATATTTTTATTTCTCGACAAGATTATTAATATATTAGTAGCTGAATGTAACCCATGTTATATTGCAGATATAAGCAAGATAGAATTTGTAAGAGTCGTCGTGAGTAAGATGCCACTTTACGAGAAAGGTATTAGCGCTGTAGAAAACGAGTCAGTAATTCAATCAGTATATGGAAACTTGAGTCGCATCCTAGATATTCTTAGAAACAGCAGTATAGAAATCAACATTGTAGATATCACATGGAAAGATGTAGAGGTTGCGAAAGAAATGTTAACTATATTACGTAAAAAAGGTGAGAAAAATCTGAGGAGAGTCGCAGTTGATACACTGCTTTTAGCAAAGGCAGAAACCTTAGATACGCGTATATTAACTCTAGATAAGGATTTTCTCAAAATTGAAGACAAATTGTATGATGTAGATGCAACTTTACATGAAAATTTTAGTTTTATTATCAGGGGGAGACGTGTGTGGTTTGTGTGGTGGCCCGGGTTGCTGATTTAAGTTTAATTAGATGTGGCTTTTCTGTGCCATGAGCGAGTTGGCGCGTTTCTTCGTCGAGCTTGCTGAGAAGTGGCAGGCTAGGTGGAAAGAGGCTGGGATTTTCGAGCCCTCGCCTGCGCCGGGGAGGCCTAAGTTCTTTATCACGGCGGCTTATCCGTATCCCAACGGCGCGATTCACATAGGCCACGGGCGGACTTACTTAATTGCAGACGTCTTGGCTAGGTTCTACCGGCACATGGGGCGCGTGGTTTTGTTTCCCATGGGCTTTCACTACACGGGCACTCCCATCCTGACTATCGCCGAGGTCATCGCGTCTGGGGACAGGGCTGTGATGGAGGAGTACATGGAGATATATGGCGTCCCCGAGGAGGAGGTTAAGAAGATGGGCGACCCCCTCTACTTGGCTAGGTACTTCCACGGGCAGTCTAAGAGGGCTATGCAGAGGTTTGGCCTTAGCATCGACTGGACTAGGGAGTTTACGACCATCGACCCCGAGTACCAGAGGTTTATACAGTGGCAGTTTGAGAAGCTTAGGAAGAGGGGCCTCATCGTCCGGGGGAGGCACCCAGTGGGGTGGTGCCCGAGGCACTCCATGCCTGTGGGGGCTCACGACACTAAAGACGACAAGGAGCCTGAAATTGGCGAGTGGACGCTTATATTCTTCGCCGACGAGGAGGGCTTGGTCTTCCCAGCCGCCACGCTGAGGCCTGAGACGGTGCTGGGCGTCACGAACATGTGGATTAACCCAGAGGCGGACTACGCCGTGGTGGAGTACGGCGGGAGGCGGATGGTGGTTAGCAAAGACGCCGCGTATAGGCTCTCCTTCCAGGGGGAGGTCAAGGTGTTGCGCGAAGTCAAAGGCTCGGCGTTTGTGGGGCGGAGGGTGTTTAACCCAGTGGTGGGGGAGTGGGTGCCGGTCTACGGGGCTAAGTTCGTAGACCCCAGGGTGGGGACGGGGGTGGTTATGTCCGTGCCGGCCCACGCGCCGTACGACTACGTGGCGTTAAGAGACATGGGCGAGGTTAGGCTCATCCCCTTAATCAGGGTGGAGGGGTACGGGGACTTCCCCGCCAAGGAGGTTGTGGAGAGGATGGGGATAAAGGAGCAGACGGACCCCGCGTTGGAGGAGGCCACTAAGGAGGTGTACTCCGCCGAGTTTACCAAAGGGGTAATTAGAGAAGACGTGCTGGGGCGCGTGGCGGCGCATTTGTCAGAGCCAGCCAGGTCGATGGTTAGGGCGGCGTTTAAGCTGTATTTCGTCGGGAGGCCGGTGAGGGAGGCTAGGGAGTTTATAGAAAAGTGGCTGGCCGAGTCGGGGCTGGGAGGGGTTATGTACGACGTGATGAACAAGCCTGTCTACTGTAGGTGCGGGACGGAGATTGTGGTGAAGGTGTTGGAAGACCAGTGGTACATCAACTACGGAGACAGGGAGTGGAAGCAGGGCGTAAAGCAACTGCTTGAGGAGATCAACGTAGTGCCCCCAGAGGCCAAGGCCCAGTTCTTGGCCACTGTGGACTGGCTTGACAAGAGGGCGTGTGCGCGGACGAGGGGCCTCGGCACGCCTCTGCCGTGGAGCGAGGGGTGGGTAATAGAGAGCCTAAGCGACTCCACGATCTACATGGCGTTCTACACGGTGATTAGAAAAATTAGGGAGAGGGGGCTAAGGCCTGAGCAGTTGACGGAGGAGTTTTGGGACTACGTCTTCCTAGGCCGCGGAGAGGCGGAGGAGGTCGCCAAGAAAACCGGCGTGGACCCCAAGACGTTGAAAGAGTTGCGGGAAGAGTTTGACTACTGGTACCCCCTGGACTCTAGAAACTCTGGCAAAGACCTAATCCCCAACCACTTGACCTTCTTCTTGTTTAACCACGTGGCCATCTTCCCCCGGGAGAAGTGGCCGAGGCAGATTGTGGCCAACGGCTGGGTCCTCCGGGAGGGGGAGAAGATGTCGAAGTCTAAGCGCAACGTCCTGCCCCTAGACAAGGCGGTGGAGATGTACGGGCCCGACCCGCTGAGGGCCACTCTTGCGGTGGCCTCGGAGGTCGAGCAAGACCTAGACTTCAGAGACGCCGAGGCTAAGAGGAACTCTCAGCAACTAATGGCCATATACTCGTTGATTCAGAGACTTGCACGGGAGGCGGCGGAGGGGGGAGACGAGCTGTTAGACAAGTGGCTCGCGTCGGAGGTCGCCATGGTGCTTCAACGGGCGAGGGAGGCCTACGAAAAGGTGAGGGTTAGGCAGGCGGCTGTGGAGGTGCTGTACAACGCAAAGGCCTTGTTTGACCAGTACCTATCCATGGTGGAGGCCCCTTCGAAAAGGGCCCTAGAGGCGGCCAAGGCGTGGGTTGTGGCAATGGAGCCCATCGTCCCCCACCTCGCCGAGGAGCTTTGGCAAATTCTCGGAGGGAAGGGGTTGGTGGCAGAGGCAGAGTGGCCCAAGCTGGATGTAGACCCAGCGGCCCTCCTGGCGAAGAGGTACGTGGACATGTTAGTAGAAGATATTAAGAACATACCGGCGTACGGCCCAGGGGTGAAGAAGGTGGTGGTGTACGTAAACCCGCGCTTCCAGTGGCTGAAGGCGGCCGCGAGGGGCGTGAGGTCTGTGATCGAGGCCGGCGCGCCGCCGCAAACGGCGAAGAAGGTGGCAGACCTCTACAGCCGGCTGGGAGACGAGGTTAGGAAGCTGGTGGGCCAGGTGGAGCACTTCGACGAGGCGAAGGCCCTGGCGTCGTATAAGAAGTACTTGGAAAAGTCGATTGGGGCCGCGGTGGAGTTTTACAACGCCGAGGACGATTCGGCCCCCGACCTAGGCGGTAAGAAGAAGACGGCGCTTCCACTGAAGCCTGGGATCTACCTACTGGGCTAGGCGGGGCAACACCTCGTTTTTAAATTCTCTGAATAGTTCTGCAAGCACCTCTTCGTACCTCGCCTTGCCCATCTCGATGAGGTCCATGTACTGCTCTATGAGGCGGGTCCTCTCCTCGTCCACCAACTTGCCAAAGTTTTGTTCTAAGAAGTGGTAGACCTCTCTGCCGCGCGACGTCGGCACCATGAGCTTTTGGCGGCCGGCTACGTAGACGTAGTACCTCTTCGCCAGCACTTGTATAATGTGCGCATAGGTGCTGGGCCTCCCAATTCCTCTCTGCCTCATCAAGGCCAAGACGTCCGCCTGCGTCAACGTCCTCCTAATGTGGCGGTACCTCTTTATCACCACGTCGATCGTGCCCGTGGGCAACGCCGGCTCGACGGGGGTGACTTGGTACAGCGTCTGGAAGCCCTGGTGTTTTACGTCTACGACGCGTTCAAGCTCTTGTGTGTAGCCGTCTATCTCCACCACGTAGCGCTCTACCTCCACCAAACTGGGCTCCATCTGGCTGGCCATAAACCTTCTAAATATCAAGTCGTACAGCTGGTAGTGCGACCTGGTCAGCTGCACGGCGAGTTGCAACACCCCTGCGTTGACAAGGCCCCGGAGCTCCTCCACGTCCACGGCCCTAGTGGGCCTGATGGCCTCGTGGGCCCCCTCGGCCTCCGACCAAGTCCGCGGCTTAAACGCCGCCTCGCCGAACTTCTTCACGACGTACTCCCTAGCTATGGCTATCCCCACGGCGGATACCCTAGTGCTGTCCGTGCGGTGGTACGTAATCAACCCGCTTTCGAACAAGTCCTGCGCCAGCCTCATGGCGTAGTCGGCAGATAGGCCGAGCTTATTAACGGCGTCTCTCAACAGCTCGTCTGTGGTGTAGGGAGGCGGCGGGTTCACAGCCCTAGTCGCCGTCTCCACCCGCCTAATGGCAACCCGCTTCTTAGCCCGTAGCGCCTTAAGCGCCTCCCGCGGAATCTGTAGCCTCAAGTCCACGTCGTCTAGTTGCAGATCTACGGCGTATACGCGGTTTTGCAACGACTCTTCATACGTCTTCACAATCCACCCCAGCACAGGCGTCTGCACCCTCCCAGCCGACAAGTTCGGCATCTTAAACGTGGACTGGATTATTTTACTTAGGCCGAATCCCAGCCACCTATCCTCCACTCTTCTAACGATCTGCGCCTTTACCAACGAGTAGTTAACATCCCGCGGGCTTGCCAAGGCGTTTAAAATGGCCCTCCTAGTCACCTCGTGGAACTCCACCCTTTTGATTTGAGAGACGTAGGGCCTCAGGCCGAGGAACAGGTCAAAGGCGATCTTCTCCCCCTCTGAGTCGGGGTCTGTGCCGAGGAGCACCTCGTCCACCTCCACGGCCAGGTTTCTAATAGAGGCCAACACGTCAAGCGGCCTGCAGTCCTTAGGCACATCCACGTCGTCTACGTAAACTCCGCTACGGCACCTCCAAATCTTGTTATAAACGGGGACGAACCCGCCCTCCACTACTAAGACTGCGTACTCCTCCCCGTTGTACTCGCCGTGCGTAAAGCTGTGGAACCACTTAAGCAAGACCTCCCTCTGCCCGGGGTCTATCCTCTGCAACGAGGTGGGCAACTCGTATATGTGGCCCAGCGAGGCGGTGACCATTAAAACGGCGTCGCCTGTGGAGACCTCGTACACGGGCACGCCGTCGACAATGAGCAGGCTTGGCCTCCCGAAGAAGTTCGCAATTGTCCTAGCCTTGGTGGGCGACTCCACAATCATCAGCACAGTCTTCATCAGCTCCACGCCCCTCGCCGGCGTAGCCCGCCCCTCTAAGATGTCTCGAACGGCCTTCCTATCTCTATCCACCTCGGCCATCAAGGCCTCTAGGTCAACCTCGTCTACTCTGCGAAACTCAGCCTCGTCAAATCTAAGCTTCACCTCTCTCTCGAGGGCGCGGAACACCTTCCAGTCGTCTACTAAAACTACGCTGACCCCCTTGGACAAGCCGCCGGCGTACAGTCTAGAAGTCCTCCCGCTCGCCTGGATGTAGGTAGTGACGTCCGGCACCAAGACGTAGAGCTCCCCGCCCACATAGGCCAGCCTAACCTCTGTGGACGTCTCAATCGCCTTCTTAACCTCCTCTTTTTGGAGAAGAGACCCCACGAACTCCACAGCCGACTTGGCCACGTCTACGGCGTGTTTGTCAAAGCTAGAGAGAGGCGCGCCCTCCGCCGCCTTTTTCAAAGCCTCCTGCACGCTGAGGGCGTAGGGGGCAATCCTCTTCAGTTGCCCTATCAGCCTGTCCGCCTTGCTTTTCAACTCGCCTGAGAGCACAGACCTGACGTTGTAGAGAAAAGTCAAGTACGCCGGTATGGAGAACTCCTCCAGCCTAACCCTAAACTTAAACTTGGGCACGCCAACAAACACCACGTACCTAACGACGTGGGGGAGGTCTATGCCTCTCACAAGAGGCGAACGTGGCGAGGCCAGCCCCACCAACGCCGCCACCTCGCCCTTCTCAAATTTTTCTAACACCCCCCGCCGCGGCTTTAAGAAGTGCTCCACAGCCAAGCCCACCTCAGCGGCCCTCTCCGCAATTGCCAGCCCCAGGTCTCTGTCCTGTACGTATATAATCCCCCCAGGCCCCAGCCTCTTTACAATCTGTAAGACCTGCGATACAGCGTCTTTCTCCAGCTCGGCGTATAGGTCCGCCACGTTTCTAAGGCCCTCCGCCCTCCCCCCGACGTCGAAGCCAAGTATCTCCCTAAACAAGAGGAGCCTCGTGGTCCTCCGGGCCCGCGCCAAGGCGCCAGACGCCACGAAGGTACCTACTTTCAACTCCCTCACCATAGAGCGGAGCCTCTCCCGGAGCTCAGACAGCTCTTGGTCGAGGCGCTCAGCCTCTTTTAAATCCCCCGCTATCTCCGCCTTTCTCAACTGCCTCACCTTGTCAATAGCATCAAGCGCCGTTTTTAAAACCTCTTCAGACACGCCTAGCAGTTTCAAAATCCGGTCGATGTTCTTACTCGTGGCCCGCAGAATGCTGTCCACGTCGTCCGCCGCCACGAAGTCAAACTTGTAGCGGCTCAGCAAGTCAAACCTCTTCGGCAAGAAGGCAGACGTCGCGATAAACACGTCAAAATCCCCCCGCTCAGCAGCCTCCAACACCTCCCTCTTCTCCTTCTCAGTCAAGAGGGAGTGGTAAGCCAAGGCTCTTACAGAAACGCCCGCCTTCTCTCCATATGCAAGAAGCCTCTTGTAGGCCTGTTGCGCCAGGGCAGAGGTGGGGAATATGAGCAACGCCCTGCCCCCCCTCTTAGCTGTGAAGAGAGCTGCCACTAAGATAAAAGTGGTCTTGCCAGACCCCGTGGGGGCCACCACTGCGAAACTCTTACCCCTCACAAACCTCCTGGCCCAAAGCCGTTGCGCCCCCCACATTTGAAACCCCACAGCCGCTAAAAAGAACTGGGAAAACTCGTCGTAGTCTCTGAGAAACTTGTCCACCCAAGCAAGCCCCTTCAGCGCCCTTCTCCTCCTCAACGCGTCCACCACCTCGCGCAGAGAGGAGGCCCTCGCCCCGTCGGGCAGGCACTCTCTACAGGGAAGCCCGGAGGCAAGCCTATCCGAGGTGACGGGCCCCCCGCAGTTGGGGCAACTATGGAGGTATACCGCCGGAGGCAGATCCACGCCACCTAATCCGCTGGGAATATAAAAGTTCGCATAATGTTTAAATAATAGGCCGTAGTAGGGCAGATGGAAAAACTAATCCAATGGGTAGAGGCCTTCAACTCAATTGCACGTAACGAAAACAACTTCCACAGCTTCTACATCGAGAGAAGAGAAGACTTCGTCGACGCCGTGCTCACCCTCGAGGAGGTGGCCAGACAGGAGGAGTGTACCGCCGGAAGCTTCGCAAAAGCCGAGGTGTCTCTCAAAGGAGAAGTGGCCTACCTTGATATGACCACAGGCACTTATAGAAAATGCCCAACAGCCAGCGGCTACACCGCAGAATATGCAAAAGACACGTCGCATAGAATAGACCTCGGCAACGACCCCGAGTTGCTGTCTTACATAAAATCTATAAAAAACGAGGGCGACTTCGTGGCCCTTTTAGAAGCAGTGCTACAAGCCGCCGCCCGCTAATACCTTACTAAACTCTTCTAAAAACGTTTTATACGCCTCCTCTCCGTAGAGGACTACCACAACTTCGCGGATGCTAGACAGCCGCCCCGCCGCGTCTTTAATAGCCGAGGCCATCTGCGCCGCCGCGTCTCGGTACGGGCACCCGAAGACGCCGGTGCTTATGGCAGGAAAGGCGATGCTGGCGGCGCCCAGCTCCTCGGCCTTAAACAAGGCGGCGCGGACAGCCTCGCCAAGCTTCTCAATAGGCTCAACCCCGCAGCGGGGGCCGACGGCATGTATGATGTACTTAGCCTTCAACCTACCCGCCCCAGTGACGGCGACGCCGCCAACAGGCACCGGGCCGTGGCGCCTCACCCACTCTCTGCTCTCCTCCTGTATTACCTGGCCCCCCTTACGCACAATGGCGGCCGCCACGCCGCCCCCGTGCTCTAGGTACGAGTTAGCCGCGTTGACAATTACGTCGGCCTCCACCTCGGTGATGTCCCCCTTCACCAACCTAACCACCAGCCGCCCAACGCGGAACTCCATGAACCCACCTACAAGAGTATTTAAAGCGTACTCCCAGGCTTCTCCAACTTAAAGGCACCTACTATCGCAAAGACGTAGCCCACAAGAACCAAAACCAGCCCCACGACCACAACCGTGAGGAGCGCCCCCCACCACACGAACTTAGCCGCGTCTAGAAACTCCCGCCTACCCGACGCCTCGCCCAGGGCTTGGAAGGCCCTCTTCTCAAAATACGCGCCGACGACCACCACAGCCCAAAACAACAGCCAGAAGCCTACTAGAAAGCCCACTGCGTCGAACATAAAGGCAAAGCCCCCCGAAGCCACGAGGGCACCTATTACAAATAAAGCTAAAACCACCACACCCACAAAAGTCGCAACAACCCCATACAACATGTAATAAAAGGCGTCTTTTCGGCTATACGCCTCAGCCACAAAGTACAGCCCTACCAAAGTCAGCACCAACCCCACCAACGAGACAGCCCCAAAGTCGAAAAAAGAAGTCACGCCGCCAACTATTGTCAGTACAAGCCCCACCCCAAACAGGGCCCTAGCGGTGTAAAACTCCACAAAATCAAAAACTCCTAGTTAAAAAAGATTCGTAGTGGGCCCGCCGGGATTTGAACCCGGGACTTCCCGGTTATGATGCCCGCCAATGTGCTTGGTGCCGGGCGCTCTGCCGGGCTAAGCTACGGGCCCCGTGGTGATTACTTAATTTTGTTTTTTAAGTTTTTCCTGGGCCGGGTCTGGCGTTGATGTCGGCGCTGTGGTGGAGATGAGCCATTGGACGCGTCGGGTTTTTATACTCCTGGGTATAATACTTTGTGGGTGAATTTGTTGATAGGGAGAGGGAGTTGGAGGTCTTGGAGTCTCTGTGGCGTAGCCCCGGGGCGCAGTTGGTGGTTATCTACGGCAGGAGGCGTGTTGGGAAGACTGCGCTGGTGAGGCGGTTTTTGGCTGGCAAGAGGGGGGTCTACCACATGTGTACTCTAGACACTATTGAGCGGAATGTGAGGGAGATGTTGGAGGCCTTGGCGGAGGTCGTCGGCGATTTTAAGATTTCGGCGCTTGAGCCGAGGCTGGACGTCTTTCTCAGGGCCGTCGCGGAGGCGTCGGCGTCTGAGAGGTTTGTCTTGGTGGTAGACGAGTTTCCCTACTGCGCCTCTGTGTACCCCCCGGCGGCTTCCGTAATCGAGAGGGCTTGGGATCTGTGGCTCTCTAATACCAACATCTTCTTAGTGTTGGTGGGCTCTAGCATCGGCATGATGACTGAACACGTGCTTAGTAGAAAGTCTCCCCTCTTTGGTAGGCGTACCAGTAGCCTCAGGCTGGGAGAGCTGGAGCCTCACCACGTGGCGCGTTTTGTCAGAGGCGGCGTGGAGGACTGGTTTAAGGCGTGGGCTGTGGTGGGCGGCGTGCCGTATTACCTACGGCTGTTCCGACCCGGCGAGCCTGTAGACGCTGAGGTGAGGCGGCTGTTCTCAAAAGGCGGCCCCCTCTACGAAGAGCCTATGTTTCTACTCAGAGAGGAGCTGAGAGAGCCTCGCGTCTATATGGCGTTGTTAGAGGCCTTGGCCGCGGGGAAGTCCCGCCTGGCGGAGGCGGCGCAGGCGGCGGGCGTCTCTAGCACAAAGGCCTCTAAGTACTTGTGGAGGCTTCGGCAACTCGACGTGGTGGACAGGGAAGAAGTGTACGGGGCCAGGAGAGGGGGGCGCTACTACATTAAGGACAACCTCTTCGCCTTTTGGTTTCGCTTCGTCTACCCCAACCTCTCCAGGCTAGAGCTAGACGAGCCGGAGGAGGTCTTTACGCCGGAGACGTTAAATGCGTACTACGGAGAGATGTTTGAACGCTTCGTGAGGCTGTACTCGCCACGGGTCTTCGGCGTAAAGTTTTATAAATATGTAAAAGGTGGCGTCGACATAGACTTGGCGGGCGAGGCAGATGGGTGTAGGATATACGGCGAGGTTAAGTGGAGCGCCGACGTCGACCCCGCCTCGGAGGCCAAGCGCCTGAAGTCGCTTAAACAAGGGGACTTGTACCTCTTGGTGGCGAGAGGCTTCTCAAAGCCGCCGCCTGAAGGAGTCGTGGCGGTGACGTTGGGCGACATCTATCAGGCACTGGAGTCGGGGAAGAAGATACAGCTGTGCCGCCGCTGAGAGGAGAGGTTTTTAAACAAGTCGTATTTGTAGCCATGGCTCTTCACATCTTCACGGCTTGTGATGACTATACACCCTTCCGAGGAGTGAGGGCGGTCTCCCTTGCTGATGTTCTGTTTTGAAGACCTCTGTTTCAGAGCGGAGAAGGTGAAATTCGAGGCGCCGCCTGAGAAGATAGAAATCGTGACTGAAAACGCCGTGGCCATATGCGTAAAGCCACGGTACGCCACAGACTGGCGCGTGCTCCTCCAAGCGCTTTTCTACGCCTACCACTGGAAGGGGCCGGCGAAAAACCGTAACATATCGGCCCTCATGTTTCTGACGCAGAGAGCGCAGATAAGAGAAGCGCTTGAGGCCTCCGCCGCTGGGTCGACGGAGGCCATATGCGCCGCGCTTGGGCCGCCCGAGGAGTTAGACAGAATAGATATGCCAAGAGGCGAGGCCCACTACCCAAAGGGCCGATGGGACCCGTGGAAGATGACCGTATTTGCCCTCGACTTAGTAACGTAGTTACTCTTCAAACCTCGCCAAGTGCAGAGCAGCCTCCCTGTACGCCGCGGCCTGCGCCTCTGCCCATCTGTACTTCTTCATGAAGTATGTATACGCCTTTCTAAGCGCCCCCAGGTCTACCTCAAACTCCACCCCGTCGTATACGATGTCTAATAGGACGAGGCCCTCCGCGGGGGCGTGGGGGACGGCCCCCGGCTGGGGGTTGTGCAGAAGTTCCTCCACCCGGCGTGGCGAAATGACGCCTCTCCCCACCGCCAGTATGGCCCAGGCCAGTTTTCTAATCATCTTATTGCGGAAGCCCTTCCCCTCGAATAGGAGGTAGACCGACCTCCCCGCGATTTCGACGTCGATTTTGTAAATCGTCGTCACGGTGGGCAAATTCTTCTCGCCGCGTCGCTGTATGAAGGAGGCGAAGTCGTGAGTCCCCGTGAGGAGCTTTGCCGCCTCTCTCATCGAGTCGACGTCCTCGCCCCAGTGGGGGGCGACGTAGAGGTAGCGCCTAAGCTTCGCCTTTCTTGGGTTAAACCCCTCGGGGGCCTCGGCCACAGCCCAGGCCCACAGCCCCCTGGGCAGTTTAGAATTTACGTAGCCGATGGGCAACTTCTGCGCCGCCATAACCACATTGGCCACCGCCGACACCCCAGGGTCGGTCCTAGACCCCCTTCCTAAAATTTCGCCTAGGGCCTTTTTTAGCCAGGTTTCTACAGAATTTGGGTGGCCGGTGAAGCCGTAGAACAGAGAGCCGTCGTACGCCACTTTGTAGAGGTAAGGCATATAACCCACTGTCGTCGGGGTATTTATGCTATTATTTAGACGCGCCGTGGAGGAGGACGTGCCCCAGATCGTGTCGTTTACTCAAGACACGTGGGAGTGGGGAGACTACATCCCCCGCGTAATTGGGAGGTGGGTGAAAGAGGGGAGAGCCTACGTGGCTGAGTCAAACGGAGTTATTGTCGCCGTCGCCGCGATGACCATTGTGGGGAAGTCTGCCTATCTACAAGGCCTTAGAGTTAGAAAAGAGGCCAGGGGCAGAGGGGTAGGCGAGGCTATGACTAGGTTTATGCTTGACGAGGCCAAGAGGCGAGGCGCCCAGGTGGCCACGCTACTAGTGGCGGAGTGGAACACGCCGAGCCACAACCTTGTGAAGAAAGTAGGGTTTAAAGAAAAGGCCGTGGTGTACGGAGGCAAGCCGCTGGGCTCCGGAGGGGGGAAATGCCTAGGCGGCCTAGAGGCGTATGAGGCGTTGGCAGAGGCCCTGGGGGAGACGAGAGGGTACGCCTGCCTCCCCGACGAGCCGTGGGTTTGCACAGCCGTCACCCCCTGGGACTTACTGTCAAGAGGCACGCCGTGTGTCGGAGAGGGGCTTTACATAGGCCGCTTCTCTTTTGGCAAGGCCCAGGGCCCGCCCGACTTAGACGTCACGTCTTTTAGCCCAGAGGGCTATAGGGAGAGGTACCCTGCCCACATCCTCTACGCCATAGAGCTTTAATAGGGGGGAAGACAGTTGGCCAATGGAGCCGCGCTCGTTCTACGACGTCACCGACCCGGAGGACAGGAAGGAGCTGGCCCGTTTTATAAAAGCGGGAGTTTTCGACTACGCCGTCTTGATACCTGAGGACTTGCCTAGAGAGGAGCTGGTAGACTTGTTTAAGGCGGCTGGCTACAGCGCCGTGGAGGTAGACGCCTCCTCGTGGCCTCGCCAAGTGGTGGTGAGGACAGAAGGCGGCAACTACCTGTTTAAAAAAGTAGAGGAGGGAGTTTACAAAATTAGCAGGGAGTAAGCCTTCCGGGAGTTTCAGACATTACAAACGGCGTCCCGGGCGTTTTTAACTTCTGACACTCCACAATGGCCCTCCGTATTTGCCAATGCGGCTGAGAAGCCACCTCTTCTAGCGTCTTGACTATGGCTATAGGAGGCTTGCCCTTCTCGCGGCTCCTCTTCACCAACTCCTCCGCAGGGATCTCCCTCACGACGGCGAAGACTTCCCTCTCCAGCGGCCTTATGGCCTCTGGGTTTTTCTCTACCTGTTCCATCGCCTCTTTCCACCTCTGCGCCAGGTCCGGCCTCCCAATAATTTCAAAGAAGGCCTCTATCTCTGGCCATATAACTGTGGCGATGGCCACGAACCGGTCCCTGGCCCTGGCCGTCGTATATGTAACGTAGAGGTTGGCGTCTATAGTAGGCGACCTACGCCTACTGCCCCCTAGGACGAAGGCGGCGCCTATTTGGTAGGGGTGCACCACCGACAAGACGTCGTTGGAAGCCACGTCGACAAACCTCCCCCGCCCAGTCCTAAGCCTCTCCCAGTAGGCGGCGAGGGCGGCCACCACGGCGGCCGCCCCTGAAAAAGCCCACGCAAGCCATATGCCAGCTCTTATGGGGTAGGAATAAGGCTCTGGGAGGTTTGGATTACCCAACATCGACATATACCCGTTGTAAGCCTGCGCCGTCAAGTCCGAGTCGGGCACATCCACGTATTCCAAAGTCTTAGACGTGGGGTAGTGGCCAAAGGGCGACACGGCCACGTAGATTATGGAGGGGTACTTCTCCGCAATTTGGGGGTAGCCCAGCCCCCTCTCGGCAAGCTTGCCAGGCCCGAGCCCGTCGAGAACTATGTCCACCTGCGGTAGTAATCTGCCCACGTCGCTCCAGTCAATTCTCCTCTTCCCTCTACCCTCGACGAAGTAGGGTATGCCGACGCCGTTTATATAAACGCCGTCTGTAGTAATCTTCACAGCCTCCTCGTCTACCACGGCGTAGACCTCTGCGCCTAGCTCGCGAAGCAGAGACCCCGCGATAATGCAGCCGAAGTTTACTCCACAAAGCTCTAACACCTTCACCCCCTCCAAGGCCGCGGGCTTGCCCTCGGGGTTGAACAACTGAGCCAAGACGGCCTCTCTCTCCGTCATACCTCGTCTCTCTCCCCTAGGAATACTGGATCTTCGTCGGCCTTCCAGCCGGGAGGCGGCATGTTGCCAAGCTGGCCGTCCCAGTACCCCAACACGCCTTTCTCAACGAGGCGGTCTACCTCCCCCGGCTTGACGCCGAGCCACTTTCTTAACACAAGCTTGTTGTGATACCCCACAGGCCTGGCAAGCCACCTCACGTTGAGATCCACGCCGGCGATTTTCGCCAAGGGCCCAGGCACCGCCACCTCGCCGTAAAGTCTGTCTTTGATCTTTACCACGGAACCCCTCTCCCACCGCCACGGGTCGTTTAAAACCTCCCAGTCGCCGAGCACAGGCTGGATCGGCACGCCCGCCCTCCGGCCGGCCTCTAAGACCTCCTCCAACGTCTTTTGAGAAGCCCACCTCCTCAACGCCTCGTAGCTACCCCACCTATCTCCCAGAGGCAAGCCGCTTACTACAGAGGCGAGTGCCTTTGCCTGCGCCTCGGTCATCGCAGCCACGGCCACGTACTTCCCGTCCTTTGTCTTAACAACGCCAGAGACGCGGGCAAACGGGTCGAAGAAGCCGCTCCTCCTCAGCCTCTTCCCAGTGGCAGACATGTACACAAAGTGGTACATAAAACGTTGAAGACTGGCGGCTTGGGACAAGTCGATGTACTGCCCCCTGCCGCTTCTCTCTCTATATATCAGGGCGGCTATCACCGCGCCGGCAGCCATAGTAGACGGAAGCCAATCGCCAGGGTAGTCGGGCAAGCGGTAGAGCTCGTCCACGCCGTCCTCCTCCCACCCAGTAGTGTCCATGATGCCAGACTCAGCCTGTCCAATAATGTCGTAGCTCGGAAGCTTGTGCAAAGGCCCAAACTGCCCATAGCCAGAAGCGCTGACGTAGACTAGACGCGGGTTGACCTCCTTAAGCTGGAGGTACCCCAAGCCGTACCGGTCCAACGTGCCCGGCTCCATGTTCTCCACAAACACGTCGGCCCTCTTCACCAGCTCTAACAAAATTTGGCGCCCCTCCTCTTTTCTAAAATCAAGCCCTAGGAAGTACTTGTTAGAGTTTAGATACAGGTAGTCAATTCTCATGCCTTTATAAAACCCCCTGCCTCCCCACATGGGGGCGTACTTCCACCTATCCCCCCTCGGAGGAGGCTCCACCTTCACGACCTCGGCGCCGAGCTGTGCCAAGATCCGGGGGATGTTAGGGCCTAGGATATAGTGGGCAAACTCAACCACTCTCACACCCTCTAAAGGCCTCCTACCCTCGGCAGTGTTAAAATATGTTAGTAAAGCCTTGAAATAATCCATAAAGAAGTATACGACGGTTTTAATATATTTCCCCTAGGGCATGTATGCCGAGCTCCCCCAGCCCCTTCTCAACCATCTTCTTGTAAAGCTCAAGGGCCAGGGCGGACCCCGGCATAGACAAGCCCAGCCTATGCGCCAGCTCCATGGCGTACGCCAAGTCTTTTTTCAAATGCGCGGCTTTGAAGCCGGGGGCCAAGTCGCCTTTCAAAAGCTTGGGGAAGTACAGCTCGAGGGAGCCGGACCTCGCCGCCCCGCTGAGCAACACGCTCCCCACCTTCTCCAAGTCTAGGCCCAGCGCCTTCGCCAGCCTCAGCCCCTCCACCATGGCCACTGTGTTGAGAGCCACCACCACTTGGTTTACAAGCTTCATAGCCTGCCCGTACCCCACGGGGCCCATATAAACCACGTTTTTCCCCATCGCCTTGAACACGGGCAGCAGTTTGTAAAAAGTCTCTTCTCTGCCCCCGACCATGATGGTGAGCGTGCCCTCTACGGCTCCTTTTTGGCCGCCCGTGACGGGGGCGTCTAGAAACTCCACCCCCAGCCGGGAGAGCCGCTCGGCGAATTTCTTAGCCCACTCAGGGCTGTTGGTAGACATGTCCACAACCACGAGGCCGGGCCTCGCCGCCTCCGCCACGCCGCCGGGGCCAAACAAGACCTGCTCCACGTCCGGCCCGTCCGACACCATTACAATCACCACGTCAACCCTCTTGGCGAGGTCGGCGGGGGACTCCGCCACATAGACGCCTCTCTCTGCAAAGGGCTGTGCCTTGGACCTAGTCCGGTTGTAGACGGCGGCTAAGTAGCCGGCTTTTAAGAGGTGCTCGGCCATGGGGAGGCCCATTATCCCGAGGCCGATAAACCCAACTCTCATAAACAATACAACATATATAAATATGGTCTTACCGCCCTCCATGCTTACTCCAGTAGTTTCCTACTCCACGGTGAGAGAGGTTAAGGGCCCCCTGATAGTAATTGAGAAGACCAGAGGCGTAGCATACGGCGAGATAGGCGAGGTCATAGGCCCAGACGGAGAGCCCCGCAGAGTACAGGTAATAGAGGTGGGGACAGACTACGCCGTCGCCCAAGTGCTGGGCGGCACCCTGGGGCTACCCGCAAAAGGGTCGACGGTTAGGTTCTACGGAAAGACTCTCAAACTGCCCGTATCCGAGCAGCTGATCGGCAGGATACTAGACGGCAAGGGGCAGCCCAGAGACCACATGCCCCTCCCCTCGCCCGAGGACTTCCGCGACGTAAACGGCGAGCCTCTGAACCCATACGCCAGGGAGTACCCCGAGGAGCCCATAGAGACGGGAATATCGGCCATAGACGGGCTGTACACCCTGGTCAGGGGGCAGAAGTTGCCCATATTCTCAGGCACGGGCCTCCCCCACAATTTAATGGCGGCGCAGGTGGTGAGGCAGTCCACCGTGAGGGGAAGCGAGGAGGAGTTCGCAGTGGTGTTCGTAGGCATCGGCATCAAGACAGAGGAGGCGCTGTTCTTCATGGACGAGTTTAGAAAAACCGGGGCCCTGAGGAGGGCCGTGGCGGTGTTGAACCTAGCCTCAGACCCTGTGGCCGAGCGCATACTAGCGCCGAGAGTAGGGCTGACAATCGCCGAGTACCTAGCCTGGCAGTTGGGATACCACGTCCTCGTGGTAATTACAGACATGACCAACTACTGCGAGGGGCTGAGAGAGCTCTCCTCCGGCAGAGGCGAGCTCCCAGGCAGACGCGGCTACCCCGGCTACATGTACACAGACCTAGCCACAATATACGAAAGAGCTGGCAAGGCACACGGCAGGAAGGGGTCAGTCACCCAGTTCCCCATCCTAACAATGCCCCACGACGACATAACGCATCCCATACCTGACTTAACCGGATACATCACGGAGGGCCAGCTGGTGCTCAGCAGATCCATGTGGGGCAAGGGCATATACCCGCCCTTCGACGTGATTATGTCCCTGTCGCGCCTCGCCAAAGACGCCATCGGCGAGGGCAAGACCAGGGAAGACCACAAAGACGTGGCCAACACCCTCATCGCCGCATACAGCAAAGCCCTTGAGATAAGAAACCTAGCCACTCTCGTAGGCGAGCGCAACCTGGGCTGGCGCGAGAGGCGCTACCTCCGCTTCGCCGACGCCTTCGAGCAGAAATTCATAAAACAAGGGTACTACGAACGGAGAAGCTTCGAAGAGACACTAGACATAGGCTGGGACGTCCTGTCCATCCTACCCGAAGACGAGTTGACAAACGCAAGGCCCCAAATCACGCAAAAGTTCTACAGAAGGCACATATTCGAAAGTGTTAAGTTGTAAGCCACTTCTCGTTTAGCAGGAAGTAGGGGTAGCCATCTGCGTCTTTTCTCACGTCTATTTTTCGTTGTGTTACGCGACCTATCGCCTCGGCATGCGCCACGGCGACGTCCATCTCTGAGTGTTGCATGAGCACAGTGCCGCTGCGCCTGACCTTTCCGCCCATGGCTGTCCACTCCCCCTTGACTCGAAGCACGGAGTATATGTACCGCCCGCCGTCGGCGTCGACGGCAAAAATGTAGTGGCCGTGCTGTCGGCGTAGTATCTTGACGTTTGGGGGTAGTGCGGGCTGTTCTCCCCTGCCTGCCGCCTCTTCGAGCGCTTCGGCGAGGAGGCCCCACATGCCGTCTCTCCGCAACCTCACCTCACCTGGCCAAGGCTCTGCTCTTATCCCTCTGGTGATCAGAGCGGCGTACAACACGCCGTCTGGGTCCCCTACTGAGACAGCCTCTGTAGTTTTCAACGGCCTAAACTCCACCCAGCGCGTCGACCCTCCCACCTTGACAGCCAGCGAACTGCCGTGAAGAGCTACTGAGGAGGCCTCGATCTGTGCAACCCTCTTGTCAAATCTCTTGTCAAATGCGGCTAGTACCGGCCTGGTGACGGGCAGGCGGTGTACCTCCCAACGTGCGTCTCTGCTTATGGTGCTGGTCAGCCGAGTCTCTTCGCCTAACGTCTCTAACGCCTTGTTTACCGCCTCTTTTACCGCTTCTAACACCTCATATTCGGTGTGTTGTAGCTCTACCCGCTTGCCGTCAAACCACCCGCCAGCCGCTCTCCATAATCCGCCATGGCGCACCACAAACTGGTAGTAGACGTGCACCTCGCCACCACGTCTTACCACACGTCTAAAGACATATAAGTCTCTGAACACGTCTTCATCCAGCGGATATATGCGCTGAAAGCCCTCCGGCGTAGCGCCGCTGGCGACAGCCACGCCCCAGAAAGACTCGTCGTCAAGTCTCACCACTTTGCCCTTCACATCGGCGTATATCCCTGCCGCCCTCAAACGTCTGCTGAAGTCAATGGCCTCATTTTCGTTGTTGAATCGTAGGCGGGCCACTAAGGAGACCCTCTTGCTTTCGGACTTTTCAAACTCCACCACGCGGCCTCCGACCTCGAAGCGCAAGCCGCCGAGGTGCTTAACGGCCGCCGGCTCGGCCGCCGCCACGGGCTCCGGCCGGTAGCCGACGCGCCTCAACAGCTCTTTGCGGAAGCCGCCAGTGAAGTCTAACCCCTTGATTACATTGCCCTCAAATTTGGGCGTCGTTGACAGATTAATGCTTTCAAACATCTCGTAGAGCTCCTTTAAGTGGTCGCTGTATATGCCCTCCGCCTCGTTTACATACAGCCAGCCGCGGAAGCCGCCGTATGCCTCATCGTACCTAACCTCCACGTCGACAAAGGGCTGTTGGGGCCTCGTATCGAGCCACCTGTAGAACCATATCTTAAACCTTACGTCTCCGTTGTCCCTCACCTCTAGCAACTCTACGCGCGCAGGCGCCTTCATCCACTTCTTCACGCCCTCCTCCCGCTTCTCCATCTGCCTCTTCACATCTTCTGACCACTCGCCAATCTCCAGAGAGTTCTCGAGACGCCTTAGGGCAGTATATATGATGGCTTTGCCAAGCACGCTTTTTATGTAGTAGCCACCCTCCCGCTCCTCCGCGCCAAGCGCCTTCCTCGCCTCGTCGCAGTGCTGGCCGGAGCAGAACACCTGGTAATTACGCCAGTCTGTCCACACCTTGACTCTCTGCCACCTTACGCCGTCTGCCGTATCCACCGGAACCATTATGACGGCAGAACCCTTTTTCTCGCCGTATTCTGCCGACAGCACGTACGACCTGTCTACCAGCGACATCGCTGGCCTGTACCTTCTCCAAGCCTCCTCCATGTCTAGCCTGAACTCCTTGTCGAGGTACTTCATCCTAATGTCAAAGGCTGTCGTCGGTAAAATACCTTCCCGCACGTAAAACGGCGCCTCCCCCTCCTCTCTCAAAATCTTCTCGATGAGGTGTAGGTAGGGCGGCCTCTCAGCCTTGCCCTCCAGATACCCCTGGTACTGGCTGTAGAGGTCCATCAACGACCCCTCGTAAAACGCAAACAGCGAAATCAGCTTAGGCGGGTCCCTCCCGCCGGGCATCCCCGCCTCTACCAAACGCCTCACGATCAATGCCAATGCGCCGGCTAACCCCCACTGTTCAGACCTCTTGGCCGCCTCGTCCTCTTCCAACACCACGACGGGGCTCTGCCTCAGCTCGTGCATCAGCAACAGCGAAACGACGCGGGAAGTCGTGGCGTCTAGGGAGACGGCTCTCTCGCCTTTGCCCTCTATCAGCCTCGGCTGTATGCCGTATCTCAACGCCAGTGCGGCCATAAGCACAGCCGCGGCGGCTTTGTACTCCTTCTTGACAGCAAGACCAAGATACCGCTCATATACTTTTGGCACTCCGTCGCCCTCAAGCAACGCAACCCAGAACTCGGGCCACTTCATCGCCTCCAACAGCTCGAACAACACGCGGCGAGGCACATACGCCACGCCCTTCTCCTTATTGATGCGCACTTCGTTAATATCGTCTTTCACATAGAAGCGCCACTCCTTTCTGCGAGCCGTAGCCGTCAGCTCCTTCAACTCAGCAAAATGCTCCCTAAAGACCTTCAAAAGCGGCTCGGCGCTGACACAAGGCCCACCGCACAGAGCCTCCAGCATTTTGTTAAGGTCCTCAGGCCGCTGTGAGCCCAAGGCCTTTTCCAACGCCTTCTCAACCGCACCCCTCATGGCCTCCCAGAAGAAGACCTTGGGCGGGAACCTCTCCTCAATCTCAGAGACGATTTGTAGCGACAAGCCGGTGTCCGTTAGGTTGGCGCCTTCGACGTACATCTTTTTGATTTGAGCAAACAGGCCTAGAAACGCGTGTTCAGACAAGTCGGGAGACCCAAGCCCTCTCTGACCCAAGTCTGTCTTCATCAACCCGTATAGCCCGTACTTCCTATGCTCTTTGTCGGCTAGCTCCACCCCAACGCGGTACTCCCGCTCGACAGAGGCGGTAAAGTTGAGCTTAGGTGTGCCCGGCTTGCCATCCGCCGTGGACACGCTCAGCGACGCCACTCTGTAAAGCCTCCCAATTGGCGTGTCGACGGCTTCAAACTGCCCTCCGCTCACGGATTTGGCGTACACCTCTACGTGTATTGTCTTCTCGCCGGTTTTCGCCACGATGGCGTACAGCTCCTTGGCCTCGACGTTGCCGACTCTCAACGCACTCTCCTTCTCGCCATGTAGCTTGTAGAGAAAGCCTTCGACTCCTTGCGCCACGCCGAAGGCCTTCAGCTTTTCTTTGTCTAGGTACGGGCCCACCGCCTCCTCCACAAGCGTAGCGACGGCCTTTTCGGCGGCTGGCTCCCAGCGCAGTTCAAGCGCTTTTTTGACAAGCCACGCCCTCAGCCTAGCCTCCCTCGCCGCGGATTCCTCAGCCCCCTCAAACCTTTCGGCGAAGATCGGCCTCTCGCTGAGTAGCGCCCTAATAGTCTCCACCTTCTCGCCGGCGGCTGAAAGGCTCCAGTCGTTTAACATCTTCTTCCACAGCTGGCGTTGCTTGTCCTCTGCAATTCTGCCGACGCCGAAGAAGCCCAGAGAGGCTAGAGAGGCGGCGTGTTCGACAAACAGCGCATGGTCGATCTGTTGCGCAACAAACCACGTAATTAGACCGGCCGCGGCGGCCGCGGCGATTAAAGCGACGGCCCTCCAATGCTCTTTTAGCATTTGGACTATGCGCGCCGCCGCCTCCGCCACCGCCTCGTACAGCCTCTCCACGGCGATTTTTACGCCCTCGACGGCTTTCTCCACTGTGACCTTAACCCTCTCCACGGCGGTCTTGATTATGTGTACGGCGTCGCGGTACTTGCCGGCCATCGCGAAAGAAGCCGCCATAGTGGCGGCGCCTACAAGCTCAGGCCTAACAACGCCGTGAAGCGCCTCTGCAAGGGCCACGCCGCCTTTAGCCACCTCCAGCCCCCAAGCCGCCCGGCCTCTCTTAACCACAACACTCAAAATCCTCTCAGCCACCCTTAACACACATAACGTTTTATAGATATATATTTGTTTTATCTAGATCTTTAGAATAAAGACCTCTCTGAAAGTAATATAGACGCCGGAGGCTTTTTGTGCTGATGCCAGTAAAGCCACGCGGCGAGGTACTTTCCATTTCTGCCTGTGGAGACAACTGAGTCGAGGCCGCACTCCTCCTTCGCCTCAAGGGCCCACTGCGGCGGTGTGAAGAAGCGCCACGGCTTGTACTGCGGAGGCCGCCAGCGGAACCAGTCGGCGAGGCGGCGTAGGTAGTTTTTTAAAGCGGTATGGGAGGCCGCCGGGCACCTCCCTACTCCAAACCAGCAATATGCAAGGCCCCACTCTCACGTCGACGGCCTCTATCTGCTCTACGTACTGCCGGCAAGGCGGAGCCGGCTCGAAGCGATGCGGAGGGCTTCTCACCACGCCATTCACTGCACACAAAGGCCCTCCCCAACATGGCCTCTGCCCTTTTTCCGTAGCGCCTCTTGTAGACGTCTAACAGGACCCGCGCCGTCTCTCTAGCATACCAGACGTTCTCAGCAAGGTAGCGCCTAAGCCCCTGCAAGCCCTCAAAGCCGAGTATGTTGGCCACCTCCTCAAGGGCTTCGAGAGAGACGTACTTAGCCATGCAGGCGGTCCACAGAGGCGACTCCGGGTCTATCATAAAGACGCAGGGGTGCACACGGCCAAAATATTACAGTATAACAACTACGGGCAATTACGACGTTTCTTAACCGTTTATGTCCAGTTTTCTATTCGCAGACTTTTTGCCAGCTCAAAAAGCGATTGGCGTTGAATCCGCCGTTTCTTGACGGCGGAAAGTTAAAAAGAGGCGCGTACGTTTACACATGCCTCTTGGATACGGCGGAATGGTTTCGTCTGTGGACTTGGGGCCGGTGAAGCTTTACGTCTGGGCCGCGGTTAAGAACGGCGCGCGTTACCTATACGCACAGCTGTATGCGGGGTGGCGTAGGCGCAAAACAGTGTACTTAGGAAAAGACGTAAACGAGGTGGCGGGGAGGCTAGTGGCGGCGACGGCTGAGCTTGGACACACAGCGCAGTGGTCGACGGCTGAGAAGACGGCGAAGAACTTGTTGAAAGAATTCGCCGTGGTGAAGGCTGTGTATAACGCCCTTAGGCAAAAGGCAAGGGAAAGAGGGAGTTACGCAACCTTCTACGCGTGGGCGAGAGACGTGGTAGAGGCCGTATTCAACCTAGACGCAGTGGACGAAGAGGCCGAGGCAGACCCATTCCAAACAGCGGCTAGGCTTGAATCAGTATACACCGTTGTAAACGAAATGGCGGCGTACGTCGAAGAGCTGAGCAGAAAAACTTAAAGACGCCACAGTTACAACGACGAGGGAAAGGGGAAGTTGTGAAGTCAGTCGTTCTAAGGCGGAGCTGTACACCAGCAAAGCTGTGACTACATATGTTTTAAATAGGGTGTGTTGATGTTACATGGTTTCAGAGAGGCTTTCACGGTACTGGATTGTCTAAGTGCCTATTGCGTTGAGTTAGTTGTCAAAAGGGAGGGGGTAATGATATCACACCGTCAGCTTAACAAACTAGTACCATTCGGGCGTTGATATAATTAACTATTCCAGTGACTATGATAATCATTAGAGGAGCAGGTGAGCATATATAAGAATAATGTGTAGATAGACTTAATACACTATTGATGCGTGTTACTGCCGCTACGAAATACGGAGTTAATAAGTAGATATTAACACTGGTTATTTAAATGACGACAACTACATCATTTATGACTCAGAGCCTCCCCCCAGTGACTACCCCTATGTCACCACTCCATGAGCAACTTCAAGGACAAGATTATTATAACACCACTGAACTTAATGCGTTGTACCAGTACGATATAAGAGTATTATTCGACCGCCTTACGTTTGAATCTGTTGACATTGATGTACTGAAGGCGCTTGGCAGTCCCATTTTTAGCCCTTGGATAGGTGCTGAGAGACTTGAGTTTGGGGCTCGGTACAACGTAGAGGCAGTCGTGTACAGGTCGAACTACCAGCCGCGTAAAGTTGATGAAATAGCCTATTACATACTTTGGCAGAGGTCTCGATTTAAACTGGGCCACTCGACGTGGAATAGCATTGTTGCTAGAGTAATGTCGCAGGCGCCTGAGATGTTTGCAACACCAGCAGTGGCCGAGTGCCACACAGAAGATCCTGAACAACTAGACAAGAACCTAGTGGATGACCTTAGAAAAGTAATAAAAAATCCTAAAATAAGTACAAGAAAGCTTCCGATAAAGGAGTATTTAAAATATATACGAAATAAATCATTAGCTGAAGAGTTTACTAAAGAGCAATTAATACAGCTCGCGGACAAAGTCGTAGACTTACTAGAGAGTTATGGCTGTAGAATTTTTGACATATCTACTGAGGTGTATGAGAATCGCTGTCAAATTGCCGGCCTACCTAAGGAGTTCAAAACGGTTAGAGAAATCCGAAGGCAGGGCTACGTCCGTGGTGAACTTGTGGTGTACAGCTGTGGGATTTGCGCGTTACACACAGAGCAATTCACAGTAGTGGATTACTGCGACAAGTTTTCCTACAACCTTAGGTTTAGGCTGGTATGACTGGACGCGACATAGTGCTGGCATACAAGGTGAAGTGGACAAAAAGGCCTGAAAAGTTATACCGATACCAGATAGCCGAAGAAGACATTGCAAAGGTAAGGAACGCGTTAATTAGGGCAGGAGTACCCCATAGCATCACACGGCTCCGCGATGACTCTACAGGCATTGACTTAATAACGCCAATCGAAGTGGGAGATCTAGACCCTGAGTTGAACCTTAGCCTAACTTATGTCGGTGAGGTCCAGGTTGATGAAGAGAGGGTGTTGTTATCACGACTTGTAGTCAGCGCGGTGCGTATAGCGCTTTATTCTGAGGGCTGGCTTCGGGGAGCTAATAAGATGTACAACAGGAAGGGATCGGAGCGGCTATGTAAAAAAGATTACTTTAACAAGTACGACGCAACCGTGATTAACGCCGATTTTATTAATGACACGCCTGTCGTGTTCGTAGATGCGGCTTATAAGATTGAGCCAACTATTATGTTTGAAAAACTGAGTAACCAAGTTGAACTAGATGAAATCAAGTTGGTAATAGAGGGGAAACCTCTACCATACAAATTCCAGTTAATTAACGACAAACAAATAGAAAAGTATTACGATGATGCGAATAAAAGAAAAGCTATAATAGAAGCATTAATAAAAGCATTGAGTAGGTGTCTTGACGAAGAGCTAAGCGTTGGGGGAGACTACGTCGTCGCCATTCCGTGGAATACCATGCTAAACAATTGTTTGAAAAAGGTCTCTACCGGTGCCATAAAAATCGGGGATAGGGTAGTGGTGCCCATTCCGAAGAGGTATGTGGCGCCTCTACCTACTAGTGAAAACGTAGCTAAGCTCTGTGGTCGGTATGACGTACAAAAGTTAAAAATTGCGCCCAAGGAACGATTAATTAAAGTAACCGAGATAGTGGATAACATAAACAGTGGCTTAGGAAAAATAGTTGGTCTAGGCTTCGAAATCGATACGCAACCTATTGAAATAAATGCGGAATCGGTAACAATAGGAGGTTGTTATGTACGAGTAAACGGAAAATCAGTGTTGCAGGAGCTTACTCAATGGAGGCCTAAAATAGACGGAAGACTAGCTGTGATAAAGCTTGACGCTGATAACAACAATGAGGTAATAAATAGTATGAGAGCGTATTTTAGATCACAACCCATAATTGAAAGCGCCAGAGATGTCAGAGAGGCAGAGGACGTTCTGAAAAGCATTAAGGGCCAGGCTAACTATGTAGTGTTTCTCCACTGTGACAATGAGGCGGCTATGCCGCGGCTGTGGTACATGGCGGCAAAATTAGGCATGTATCCGCATGACGTAAATCTATGTAGGAATACTCGGGGACTTCAATATAAGGTTAGGAATGTGGCCCGTGAGCTTGCCGTAAGGAGCAGACAGGTGCCTCATCGCATTGAGCCGCCTGAAACCTTTAGAGACT
>JAVZUI010000016.1:14518-32332 GCA_038879095.1 Pyrobaculum sp. | reverse complement strand
AAAATGTATTATTTAAAAAAAGTATGATAAACTCAATCACTTTATTAGGCCTTTTTCTTTGTAATACCTAAGGGCGCCTGGGTGGTAAGGTATTGTGCCGCCGTAGTAGAGAAGGGCGTTTTTCAAAGTAGTGTCTTTGGCGGCAGCCACAGATGCTTGTAATATGTCTAAGTGTTCAAATACTGTCTTTGTTATTAAGTAGGCCAAGTCCTCTGGCACGTCTTTATGACATACAAACATGTTCCAAAACGCCAAAGTCTGGACGTCGTTCTCTGTGCCGTATACAGATTTCGAAATTACTCCCTTTGAAGCTATGCCGGGGAATTTCTCCTGGAATTTGGCAATTACGTCGTCCGGCACGCTGATTAGAACCAGCGAGACTCCTCTTTGCTTTAATGCAGCCGCGAGCTCAACTATCGACGAGGTGGGGAGCCCTCCGCTCCAGAAGTAGGCATCTATCGAGCCGTCGCGTAGGGCGTTGGCGCTTTCAGCGGCGCCTAGCCTTTCCCACTTGGCGAAGTCTTTAGCCGGGTCTATTCCTAAGACCTGTAGTAGTAGTAAAGCCTCTACTTCTGTGCCGCTCCCGGGCGCGCCCGTGGAGACTCTCTTGCCCTTTAAGTCGTATAAAGACTTTATGCCAGAGTCGCTTCTTGTCACTATGTGTAGATGGTTGGGGTACATGGCCCATAGTATCGCTATGGGGGCTGGCTTGTCCTTAAACTTGTCGTGTTGACCCGTGTATGCCAGATAGGCAGAGTCTGGCAACACTGTGGCGCAGTAGTATATGCCCTTAGCTGGGTCAGTCTTGTCTCTAATTAATAGCAGATTGTCAATGGATGCAGCGGTCTGTATAGACGTGGCGTCGATGTTGGTGTAGTTTTTTAAAAGCCCGGCTATAACTCCGCCGTAGTAGTAATATACGCCGCCGACTCCGCCGGTGGCTATGACCACGCTGTACTTAGCCGCGGGCGTGGTGGGCGCCGGAGTTGTGGTCGTCGTCTTTGTGACAGTCGGCGTTGGAGTTGGCGCCTGAGTCGGCGAGGGCGGAGGTTGCCGTGTCGCTCCGAAATAAATAGCCACGGCCGCCAGTGCCAGCACTACAATTATTATCCCAATAATTGTAGAGGTTTTCATTAACAACGCGTATTTCAGTATTTTTAAGTTTTCACATTACATTTATTTAAAGGCATCAAATTTCATGCATGAGACGTAGCGTCTTGGCGATTTACCTGTCGTCTTTTATAATGCCCTTCGTGGCAAGCGCCGTCGGCGTGGCTTTGCCCCAGATGGCGAGGGGGCTTGGGGAGCCCCCCGTGGCCCTCATGGGTGTGCTCGTGGCGCTGACGTTGGTGGTGGCGGTCTTCACCCTGCCCATGGGCCGCCTCTCAGACATAGTCGGCGCAGGCGTGGTGTTTAGAATAGGCCTCGCCGTCGTCTCGGCAGGCGCCGTGGCCTCCGCATTGGCTCCTAACGTCGTAGCCGTATACTCGGCAGTGGCGCTGATGGGGCTTGGGCTGGCCGCGTTGTTCGGCAGCAACAACGCCCTGTTGATGAGCCTGGTCCCTCCCGAGAGGAGGGCCTCTGCCGTGGGGGTAAACTCCATGTTTGTATACTCAGGACTTACCCTGGGGCCTCTGCTAGGCGGCTTCTTTGCACAGGTCGACTGGAGACTTATCTTCCTCCTCGCCGCGGCGCTGGCCGCGACGGCTTTTGTCATCACAGAGCCTCATGAGCGCCGCCGGGGAGGAGTCGGGAAATTTGACTACGCGGGTGCTGTGCTTCTAGGCGCCTCCATAACGCTTATAGTAATCGGCCTCACATACTCGTCGCCGCTTCTCCCACTGGGCGTGGCCCTGCTCGCCGTCACGGCGGTCGTGGAAAGCAAGTCGGGGCAACCCCTCGTGGAGGTGAGGCTATTCCGAAACTTAGTCTTTACCGCCTCTGTAGCTGCCGCCTTTCTAAACTACTTATCAACCGCGTCTCTCACCCCCGCTCTCAGCCTCTTGTTCCAAGAATCCTACGGCCTCTCGCCCCGCGACGCCGGCATGGTGCTGACCGCGCAGGCGGTTTCCATGGCCGTGCTCGCGCCGCTTGCGGGGAGGATTGCGGATAAGCTCACGCCTGCCCCCGTGGCTGCTGCCGGCGCCGCTCTGCTCGCCGCGGCGCTGTTTTTATACTCGCACCACATAGACGTAGCCCCAATATACCTCGTCGCAATGGGCGCCGGCTTTGCGCTCTTCATAGTGCCTAACACCGCCATGATCCTAACCTCGGCGCCTCCAAACGCCCGCGGCGTCGCCTCTGCCTTGGTGGCCGAGGCGAGGGTGCTTGGCCAGACTATTAGCAACGCATTTGCCTCTCTTGTCCTACGCAACGCGCCCAGTTTGGCAACTGGGGTGTCCTCTCTGCTGTTAGTACTTGGCTACCTGTCTGTGGCAACGGCGGCGTTGTCGTTGCTGAGATACTTCGTCACCCCATCAGCCCCCAGTCGGGGACCTTGAAGTCTTTCCGCAACGGGTAGAGGGGCTTCCCCGTCTTCTCGTCGATGCAACAGTCTGGGTCGAGGAGGAAGCGCTTGCCCATGTGTGGGTTCCCGTCGAACCATATGCCGAACATCTCGTGGCACTCCCTCTCGTCGTAGTCGGCGGAGGGGAATATGTCGGCAATTGACGCGATTTTGGGGTCGTCCCGCGGTATCTCTGTCCTAATGTGGAGAAGCTGGTTTTTAAGCTCGGGGGCGAGGTAAGAGGCGAAGACGTACATCACGACGAACTTCTTCTCGTGGATGTAGTCAATGGCGCTTAGCGAGAGGACGTGGTCAAAGCCCATTTTCTTAACCGCGGCGGCCACGTCGCGGATCCTCTGCGCAGGCACCATTACGCAGAGATGGCCCTCCGGCGTGACGCCGTGGGATAAAAAGGCGTCGCCCAGGGCCTCCTTCACCTTGCCCAGAAGCGGGTGGTCGCCCTGCGGCGGGCACTTTGGAGGGGCCTTTACCGCCGACATGTTAAGCCGCCTGCTGAGGCTGTGCCGTCTGCGCCGCGGGCTTTGCGGGAGGCTTAGGCGGAGGCGGCAGATAGGGCGTGAGGTCCACCTTCACTGGCTCTATATGAGGCCCCGGCTTGCCCTTGATCTTGTTGTGCACCATCATAAATGCTCTGATGACGGCCTCTGGGGTGGGCGGGCAGCCGGATATGTACACATCCACCGGCACTATAGTATCCACCTGAACCACGTGGTAGGAGTTCCAGAACAGGCCTCCCCTCACGGCGCAGGCCCCCATGGCGAGGACGAACTTAGGCTCAGGCATCTGCTCGTATACCTGTTTAAGCACCTTAGCCATCTTCCTCGTGATGGTGCCCTCCACCAGAATTACGTTGCTCTGCCTCATGGTGTGGAAGGGCAAGACCCCCCACCTCTCTGCGTCAAACCCAGGCGCCGACGTGTGGGCCACCTCCACTCCGCAACAAGACGTCACAAGGTGGACGGGCCACAGCGACCACCTCACGCCCCACTTGAAGACAGTTTCTAACTTGGCCTTCTTCATTAAAAACTCTCTCAAAGCCTGTGACATGGCACAAGGTAGAAATTGCTTTATATATATTCCTACTAACACTTGGTGACTGAAAGGTTCGGCGCTGAGCTGTGAGGACTAGCCCTACACGAGGACTACCAAGTCACGTATACAATCTTTTGAGAAATCTCCCAGCCTAGTCTGTCCAGCCTCCTCCAGTCGTCGTCAGACAGCGACCAGCCGACGGAGCCGGCGTTTTCCACAACCTGCTCCGGCGTCTTGGCGCCGGGTATTGGGTAGACCCAGGGGTCTCTTATGAGCCAGTTCAAAGCCACTTGCGAGGGCGTCTTGCCGTAGGCAGAGGCCAAGCGCCTAAGCTCTTCCACAAGCGGCCACGCCGTGGATAGATTTTTCTGCGTGAAGAGGGGGTCGTTACGCCTCACGTCTTCAAAAGACGGAAGAGACTCAGGGCTGTACTTCCCGGTGAGCACGCCCTTGGCAAGCGGGCTCCACGCAATGAGGACGATGCCCTCCCTCCTTAAATACGGCAAAAGCTCTTTATCGGCCTCCCTCTCTATAAGGTTGTACCTGTTCTGAGACGTGACGATGTCAACTCTCGACAGACAACTCCTGGCGTAGTCCAGCAGTTGGGTCGGAAAGTTGCTGACGCCGATGTGCCTCACGAGGCCCTTGTTGACCAACTCCTCCAAGGTCTTCATAGTCTCGCAAATAGGCGTGTTGTGCCAACAAGCCGGCCAGTGGATCTGGTAGAGGTCGATGGCATCTACGCCGAGCCTCCTCCTCTGGTTCTCCACAGACGTGAAGATGTCAACGCGCCTAAGCCAGTCCCCATGTATCTTAGTGGCGATGTAGACCTCCTTGGCCCCCAGCTCTTTCAAAGCCCTGCCTAGATACTCCTCGCTTCTGCCTCTCCCGTATACCGCCGCCGTGTCGAAGAAATTTATGCCTACCTCAAGCGCCTTCGCCACCACGGCCTTTGCCTGCTCGTAAGAAATCGACCCCCACGCGTCGCCAGAAAACTGCCAAGCCCCCATCCCAATCCTAGAAACCCTCATGTCGGTCCTACCCAACCTGATGTATTCCATAAAGCCCCGTATCTCCACATATTTAAATTATTAGACACAAGGCAAGTAAAAAATATAAACAACACCAAATGGTCGTAACGGCGGCGGTAGTCTAGCCTGGTTTAGGATGGCGAGGGCGCGAGCCCCCCTAAGCCTTCCACGCTGTCGCGAGGAGAGCCGTTGATCCCGGGTTCGAATCCCGGCCGCCGCATCGTCCTCCTAGCCGGGCGTCCCCGCGTCTTTCTGAGAGAGCCAGTTGTTTAGCTCCTCAATCAACGTGTTGAACAGCGTCTTGGGGATCCTCGCCCCGGCGGCGTTTGGGTGGCCCCCCGCCGACACTTTGTATCTCCTGGCGAAAGTTCTTAAAAAGGCGTTGAGGTCTACGCCGGGCCTCGCCCGTAGGCTTATTACATATATGTCGCCTCTTGCCTCCGCCGCGAGTCCCACCAAGGCGGCTGTGCCTCCCCTGGCCAAAGTGGCCGCCAGTCCGAGGGGCCCTGGGGGGTTTACCACGTAGGCCACTTGGCCCTGCCTCGCCGCGTTTTTAAAAACCCAGTCTACAAGTTTTTCGTTGATTTTACTCTGCTCTAGGGCTCTTGAGAGGAGCTCTTGGTGCTCCGACGGCGCCTTGTTCTCGGCTAGGTGGTCTACGACACTTCTCTTTAAGTCGTGTAGTTTCCTAGAGCCTTCTAGGCCCTGCATCAAGACCCCCGCCTCGAAGTACACCACTCTCTTGTCCCACTTATCCAAGGCGTTTTGCACCCAGGAGGTGTGGTCTAGGTAGTCGCTTATCGCCCCGTAGAGCGCCACTCTGTCGTAGCCGGGGGGCAACGTCTGTAAATACCTAAAGGTCAACTCAGAGGCAGATACGCCTAATTCGTATACCAACTCGACGCTCCTCGGCTTAAACCCCTCGGGGAGGGGGTGGTGGTCTATGTAAACCACCTTGTCGCCGTAACTGTCAAGAGTCTTTAACACCCTCTCGGCTAACACCTCGTCGACCGCCACGTCTACGATGTAGACGGCGCCTTGGGCAAACTGTTCGAAGTCCTCCACTAGGCCCACTGGGTGTGTAAACACTACGCGGACCTCCCCCGCGCCTCTCAGCGCCGCCTTTAACAACGCGGCGGAACAAACGCCGTCTGCGTCGCCGTGGGCAAAAATAGTGACCACCATGGCGCTTAAAAAACTGGGTTACTCCAAATTACCACAGCCCTGTGGTGTAGGCCTTGTCGCAGATTTTCGTAGGCCTTGTTTATCTCCTGTGGCTGGTACCTATGGGAGACGAGCCTCTGCGGATTTATCTTCCCAGTGGCGGCGAGCGTTAGTAATTCCGGCACGTCTACCCTCGGCTTGTACCCCAGGCTTCCGACGATTCTAATGCCGTTCATAACTAAGTGGCTTACAGGTATCTGCGCGGCGGACGTCCCAAGCCCTGTGACTACAATTACGCCGCCTCTGCGCACTACCTCTAGCGCAATTTTTAAGTCTGGGTTAGGCCTCGTCTCGTACACCACATCGGCGCCTTGCGGCAGGCGCTCTCTCACCGAGGCCACTGGGTCTCCAGCAGAGGCGTCTACCGTGTAGGTGGCCCCCAGCTCCTCGGCCTTTTCCAGGGCACTGCGTCTCACGTCCACCGCCACTATTGGATATGCGCCTAACGCCCGGGCCAGCTCCACGGCGGCGAGGCCGACGCCGCCGACGCCTACGACTACTAAAGACGTGGCGGGGCCCACCCCGGCCTCTCTCAAAGCCCTATACGCCGTGCCGTATGCACAAGAAATCACAGCCGCTGTGTAGACGTCGAGCCCTTTTGGTATTGGATAAACCGCCGTCTCTGGGACTGCCATGTACTCCGCATGTCCTCCGTTGAGGCCTATCAGCCCCGGCATCCTGCCCGCCGCGTATGGGCAGTAGTTTTCCTGGCCTCTTGCACAGTAGCTACATTTACCACATGGAATTATCCACGAGACCACCACGGGGTCTCCGGGGGATAGGCCGTGTGGGTTTTCGCAACGCGGCCCAAACTCCGCCACCCACCCCGCGACTTCGTGTCCTAGTATAAACCCCTCGGGGGGAGGTATCATCTCCCCGTCTAATATGTGGAGGTCTGAGTGGCACACCCCCGTGGCGGCCACTTTTATCAACACCTCGCCCTCCCCCGGGGCGGGCGTATCCACCTCGGCTAGTTCAAGCGGACTACCCGGGGACTTGTACAGAGCCGCCTTCATTTTTATTGGGATTTTCATGTGCCCACCTGCTGAGCCGCCTTGATCATAGCCAGCGCCGCCGAGGCGTATTGGGCAAGCACCGCGAAGCTCCCCTTCTTTACCTTAATTTTTCCCAACACCATGGCGGGTATGGGCTGGAGTTTTCCGCCTATTACCTCCAGCCAAGTCTTGTACTCGGCCTCTAACACATAAGGCGCGTCCGCCTGCCGGATTTCTTGTCCCGTGTAGGCCTCTGCGCCGAGGCATTTCCCGTGTTTAAGATAAAACTTCATTGCAGCAACCTCGCCCACCCCCACCTCGGGCGGAATTTTTGTCGCAAGAAAGACGATGTCGCCCTCCCACTTCGACGCGGCAGATTGATACTCCTTAGAATTATTTAAGGCCTGGCAGAAGGCCTCGGCCCACTCCTTGCTTGGAAATTTAGGCATGTACCAATTTTGACTTATTATTAAAACAATGAATCCGTTTTAACAGTCGGCGTTATGACTATAGTATTGAGTTTTGGTCAGCTTTGTGTGGATTTTCGTTGTTCGAGTAGGAGGTCTAGTGATTTTTTCTCCAGGCCGCTTAGCGATTCTCTTAACATTCTGCAGCCGGCCGCGTCGTTTTCCTTACACTTCTCGTATCTGTTTAGGGCCCTCTCCGCCGCTTCTTTACTAACGGCCTCGCTACGCCGCGCTAGAGCCTTTAGGACTGTTATAGTTTCGGCGACGCATTCGAAGTCGGGCCCCTGGCTTTTCTCCACCGTGCCGTCTTTTTTACGCGCTGTGAGGTACACCGTGCAGGTGTCGCCATCGTACGACATCTCCACCTTGTCCATGCCCAGGGCTACTATGTTTCTAACTCCGCTTTGCATCACCTCCTCAATCCTCGAGGCGAATCTGAGGAGCTTCATGCCCAGCCTCACAGATTTTTTGTCCAACCTGCCCAACAGCTTATACGCCACCTTCTTCAAGTCGATTAGCTCCTCGACGGTTAGCTGCGACGGGTCTTTTTCCAAGATTTCGTCCACCTTGTCCAAGTCCTCCGTGGTGAGGGGCCCCGGCGCCGAGAAGTTTTTCAAGGCGGCGGCTTCAATCGGGGTGATGATGCCCTTTGAAACAAGGAGCGAGGTGAGGAACTCCACCAGCACGTAGTCCCGCTCCCTCTTCCTAATCACCTCGGCGTATAGGGGGATTAGGTACAGTTCTAGAGATTTTATCAGCTTGTAGGTGACGACGCCGAGGGCGGCCACCGCCGCCGCGACGACTGAGATCAACACCAACGCCACGTCCACGCAAAGTAGTTCGATGTACTATAAAAAAGTTTATTACATGGTGGTTACGTCTCGACGTGAGTTGGAACTTGGTTGTGGCCACCGGCTGGAGGCAGGAGCGCCTCTGCATGGAGGAGCTGTACCGCATAGGCGACGTCGTCGGGAGGAGGGTGGAGGAGGTGTGGTTCACCGGCTTCGACGGGCTCCTCACAGCAAGAGTGGAGGGAGACCCCGTGGAGTTTGTAAAACTCCTGAGAGACGTGGTGTCCACAGGCTACTACATACCCCGCTACGTGCTGAGGGCGACGCCCATTATGACGGTGGTGAAGACCGACCTAGACGAGATTCAGAGGGCCGTGGGGGAGCTGGCCGAGCGGCTGATAGTCCCCAACGAGACTTTTAAAATAGAGCTCAAGAAGCGGGGAGTTAAGTTCGACAGGGCGTCTGTAATTGAATACGTGGCAAAGGCCGTGAACAGAAAGGTAAACCTCACGCAACCAGACAAGGTGGTCTGGATCGAGATGTTCCCCTCCAGAACCGGCATATCTGTAATCAAGGAAGAGGACAACTTTTCTCTAATGAGGGCGCGCGCTGCCCATGAGTGAGCGCTTTGTTGAAGTAGGCAGCGTAAAGATAAGGGTTTTAGAAGGCGGGTCGGGCAGGCCCGTGGTTTTGCTACACGGCTGGTCTTTCAACGCCGACGACTGGGTGGCCAGCGGGATTTTTCAAGCCGTGTCGCGGGAGTTCCACGTCTATGCGGTAGACATGCCGTACGGGATTAAGTCGAAGAGCGACAAGTTCAGAGCCGCCAGGCCTGAATACGCCAGGTTTCTGCGGCGGGTCCTCGACGTGTTGGGCCTGGCGGATCCTCCCCTGGTGGGGCCGAGCGCATCAGGCGAGGTTGTCCTCTGGTACGTCGCCCAGGGGCTCCCCACGCGGGGCGTCGTGGTAGTAGGCCCCGTCGGCCTCGTGCCCGAGTTGGTAGACGCCGTGGCTAAGACGAAGGTGCCGATTTTAGCCGTGTGGGGAGAGAGAGACACCGTCTCGCCTCCGAGCAACGCCGACCTGCTAGTAGGAAACGTGGAGAAGGTGGTGATTAAAGACGCAGGCCACGCCGCCTATCTAGACAAGCCCGAGGAGTTTACAAGAGTCGTCTTGGAGTTCCTCAGAAGAGTTGCCTGAATGCCTGTGCGAATTGTACAGCTTGCCTGCTCTCCTTGGGGTTGTGCGTTCTTATAACGTGGGCGCCGTTTAGCACTGCGATGGCCTCCGCCGCAATTGAGCCGGGTAGCACCTCGTCGGGGTTGTTCACTCCGACGATCCTCCTTATGAACGACTTACGCGACACTCCCACTAGTATGGCCTTTCCCAGCTCTCTCAAGGCGCTTAGGTTTGCCAATAGGTGGAGGTCCCAGCGCCACCAGGGCCAGTTCTCGTCGCCGTGTCTGTACTCGCCTTTTACCACGTGGGGCTCGTCTCTGGGGGGGAGCAGGGGGAACCCCACGCCTGGGTCCACCACGATCTTCCTCGGGTCTACTCCGCATTTCTCAAAGTGGGCTATCGACTCGGCCAGCGCCGCCTTGACTCTTTCAATTGGCAACGCGCCGACCCTCGGCGTCTTTTCCCTGGCCACGAGGACAGCCGACGCGCCGTAGTCCGCCACTACTCTACACATCTCCGGGTAGAGCTTTCCTCCCGTTACGTCGTTGACTATCGAGGCGCCTACTTTTAAGGCGTATTCAGCCACCCGCGGCCTGTATGTGTCTACGCTTATCGGCACTTTTACATTTTTCGCAAGCTCCGGCAGGACTCTGCCAATCCTCTCAAGCTCTTTCTCCGGCGGGATCCACGTCTCTAGGTACGGGGCAGTGGACATGGCGCCGACGTCTAACACGTCTGCCCACTTTTCAAGCTCCAAGGCCTTCTCCACGACGTTGTCGACGGCCACGGAGGCCTTGTAAAAAGACTCGGGGGATAGGTTTAGAACGGCCATTATCCGCACGGGCTCTCCGTCGCCCACTGATAGGCCTCCTAAGATGCCTTTGACTGCCATGGCAACTTTTTTATCCTAGTTGTAATTAAGTTTATGCAGAAAGTTGTACGTAGTAAATCTTATGTATTCGAGGGCGAACTTCCCCAAGATATACTTGAGGTTTTGACCAAGTGGGGCAACGCCGTTAAGAAGGGGGAGGTGTGCATCTACACAATAGACACAGGGGAGATAAAGGCTAGGAGAATTGTAGAAGGGCCCATGAGGACTGTCCGGAGAATATATATCACGCCGGGGTGCGGATGCGTAGTTGAGCTAGACGAATTACGCGACTTCGAGTTGGGGAGCGTGTCCTACTCGGTGTATAAGAAGAAGCTCTGCCCAACTCACCAAACCCCGCCGGGATAGGTTTAAAATAGTAGTCGGCCTATTCTCTGTGGCCAAGGCGTATGTGGAGACGTACGGCTGCTGGCTTGCTAAGGCAGATGCGGAGATAATTAGACAGAGGCTAGGCCTAGTCCCCGTGGGAGGCGTAGAGGATGCCGACGTCGTACTGGTCTACACTTGCGCCGTCAGAGAAGACGGCGAGGTGAGGCAGTTGAATAGGCTGAAGGAGCTGGGGTCTGTTGGGAAGCCTTTGATAGTGGCCGGTTGCCTGGCGAAGTTGCGACCCTACACTATTAAGGCCGTGGCGCCGGGCGCCTCTTTGATATACCCATCGCAGGTAGAGGGCGGGGCGGAGAGGGCTATGAAAGTCCTCCCCCGCTACGAGGGGGGGCTCGTGTACACAGTGCCGCTTCAGGTGGGCTGTCTGGGGAACTGCACGTTCTGCGCCACGAAGTTTACCCGCGGTGGGGCGGGGTATGTGAAAAGCGCCAGCCCCGACGACGTGGTTAGACACGTAAGAGAGGCGGTGGAGAGAGGGGCCAGAGAGGTGTACCTCACCGGCCAGGACGTCATCACTTACGGGTTTGACATGAGGTGGAGTGGGGGGTGGACTCTGCCTGACCTCTTGGAGAGGATTCTCAGTGAGGTGGAGGGGGAGTATAGGGTTAGGATCGGGATGTCGGAGCCGTGGGTGTTTGAAAAGTTTGCAGACCAAATCCTCGACATCGTGAAGCGGGACAGCCGCGTATACCGCTACTTCCACCTGCCCGTGCAGTCTGGCAGCGACAGAGTGCTCAGGGCCATGGGGAGGAGGTACACGGCCGAGGAGTACAAGGCGCTTATTTACAAAATACGGCGTGTCTTAGACCCGGTCTTCATAGCCACGGACGTCATCGTGGGGTTCCCCGGCGAGGGCGAGGAGGACTTCTTACAGACTGTTAAACTTGTGGAGGAGTTGCAATTTGACAAGGTGCACGTGGCGAGGTTTAGCCCCAGGCCTTTCACCGAGGCCGCAGTGATGCCTAAGCAAGTGCCCGACGCGGAGAAGAAGCGGAGGAGCAAGATTTTGTCTCAGCTGGCGTTGAAAATTGCCCACCTTAGGAACGGCCTTAGAGTCGGCGCCGTAGACGACGTCCTCGTCACGGAGGTAGACCACGGCCTGCTGGTGGGCAGGGCAAGCGACTACAGACAGGTGGTGGTTAAAAGAGGCGCGGGGCCCCTAGGCGTGTTTGCCAAGACGCGTATAGTGGGTGCAGGGCCCGTCTATCTGTTCGGCGACATTATAGAAGAACTTGTTCCCACGGGTACTTCTTGGAGTACTTCTTATTCCTCAGCTCCTCTAGCGTCTGAAGCATCTTCTTGACGTCTTGCTCGGTCAGTTTCTTAAACAGCGGCTTTACCTCGCCTAACGCAACGCCGGGGGCTGGGGGCCTCAGCGCCTCTTCCCAAATAAATGCGCCGGGCCTCCCCATCATTTGCCACAGCTCCTCCGCGCTTCTCGGCACCACCGGCGCCAACGCTACGGCCAACATTTTTAGAGACCAGTACGAGTTGTAGATCACGGCGGATGCCTCCTCCGGCTTTGTCTTTACCAAATCCCACGGCGCCCTTGCGTTTAGATACTTGTTGCCGAGCCTGGCGATCTCCACGGCGGTGTGTAGGGCGTCTCTTAGCTCTATTGCGTCGTAGTGTTTTTCCACCTCTCTGAACAGCCGCTTGGCGTCTTCGACAAACTTTGTGTCCTCGTCCGAGGGCTTGCCGGGGCCGGGCACCGCCCCGCCCATCCTATTTTTAATAAACGTGAGGACTCTGTTGGCGTAGTTGCCGACGTCGTCGTTTAGGACTTTGTTTATTACCTCAAGGGCCACTTGCCAGGAGAAGTTTGTGTCTCTGTTCTCCGGCCTTATGTACACCAGCACAAACCTCCAGTAGTCCGCCGGGAGCAACGCGAGGGCCTCGTCTATCCAGATGCCCCACCTCCGGCTCTTAGAGAACTTGTCGCCTTCGTACATTAAGTACTCTGTCGAGGCCGTGGTGGTGGGCAACACGTACCCGCCTCCGTTTGCCATCAACAGGGCAGGTAGGATTATTACGTGGAACGGTATGTTGTCCTTGCCGACGAAAAACACCACCTTCGTGTCGGGGCTCAGCCAGTACTTCTCCCACTCCCTCTCACGGCCGGCGTTTTTGAAATACTCAACCACCGCAGAGATGTAGCCGAGCACTGCCTCAAACCAGACGTAAATCGTCTTCCCCTCGGCGCCTGGGAAGGGGGCGGGGATCCCCCACTTGTTATCCCTAGTGATCGCCCTGGGGCGCAGACCCTCCTTAATCATGCCCAGGGACATCTCCTTGGCGTTAGGCGGGAGGTGGGGGTTCTCCTCCACGTACTTCCTCACCCTGTCCTCCAGCTTGCGCAAGTCTAGATACCAGTGCTTAGTAACCTTCCACTCAGGCTTAGAGCCGCACACGGCGCAGCGAGGCTCTACAAGCTGGCGCGGGTCTAGCAACCTGCCGCAGTTCTCGCACTGGTCTCCCCTGGCCCTCTCGTAGCCGCAGTAGGGACACCTGCCGATTATAAAGCGGTCGGGCAGGAAAATCCTGTCGCGTGGGCAGTACGGCACCTCTTCCTCTTTTGTAAATATGTACCCGTTTTCATATACCTTCATAAAGAAGTCTTGTGTAAATTTAATATGGGTCTCCGAGTGGGTGTGCGTATATAGGTCGAAGGAGATGTCCCACCTCTTAAAAAGCTCAGCCACCACCTGGTGCATCTTAACGGCGTAGTCGGCGGGGTCGACGCCTAGTTGAATAGCCTCCACCTCAATCGGCGTGCCGTGCATGTCGCTACCCGATATGAACACCACCTCGTGGCCACGTAGCCGTAGGTACCTCGCGTAGACGTCTGCAGACAACACAGACCCAATCATGTTACCCAGGTGCGGCACAGTCTGTACGTAAGGCCAAGCCGACCCTATGACGTACCTAGCCACGTTTTGTGAACTACCTCCCTTTTTAAACTTATGACTACCACAGCACTTGCAATCCAGCACGCGGCCCTCGGCCGCCCGCCACACAGCGGCCCACCGCCCCGCGGGCCAGCTCGCCGCCCCCCTCCGCTTGTCCACGCCCGCCTCTCGGCGTCTACCAGCCGCAGCGCATATCCTCAATCTTTGTTTAAATACTGGGCTGTTTTCTTAGGTATGAGAGTGGTGGTGAAGATTTTTGGCCCTAAGTACTTCGGCCTTCCTCAATACGACGTGATTACGCACGTCTTAGAGCTGAGAGACGGCGCCACTGTGGGAGACGTAATTGAGGAGTTGGAGCGGATGTATCCCGGCCTAAGGGGCAAGTTGTTCAGGGGGGGTTCGCTTATCCCCATGCACGACGTCTGGGTCAACGGCCGTTCCATAGACTTTCTAAGCGGCCTGGCGACGGAGTTGAAGGAGGGGGACGTGGTGCAGATTATACCGCCTTTCGGCGGCTAGGCGGGGGCCCAGAGGATTTTTTCGCCTTCTATCCGCCTCACGCGCCCCTCTGCCTCTAGGTGTAGTAAGTGGCTGTAGGCCTCGCCTATGGCGAATATCTTGTTATACACGTCGAAGTTGTCGAACGGCCCCGTGTTCCAGCTTATCTGCCTAGCCACTTGGTACGTGGTCATAGGCTCCTTCAACGCTCTCAGCACTTCTACTAGTCGTTGTTCGTGGTGTCTCAAGATCTCCTCGGCTCTGGCGGCCACGTTTGGGATCTCGTCGCCGTGCGCGGGGAGGCCCCTCAGCGGCTTTTTTACTTTTTCTAAGCTTTTTAAATAGCTCTGAAGGGGGTTGAAGCCCGGCCAGGGGTACCAGGAAATGTTTGGAGTGATTGTGGGGAGGACGTGGTCGCCTGTGAACAACGCGTCGCCCAGCTGATAGACGGTGTGGCCCGGCGTGTGTCCCGGGGTCCACACCGCCTTGAGCCCGCAGCCGAGGGCCTCGCCGTCTGCGACGCCTCTCCAGGGGAGCTTCCAGACGTCTTCAAAAGACCTCCTGTACCTAGACATGGGGTGTATTTTTAAAAAGGCCTCTGCCACCTCAGGGGGCGCGCCGTGACGTTTATACTCCTCGGCGTATATCTTGGCCAGCTCGTCAAACGACGAGGCCACTTTTCTCAACTCCTCGGAGCCTATGTAGAAGTCGGGGGAGGCCACCTCCGATAAGAACTGCGCCAGGGTGATGTGGTCTGCGTGGAAGTGCGTGACGTAGACCTTGGCCACGTCGCCCGGCCTCACCCCAAGGGACTTTAGGCCTCTGATGAGGGCCAGCGCCGCCTCATAGGTGGCCAGCCCCACGTCTATTATGCCGTACCCCTCGTCGCATTTGAGGAGGTAGACGTTGACGTGTCCTAGCTCCATGCCGGGGAGGGGGAGCCTGAGGCGTGTAAAAGACATATACTCAACACGACGGCGATTTTATATGTATTTCCCCATCGCGCCCCCAGATAGGCATGGGGTTTTCGTCAAAAGGCTGAATCGGTTTTTAGGCGTGGCGGAGGTAGACGGCGCCGAGGAGTACGTCCACATACACGACCCCGGCAGGCTTGAAGAGTTGCTGTACCCCGGGGCGAGGATCTGGGTGAGGGAGAAGAGGGGCGGAAAGGCCCGTTTTTACCTAACCGCCGTGGACCTTGGCGACGAGCTGGTGCTGGTCGACTCGGCCGTACACAACAAGATAGCGGCTTGGCTTATTGAAAACGGCCACGTGCTGAGCGGCTACCGCCTGGAGAGACTCGAGCCTCGGTACGGCGGGGGGCGGTTCGACTTACTTCTCCGAGCCCCCGGCGGGAAGTCGGCCTTTGTGGAGGTGAAGGGGGTGACGCTGGAGAAAGACGGCGTCGCCTTATTCCCCGACGCCCCTACTGCGAGAGGCGCGCGGCACATGGAACACCTGGCGGAGGCCGTGGCCGAGGGCTACGAGGGCTACGTCTTGTTTCTCGTGTTTAGGAAAAAGGCGGCGAGGCTGTCGCCCAACTGGGAGACAGACCCCAAGTTCTCCTCCGCCTTCGTAAAGGCCGTCGGCGCCGGGGTGGGGGCCCTTGCTGCGAAGCTGGAGATGTTTAAATGGGGGCTGAGGTTCGCCGGCCTACTTCCCCTGGACCTTAGACAGTAGGTAGCGGTAGAGCGAGCCCCATATCTTGTCGTCGTCTCTAATCTTATTCTCAAAATTTTCATACCCCGCCCACTCCCTAAACGCCCTCTCAGTCTGGTCGTCCCACACCCCGGAGGGCTCTGCGGAGTAGAACCCTAGCTTCTTCAACGCGGCTTGGACCTCCGCGGCGACTTTGTGTTTTAAAACAACGTCTGAGGGGTCTTCTCTGTTCAAGAGCGTGAGGTCCCATATCTTAAACAGGCGCCTCAGCTCTGCGACGGGGTCTGGGTGGTCGTCTACTCTAAGGTCTACATACACGTCGGTTAGGCCTAGGTAGCCGCCGTTTGGCCTCAGCACCACCAAGGCGGCAGACTGCTTGCCCCTCCTGTCTCCCCCCGCCCTGTCGCCTGCCTCTAACGCCGCTAGTAGCTTGTCAACGAGCTCCCCGCGCTGGGTCTCAAAGGCCTTTGCCATGGCCTCCAAGACCTCGGCGCCGGCGAGTATGTTTCCAGACGCGGCGTAGCCGCTTCCCACCACGTGTCCGGCGTAGTGGGGACACTCTTTTCCCGTATGTGCATAAGCTCCGCCCCTTATGTCAACGGCGGCCACTTGTCTCATCTCTCTTCCCGAGTCCCCCGCTATGGCTTTTTCCAGGGCCTCTTTCGCAGAAAGCCCCTGCCGCAGGAGGGCGAGTATAGCCTTCCCTAGCCTAGGGTTGGCGTAGCACTGCGTCGCCACGGCGCCCACTCCCGCCTCGGCGTGGGGAACAAAGGCGCCCACGGCGATAAATTTCGAGGCAACTGCCACTCCGACGTCGACGCCGTCTGTGGCGACTATGGAAAAAGTCATGTGGCAAAACTTTTTTTAGTTTTTATACTAGTAGCCATGGAGCTTCGGAGGGGGATAAGGCTTTTGAAAGGCTCGCCGAATACGGTAATAGCTGGGGAATACGTCGTCGATCCGGGCCAGCCGGCTGAGCGGGCGGCGGAGATACTCGCCGCCGTGGGGAAGCCGCCTAAGGTATTGCTAACCCACTTCCACGCAGACCACCTGACGGCGGTGCCTGAGGGGTCGGAGGTCTACGCCCCGTGGGGGGAGGAGATTTTTATCTCTAGCGTAAAGGCCCGCCTGTTTTTTACCCACGGGGTGTATGTAAACAGCGCGGTATACAAAGGCAGAGATTTAAACGTCGCCGCCTTGGTGAAGCCGGGGGACAGGGTGGGGCCTTTCGAGGCGGTGCCGCTCCCCGGCCACACCTTTGGCCAGCTGGGCTACTACGCAGACGGCTTGTTGTACGCCGGAGACGCCTTGTTCGGCGAGGCCGTTCTAAAGAAATACGGCGCGCCTTACCTAATGGACGTAGACGCCTTCTTGTCGTCTCTAGATAAGATAAGGGCCTTGGAGCCCGAGGTGTTGGTGATGGGCCACGGCCCTGTGGCTGGGAGTAGGAAGAGGATAAACGAGCTGATTGACGCCAACGCGGCGGCGGTTCGACGCGCCGTCGACATAGTTGCCAAGTCTCTGCCGGGCGACGTCACGGCGCTTACAATTAAGTTGTTAAAAGAAACCGGCGGGGAGGCGCAGTGGGAAAACGTCTTGTTGACCATGACTACTGTGAGGGCTATTTTGTCAAAGCTTTCTAGCGAGGGCTTGACATATCTAAACGAAGAGGGCGTCTGGATGAAAAATTCATAATGATAGATAATTATAATTCCTAATATTAGAAAAAACAAGGCCCTACTAAACTTGTATTAAGGCACTTCTTAGATTTTCAAAGAGTATAAACTTTAAATATTAATTATTTTTTCATATACATGGGGAAATATGTTTACAGCTTCGTAGAGGCTGATCATAACAACAAGAAGCTGTTCGGAGGCAAGGGGGCAAGCCTTATTCAAATGACTAAGCTCGGGCTTAGGGTGCCCCCAGGCTTTATCATAACCACCGAGGCTTGTAAAAAATTCTACGAGCCTAGGCAGAGGGAGATTTCTGAAATGGAGTCTATCCTTTTGAAAAACCCGCCTCCAGAGGTGAGGGACGAGGTGATTTCTAAACTCCACGCAGTGATAAACAGCCTCGACGTGCCGCAGGAGATTTGGGAGGAGGTTGTGCAGTACGTACACAGACTTGAAGAAGAGGCCGGCAGGAAGTTCGGCGACCCACACAACCCGCTGCTGGTCTCTGTGAGAAGCGGAGCCGCCGTCTCGATGCCCGGCATGATGGACA
>JAVZUI010000016.1:0-14508 GCA_038879095.1 Pyrobaculum sp. | reverse complement strand
TAAACGACGAGACTGTGAAGGGCCTCGCCGCCAGGACGGGAAACGAGTGGTTTGCATACGACGCGTATAGAAGGTTTTTACAAATGTTTGGCAAGATCGTCTTGTCCATAGACGAAAAATTGTTCTCCACCGCATGGGAGGAGGTTAAGAAGAAATACGGCGTAAAAGACGACCCAGACGTCCCCCTAGAGGGGCTTAAGGAGGCTGTGGAGAAGTTTAAAGAAATTATTAAAAAAGAGAGGGGAGGATTTCCGCAAGACCCCTGGGAGCAGCTGAGGCTGGCCGTTAAGGCTGTGTTTAGGTCTTGGATGAGCCCACGGGCCATTTTCTACAGGATTATTGAAAAAATCACGCCGGACGTCGCCGACTGTACCGCCGTGAACGTCGTCACCATGGTTTTTGGCAACGCGGGCTGGGACTCTGGGACTGGCGTGGTGTTTAGCAGAGACGTGGCCACGGGGGAGAATAGACTATACGGCGAGTTCTTGCCAGTGGCCCAGGGCGAAGACGTGGTGGCGGGGATAAGGACGCCGATGGACATAGAGGAGTTTAAGAAGAGGTTCCCACACCTATACGAAGAACTGTACCGGGGAGTGAAGCTGTTAGAAAAAGTGAACAAAGACGTGCAGGACGTGGAGTTCACCGTGGAGAGAGGCGTGTTGTACTTCCTCCAGACTAGAAACGCCAAGATGACCGCGTTGGCCCGGGTGAAGACCGCCGTAGACATGGCCAAGGAGGGCATCCTTTCAAAAGAAGAGGCTATTTTCTACGTAAGGCCCGACCACGTCCTTCAGCTACTCTACCCGAGGATAGACCCCAAGGCCAAGGCCAAGCCCGTGGCCCAGGGCCTCCCCGCCAGCCCCGGCGCGGTGTCTGGGCAGGTGGTGTTCCATCCCGACGACGCCGTGAGGTGGGCCGCCGAGGGCAAGCGGGTGATTTTGGCTAGGGTGGAGACTAAGCCCGACGACGTCCACGGCTTCTACGCCGCAGTCGGCGTGTTGACCAGCCGCGGTGGGATGACCAGCCACGCGGCTGTGGTGGCGAGGGCGATAGGGAAGCCCGCCGTGGTAGGCGCCGAGGCCGTGGAGATACACGAAGAGGAAAAGTACTTGAAGATAGGGGATGCGGTGGTTAGAGAGGGCGAGTGGATTACTATCGACGGCCACACGGGCAACGTATACATCGGCGTGGTGCCGACAATCGAGGCCGAGCTGATCCCAGAGCTGGAGGAGTTGCTTAAGTGGGCCGACGAGTATAGGAGGCTCGGCGTGAGGGCAAACGCAGACCTGCCCGACGACGCCGCAATTGCTAGAAAGTTCGGCGCAGAGGGGATCGGGCTCCTCCGCATAGAGAGGATGTTTAGAAAACCCGACAGGCTCGACTTACTACGTAGGATAATCCTGGCGGAGTCGCCGGAGCAGAGGAGGCCCTATCTAGAAAAACTGGCGCAGATGTTGAAGGCGGACTTTAAAGAAGTGTTTAAAATTATGGACGGCCTCCCCGTCATTGTCAGACTCATCGACCCCCCGCTTCACGAGTTTCTGCCTAAGCCAGAGGAGGTGTTAGAACAGATATACCAGAGGAAGATGCGTGGAGAAGACGCCTCGGAGCTGGAGGCGCTCTACCGCAGAGTTAAGGCGCTGCAAGAGGCGAACCCCATGCTTGGCCACAGAGGCGTCAGAGTGGGCGTGACGCACCCCGACTTCTACTACTATCTTAACAAGGCTATTCTAGAAGCCGCGGCGGAGCTTAAAAAAGAGGGGCGGAACCCCGTGGTGGAGATCATGATCCCACAAGTGGCAGACGTGAGAGAAATCATTTACGTAAAAGAAAGGGCGATTCTACCCGCCCTACAAGACGTGGAGAGAGAACACGGAGTTAGGCTACGTGTAAAAATCGGCACCATGGTGGAGACGGTGCGGGCGGCCTTGACAATAGACAAGATAGCAAAACACGTGGACTTCATAAGCTTCGGCACCAACGACTTGACACAGGCCGTGTTTAGCTTCAGCCGCGACGACGCGGAGAATAAGTTCATACCCCAGTACCTAGACTTGAAAATACTAGACTTCAACCCCTTTGAAAGCATAGACGTCGACGGCGTGGGCAGGCTTGTGGAATACGCGGCGGCCACCGCCAAGGAGGTGAACCCCGGCATAGAAGTGGGCGTATGCGGAGAACACGGAGGCGACCCCAGGTCAATCCACTTCTTTGACAAAACCAAGGTCGACTATGTCAGCGCGTCGCCGTTTAGAGTACCCCTCGCCAGACTAGCCGCCGCACAAGCCGCCATATTAAACAAGCAAAAAAAGCACTAATAGACTTATAAAAATAGACATAGACAATACCTATGTGGACAAAGTTAAAGAACTTTATTACAAGCATGTGCCTCATACTCGCGCCTTACATAGACGCATGCAGATTCGGCGCCCCGGCGGAGAAAAGCGGATTAGCCGAGAAGAGGGAAAGCCGCTGTAGCAAACTATAAATTTTTTAAATCTGGTTGCTGTGTGAACCTCCTCCACTTTATCCAAAGCTTCCACATAGAAGTGGCCAAGCTGTTAGACAAAGTGGAGGCGGCCGGCGAGTCTAGGGGGCTGATGGAGTGGGTAAACGGACGAGTCGGCGCCTACGAGGTCTACTTCTTGTGGTTCCCCAAGACAAAAAAGCTGGTGTACGCTATCAGAGGCCCCGGCGTGTACAAAGAGGAGGAGCTAGACGCCGCCAGCTCGCTAGACGCAATAGCCCAGGCCGAACGCATAGTTGCAAGGCTGAGATGAGGGTAGCCGTCCTCTACACCGGCGGAAAGGACAGCCACTACGCCATGTTAAAAGCCCTGGCGGCAGGGCACACGCTCTCGTGCCTAGTGACGGCCGTGCCGAAAAACCCAGAGTCCTACATGTTCCACACAGTAAACATAAAATGGAGCCTACTCCACGGCGAGGCCATGGGCGTTAGGCAATACGCCGTCGAGGTCAGCGGGGAGAAAGAGAGAGAAGTGGAGGAGCTGGCCCAGCAACTCGCCCGCATCAGAGAAGAATGCCCCTTCGACGGGCTGGTCACCGGGGCGGTGGCGTCCCGCTACCAAAAAGAAAGAGTAGACGCAGTGGCGGCGAGGCTCGGAGTAGCCCACCTGGCCCCCAACTGGGGAAGAGACCAAGAGGAGCTTCTACGCGAAGAGGCGAGGGCAATGCGGTTTATCATCACCGCGGCCATGGCCATGGGACTGGGGCCGCAACACCTCGGCAAAGTGGTGACCCCCGCCGCCGCCGAGGAGATCATAGCGCTTAGCAGAAAATACGGCTTCTCGCCAGTGGGCGAAGGAGGAGAATACGAAACATACGTCGTGGAGAGCCCCCTCTTCTCCATAGAGGTGGAGGGAGAGGCCCACTGGCACCCCTCCGGTTGGGGGTACTACGAAATTCGCGCCGCCAGAATAAAATTTAAAAAATTCCCACTAAAATAACCACAGCCCCGGTAGCTCAGTCCGGCAGCGGCCGTCCTGGCGGTTATGCATAAACTAAGGGATCCGCCGAGAGCGGCGGGCTGCAGACCCGTAGGTCCCGGGTTCAAATCCCGGCCGGGGCTCGTTACCTTTTCTTATTATTTAGTAGTATGTAAAAGGTCGGGGGTACGTACTTCAATTTTGCTACTTTCTGTGTGTTGGGAGGCAGGGCCTTTGCTTGGCTAAGCGTCTTGTCTGTAGCTATGTATTTCTTAACTTTCCTGCTCAGGTCTAAGCTTGTCTCTTCATACTCGGCGGCGAGGCCTTCGCGTATTAATTCTCTCAGCGTCTCTTCTATTTCTATCGGCGTTATCTCTCTCTTTAGTTTCAACTCGTCAGCCGCCAGTTGAGCAAGCGCGTGTATAGTAGGGACATCTGCTGTAATGACCTCAGCAAGTATGGACGCCACCAGCGTCTTCAAATCCACGAAAATAGATATGGCTTATTTAATTTTACTGGAACCACCTAGACCTCGTAACCTTTCTTAATTCCGGCATTAAATACTCGGCAAGTTTCGTCACAGGCTTTGTGTAGAACTGCCCCTTCCTGTTGTAGTAGTCCAGCGTGGCGGAGAATGGAATTTTCACAACAGCGTTGGGGTACTCAATGCCGCGTTCGTGTTTATTTAACACGACGATTAGTCTGCCGTCGAAAAAACTCTTAATTAGAGATACTGGTTTTGTGCAATCTTCATACCCCTCTACTACTAACAAAGAGATTCTTTTAAAAATATTACGAGACGTGCGCTTATAATATGCACATAGACAAAAACCTTTGTATTTATATAAACTCAATATATATTTTAACAAAAAACCTATCTATATAATATATCAAATAGTACGTATAATGTGATATACGCAATCCTTCCCCTTACCCCTTGGCCCTCACTTTATATAGACAAGGGAAAAGTTTTTCAAAAAAGTCATCAAGCCCCCAGCGCTTTAAACTCAAGCATCCCCACATACCCATCCTCAGCCTCCACAAGCCTAGCAAACTCTCCCTTAATATCCGCGGCGTCCAGTATCGTCAAGAATAGGTCTGCCTGCTGTCTACGGCACTCGCCTCTAGACGAGGCCTGGACAGAGGCTGTTTTAACAAATCCGGCGACTAAGGCTCGCCGTATTTTTGTAAATAATGTCCATTGTGTGTAGCTACCCAGATTTGACACACGCCTTGTGAGGAACATATTTCTCTACCACGTGCCCGTACCCCACTGCGCCGAGAGCCAGCTCAAGTTGTTCCAACGCGGCGCAGGCGTCTAAGCTCGCCCTCCTCGCGGCGGCCGCCACGGCCGCCTCCACTACGGCGTCTTTACACAAACCTCCACACTTCTCAAAGAGGAGGCCAGCATCTCCCACCTCTTCAACGTACTTCTCTACTAGGCCCTCGTAGCTCTCGCCTAGCTCAACCGAGGCGGCTATGGCCACTGCGTATACGCCCGGCGGGGCCCGCCTCGCCGCGTTGACTAGGGCAAGCGCCAGTTTTTTAGTAATCTGGCTCCCCCGGGCCAGGGCAAGCTCCACGTAGTCGCTAAACGGCGTGAGGTCCACCCCGCCTTTCTTAGAGGCTTCGCGAAGGAGGCTTAACACCTCAACCCACGACTCCTCGCCCACGTCCTCTGCCCTGACGGCGGCGTATTTGACCAGTCCCGCGCCTCTGGGCGGCGGCAGCTCCGCCGATAGCCTATAGGGAGTGAGTAAGGCACGAACAACTTCTTCGCCGAGCTTGCCGCCTCTGCACAAAGCCTTTATACGCCCCTTACACGGATCGGCGCCAATCGCCAAGGCAACAATAGCCTCGGCTAAGTCTTGAAATGCGACATGTGCAATTACATACGCCTTAACTAACGTGCGAAGAGACACCTCTCTCTTAACCACGGCGCATTGCCTCTCCAATTCTTTTACAAGTCTAGAAAGAGCCTCTTCGTAAAGCGGCCCCACGCCTTTGGACAAAGCCCTCACATACCACCTAGGTTTTGAAAGACGTCTAAGCTCCTCTGCCACTTGAAAAATAAGAATATTAATATACTCCTTGTGGGGATCTGGCAATCTTTCTAAGAAACTTATCAACTTTTCTAAAGTCCTTACTTTTTGTTCTACTACGTCGTAATAAGCCACTTGTGAAAGAAACACAGGCGGAAGTCCTCTATAAGCGTTTGCCAGAACAAGACGCCTCCCGGCGGCGCACGTGGGGGCGTATAGGGACTTAGCCAGGGCAGCCATCTTCTCCACGTACGCCTCCCTCGCCTTCTCCACCACGGCGGCGGGGTCCTCGTCGCAGTACTCCAGCGACTTAGCCGCGTAGAAGGCCATGTAGTGCGCCCCCTCCCCCCACTGAGACACTAAATTAGCCACCGCGGCGGAGTAGTCCTCCCCGCAGTAAACCTCGCTGTTCGTCTCGAAAATATCCTTCGCCAACGCCGGGGCCGCCTCAATTTTAACATATTTGCCCAGCTCTCTGCTACACAAAACTGTGAGCTCCGAGGGGATGACGAGGAGTACTGGGTAGCCCCTCTTCTGCAAATAGCCAGCCCTGGCGACAATTTTTACACAGCTGTCTCTCCACATGGCGGCGTGTTCAGACCACACCTCCGGCTCTGCGTAAAAGCCGGGGGGGACGGCGTCGAATAGGCCGAAGGCCCACTTAGCGCCCTTGGCGAGTTTTAAATACTCGGCAAAGGTGGAGGTGTCGGCGGCTAGGTCCACGGCCACGGCGCCCTCCTCAGCCGCCAGATACGCGGCGGTGTAGGCCGCCACCGACTTACCCACCCCGTGGGGCCCGGCGACCAACACAGAGTCCCCTCTCTTCAACAGCTTTAGGAGCTCCTCCACAAGCGGCGGCACGACGACGCTTACAGTAAACTCGCCCAGCCTAAAATACACCGCCCCGCCCCTACGCGAGAACGAATACACAATAGCCCCCGCCTGTATATATTTAACGCCTTGTTTTTAAAAAACGTATATTAAAACCAGTGGTGGTATAAACGTGGCCTCTGCACTAGACGTAGGCATAGCCGGTAGCAGGTTTATACGACTATTGTTAAAACAAAGCGAGGTTAAAGTAGACGACTCCATGGGGCGGCTCTACCAGCTACTAGCAGAACTGGGCTACTTCGTACGACGCGGAGACAGATACCGCAGGACTGGCAAAATCCCCCCCGCATACGCAAGCCGCCTCATAGGCTCAGTCTTCGACGACATCATCGTGCCGTACCTAATCGGAGACGCGGTTAAAATAAACCACGAGGCCCTCTTCGCCGCCACCGCCATGTTCCAAGGCCTAAGAACCAGGACGGCCAACAAGCTCCCAAAGGCGGGGCTGGCCCTAGTCGCCGGCTGGCTCCCCTGCGGCTTCTCCACCGAGGTCTCCGCAGCCACTGGCGCCGACTTAGTAATACTAGACCAGTTCTGGGAAGTCCTCTCCCTAGAAGAGGAGCGGATATCCATCCTCCCCACAGTGTTGGAAAGACAGGAGGCGTCACCCTCAGCCCTTTTCGTAAGCTTCGAGGTGGGGACGCTGAGAGACGTGCCTCTGGACAAGTACGGAAAATTCTCGCTAGCGCTGGTCTGCCACCGCGGCGTAGAGCTAGACGTGGTTAGAGAAGTGGCCGAGAAGACGTACGCAGTGAGCTTCTCGGGGCCGTTGGGCATATTCGCAGACCTGCTCTCAGAGGCGCTGAACCTGGGCAAGGGCCTGGAATGCGGCCAGAGAGGCAAGACGGTGTACAAAGACCAGGACATATGCATAACAGATGTTTCGTAGAAAGGAGGTAAAGTCCGCAGTCTTCCTCGGCGTCGGAGGAGTGGGAAAAACCACCTACATCTACCGAGTCCTGGGAGTGGGAAAAACCCCCAGAGTCACCAGAAGACCCGGGGTGTATCAACTCTCCCTGTCCCACCAAGACTTGTACCTAATAGACACGCCGGGGCAATACGCCGTGGAGATCGCGCAGAAATACTACGAGGCCATAAAGACGTACGACGTGAGGCTAGACTTAATAGTGTACGTATACAGCGTGGTGGACCCCCCCACCTTAGAGGCGCTGTGGGAGATAGAAAACTGGGTGTCCAAGTACCCGGCCCCCCGGAAGATTTTGATAGGAAACAAGAAAGACTTGGCGGACGAGATAGGCGTCTTTACAGAAGGCGAAGACGCCGCGAGAAGCCTAGGCGCCTCCAAGCTGTACTACACCTCAGCCCTAAAAGACGACCCAGAGCACCTGCTGAGACACATCGTAGAAAACTTAGACTAGCTGAAGCATCCAGGGCAGGTCCCCCCGCCCCGGCGGCCTAAGCTCTCTCAAAGCCTTGGCCTCCCTCACGCTCTCCTCCTTCCTACGGACAGCCTCGGCGTCTCCCAAGGGCTCCCTCTTAATCTCAGTCGGCGACCCCCCAGACATGTTGACAAAAATAATGTAGCCGTCAGCCACCCTCCGCCTCCCCCTAAGCCCAAAGGCCTCCACGGCGAACCCTACCTCGAGGCTGGTCTTACCCACGTAAGTGACGCCGGCGCTGACCTCCACGATGTCCCCCACGTATATGGGCCTCCTAAACACTATGCTGTTCACGCTGGCGGTGACGTACACCGCGGGGTAGAACTTATACGCCTCCACGAAGGCCAACTCGTCGAGCCTAAACAAGAGGCGGCCGCCGTACATCAAAACCCCGTCTAGGGAGTCCTCAGGCATGGCCAAGAAGTGGCTCACAAGAGACCACGCCCCCCTAGGCGGAGGCTCCCCCTCCACCACGCCGTCTACATAAGACCGCCACTTCTCAAAATAGGCGCACAGCCTCTCAAGCTCTGCGTCGCACTCCAGCGTCTTCCCCACGGGGGCGGGCCTGCCCTCTTTGTCCACCTTTACAAAAACCATCCGCCCAACAGTGGCGAGGCGGGGGCCCCCCGGCCCGGAGACGTACGCCTCCACCAACACGCTGACGCTACTCCTCCTAGCCCCCACCACCCACCCCCTAAAGGTGAGGAGGTCCCCCAGCCGAACCGGCCAGACGAAGTGCATCTTGTCAAGAAACCCCAACACAACGTCCCCCTCCACAAACCTCATAGCCGCCACGGTGCCGGTATCCACAACCCACTGCAACATGTAGCCGCCGTACAGCGAGCCGAGCGGATTTACGTGACGCTGCGACACCAGACGGACAGACTCCACCACAGTACCAGACACATACACAACACGAAAAACGTGGTGTAATTAAACAAACCGCCGCCAAAACCAGGGACACCGCCTGCGCGTCGCGCAACGCCCCACGGCGTAGCCGGGGTCTTTACAACAGCTCGCCCCTTAGGGCGGGGAGGAGATACACCCAGCCCACCGCAACACCTCGGCGGCCCTATCAAAACAAAGCCGGGCAACCTCCGCATAAACCTCCTCATCTTCCCCAAGCCTGTTAAAAAAGACACAGGCCTCCACCACAGGCCCAGGCGCCCCCAAGGCCTCCGCAAGGCTGACGAGGTCCTCAGTGGGAGGATAGAAGCCCGCCCTCTTAAGCAAAGCCCCCTTTAGACAAAACTCCACCCCCTTATACGCCGCTGAGCACACGGCCCCCCAACGCCCCTCAGCCAACAAGTGCTTAGCCAACTCAAACCACTCCAAAGCCTTTTCAAAAACCCCCACATACCCGAATACACATTAAAAATTAACAGAGGCGGGGAGAAAACATTTTAAAAGTCAAACAAGTTTTGTTATGGAACCCGAGGAAAGAAGACTACTACTCTTTTTAAACTACGTATTCTCAGACGACATAAACTGGCGCGTGATAAAAGCCCTAGCAAAGACAGAAGGACTCACGCTAAGAGAACTAGCAAGAAGAGCAGGAGTAGCCCCAAAAACTCTCTACAACCACCTAGACAAACTCGCCAAAAAAGGAGTAATCACCATATACAAACCCGGCACACACATCGTAGTGATATCCATAAGCAAGGATTACCAGTGGGTAAAAAACTACCTATAACCCACAAACTCGCCAAGCCACTTATACCCCTCCTCAAGCTCCACATACAAGACAAACCCCCGACCCCTGTACAGCCGCACCACGCCCAGCTCCTCCAACCTACGCATAAAGGTTACCGCAGACTCAAAACCCACCCCACACCAAGAGGCCAACTCCCCCACCGACGCGGCCCCCACCCGAGCCAACCTCTTCAACACACACCACCACCACGCATCCCCCACCACCAAATCCAAAAACCGGCGCAAATCCCTACCCACGCCCTCCAAAACATCCAATTATTAAAATATTGCGGTGCGCAACGCCGACCCAAACGTTACCAAAAGTAAACAACCGTAACCCACACCTTAAATACACCCAACCCCCAAAACTACGTGAAAACAATAGCCATCGCCCTACTCCTCACCACCCTAGCCATAGCCACAGCACTATGGGCAGACACACTAGCCACAACGATGACAGTAAAAACAACACAATTAAAAACATCTTTAACAATAGTCTCAACAAGTTGCAACAATCCATGGACAGCAACAGTAACAACTTCATACACATACACCACCTGGAGCAACATAACCACTCTTACTATAAAAGTAAGTAAGCCAGGTCAAGGCGGCCCTGCGAAGGGAACCTGCACCTTATTACTAAGATTTACTAATTACGGAATGCCAGTAAAACTATATACCTTCTACTCAATACAAAGCGGAAGTTGCCAAATATCGTACCAATCACTTAGCAACGGTACGCAGATAGAGGGAGGCGAGTCACGTAATTTTTCTCTAAATCTACAAAATTGCAACCCCACAACTGTGCAGGTTACGATAACTGCAAGGGCTTGGAATCAGTAGTTTCTAGTTTTCCACACCTGTTTCGTCAAGTTTAAACTAGTGCAAATACCTCTTGCCATGGAGCAAAAGTCGGCGTATGTAATAGCTTCTGTGTTGCTACTTGCAGTAGCCACGGCGTTTGCCCTATGGGCCGACGTGCTGAAGATACACGTGGCAGTCAATACCGGAGATGTAGACATTAAGTTCAGCACGTCTGTCACCCCCTCAATTTACGAAGATGAGTATGAAGGCAAAAACGTGGCTTCGTGCACCGCCACTTATGTACAGGACCAGGACGAAGAGAATTTTGTAAAACAGAAGGGCCTCCTGCCTTCTACCTGGAACCCCGCCACAGGCGACAACGACTTAGAGCTGGTAGTCACAATTAACAATGCATATCCCGGGTACCTCTGTAAAATTGATAACACTATGATATACAACACTGGCACTATTCCCGTGAAGATACTAGTCAGAATAGTTGACGAAAACGGCAACATCATAAGGCCAACGGGCACCGGCCTTCACAAATATATCGACGTAGACGGAGATAATTGTCCTGAAATAGACTTAGATGCTTCAAGCATATTTTCCACCAACGGCACGCAAATACACCCAGGAGAGTTCAAGACCTTTTCACTAGTGCTCTACCTACCCACAGAACGCCAACAATGCATAAAAGAGAACCACACATATAAGTTCTACGTAGTATTCCTAGGCTACCAGTGGAACGAGTTCCCCTCGTAAACGTTTCTTTTTTCCAACACTTGTTACACAACTCTTTTAACCAACTAGACATGAAAGGCCTATGGACAAAACGGCGACAATAGCCACGGCACTACTCCTCACAGCCATCTCAGTGGCGCTAGCCCTATGGGCAGACGTGCTGAAAATCCACGTAGAAGTCAACACGGGAAACGTCGACGTAGAGTTCGGAACGGCCACCGTTACAGAATATGTAGGATTTCCCGACGGTAACGGCGGCTGGAGCTTTGTCCCCGAGGGCTCTACATCAGAAGCAAAAAACGTGGGACAATGCGCCGCAACATTTACTGAGGTAGAAAACGAAGAAGGTACCTCATTGGGTCAGCAAAGCACTGCTGGAAACAACGACGCAGATCTGGTGATAACAATTTCAAACGGCTACCCTGGTTATAACTGTACTGTGGCCTTTACCGTAGTGAATACCGGTTCAGTGCCAGTGAAGCTGTACTTCTACTACGGCGGTAGCTACGTCACGCTCCCATACAGTTTCAGCTTCGGCGGCCCCAACAACGATGCAGTGACCTGCGTCATCAAAGGCGACAATGCTGCGCAGATACACCCATCGTCAATGCAAGGACCTAATAGCGCGACTTACACAGTGTCGTGTAGAGTAAACCAGAGCGCCTCAGAGGGTTCCCAGTACACTACTCAGATCTATATACAAGCTAGGCAGTGGAACGAGCCGCTATCATAGGCGGTTAAACCATATTTTTTAAATTCCCGGTTTTTTTATATATTTTCGCTTTTTATTGTGTGTAGTAAGGCCGGCATCGTCTATACGTGCTGTCTTGTGTTTTTCTACACTTTAAGCAGTCGACTTGTGCAACGCTTCGGGTGGGCGGCGCCGCGGCGGGGCGGTACTAAACGGCCGCCAGACGGAGAAGACTCCTAGGCAGTGTGAGAAAATTCTACTACGGCCGCTATCTGTAGGTGGATGATACACGTCACATGCCTTGCTAGTCGGCCGTTAAGAGGCTAGACAAGCCCCGGCCGGGATTCGAACCCGGGACCTCCCGCTAGCTCGAGCGGAGGCTGTACGAGGCTTGTGCGGGGCTTCGCCCCTGGGCGCTCCGACCGGGCTGAGCTACCGGGGCTATGTGTAGGTTTGGGTTAGTATAAAAATTTTGCCGGGGAACCGCCTGTCACGGGGCCGCGTCGGCGGCTCTCTGGCGGCACTCAGCCTCTCCGGGGGTTGGGCTTATAAACTTATTGGGCGGGGGCCTTCGCCAGCTTCTGCTCGTAGTGTTGCACTATCTTTTTCTTGACTTCTTCAAAGTGGCTTGGCAGGTCCTCCGGCGCCAGTCCTCGTTGTAGGTACCTGGCGAATATGGCCTTGTAGGCCTCTGGGTTCTCCTCTTTTAGCCTCTTGGCGTATTCTGCGACGTGTTCGCCTCGTATCCTCTCCTCTGCTGGGAGCACCTCTTCGCCGTGTGGTATCTCCAAGCCGGCGTCTAGGGCGCCTTTTAGCACTGCGAACACCCTGGCGCCTGGGGTCGGCCTGTGCAGTCCGATGTCGAGTATGGCCTCCTTCACCCCCCTGGCCCTGGCCTTATAGCCCACTATCAGGCCTAGGAGGTAGGCGGCTGAGGTGTTGTTCTCGTCCCCCTTCCGCAAGACGCGCGTGTCTAGGCCCACCACCGTCTCGTCTCCCTGCGGCTTTGCAACCACCACCTGCGCCACCAGGTGTTTATTCGTCTTCCTCACCACCAGCCTCGGCCTCTTCGAGAGGATGAGCCTACGCCTCTTTCTGTAGTTTGTCACGCCTTCCCGCCTGCGCCTAAAGGGCACTTTGTACCTGGGGCCTCTGGCCATATCACCTCACAGGCTCTTTTGTCAACTTGTGTTCGTTTATGTAAGTCTTGAGATGCCTCAAGTCGCGGAAGTAGTTGCCCTTGGCCATGTGGTAGAGCATCCTCCAAGTCTTGGGGTCCAGCTTGCCCTCCCTCTTGAGGGTGTTTAAGAACCTCCTCAGCTTCCTAATCTTGTTTTTCCACTGCTCTTCCTCGTCTGTGCGTCTGCCTTTCCGGCTGCCGTGTCCCCTCCTCCTGCCCTTTTTCTTCTTTTCGTGTCTCTCGCGCCAGCGGCCTCTGGAGACTCCCTTCTCCGGCTCGGCCCAGATCAGCCCCTCGTCGATCAGCGCGCGGACGTCGTCTTTGGTGACCACCTCCTGCACTCTGTCCGCGGCCTCGGGGGATATCTTCACTCTGCTCACCCCCACTCCCAGCACCTCTGCGGCTAGTCTCTTGACGTCTACCATACCTACTGCCCAGACTGCCCAGTATTTAACTCTTTCTTAAGCAACTCCTCCACACGCCTCCCCGGGTTGAGGACGTAGAAGCCCCTCTCCCTAGCCCTCTTGACGATCTCAAGCCTCTTCTTGAGGCCCACCGTCCCGCCTATCCTCACCGCATGCGTCTTCGGGTCAAGCCTGTCCAGCTCCTCAGGCCGGTGTACCACCGCCTCGACGAAGCCGCTGGGGTGGAGCCCCCTCACAGCGGCGGGCTTTCTGTAGCCCACCTCCACAGGCTTGGGCCAACCCTTCCACTTCCTCCGAATCTTATTGTCAAGAGTCCTCTGGTTCCTCCAGCCGCTGTCCTCAATCCTCTTGTACCTCCACTGGTCTATCCTGACGAAGTCCGGCTTCTTCCTCTTCAGCAGTAGCCTAAGCCTCACCAGCCTCCGAAGAGGGGGAGGAAGCTCCCTCCTTGGTCTTGACGCAGACACAGAGACCCCGAATAATGAGATATTTAACTATTTATGGGTAGCTCTTGCCTGTCCGAATTAAAGCCCCTATCCCTTTCACAGAAAAGAATTACGTAGGAGTCCAGCAATTAGTCCCTACGTTAATGTAGGTAGAACACCGCTTCAATTACCTATCTCACCCATTGTCGGGCTTTCCCTTCCTTGCATTCTACCTCAACACGTCGTGTACCGCCTTTACGATAGTGCGTCGCGCCACCTATGGAGAATAGTCGGGGGGCTTTGCGTAATTTTTGATTGGGTTACGGAGGTTTACCTTGTGAGGTAGTGCAACATACAGCCAGAGTTGTTAGAAGTCGAAGGCAAGGTCTACCTAGACGCCGCATCGTTTCGTGGTTGTTAATACGTATTAAAGCCCTGTACTGGCGTGGGCCGCCATGGGGGGAAGGTCGCACAAGACGGCAAAGTCGTTATGGACGAAAAGTAGCACATCCGTAAACGAGCTATTGAAGCAGTGTCACGAGTGTACGCCTAAAGAGCCCAAGAAAGTCGATGATTTAATAAACGTACGCGAGAAGGACCCCCCCAATCTTCTTCTCCTTGGCCTCTAGGTGCGACATCACGCCCTGGCTGGTGGAGATGACAAGGATGCCGATCTGCCTCGCCGGCAGATACTTCTGCTCCCAGGCCACGATCTCTCTGTACTTCACCGGGTACCTGGGCTTTATCGCGCCGATGTCGTTTATCTTGCCCA
>JAVZUI010000015.1:0-32885 GCA_038879095.1 Pyrobaculum sp. | reverse complement strand
ACACGTGGAGAAAGACAGAGAGATTTAAAACCTAGCCACTAGGTACCACCTAGAAAAATAACGCAAAGCCGCGTCGAGGTCCCGCTCCCTCCTCATCGCCGCGGCCCTATACGCATTAAGCAATATGTCCCCCTCCTCAAGCCCCGCCGCGGAGGCAGACACGGCAAGAGGAACCACTACGTCAGAGACCACCTCGTACAAGCGTCTGCCCCCGTGCCTCCTCAACAAGGCGCAGAGCTGGCCCAGCTCAGGGAGAACCCGCCCCAGCAGCTCGCACCTAGGCACCCCGCCGACCTTCACACCAACCACAGAGTTCGTATAGACGTCCAAGTCGTCGCCGGCGATTCTCAAAGCCAGGTAAGAGACAACCTCAGGCGACAACACATCAACAACACGCGCCCTAAGCAAGCTACGCGGATGCACAATGCTAGTACCCACCACCGCCATGTAGGCAAACTCGGCGGCCAAGCCTCTCAAAACCCCCCTCGCCCTCCTCTCCAAAACAGCAAGCACGACACACTGCATCAGCGCCATTATAAAACCCACACACAACTCCGACAAAGTAGACGCCTTCAAAAAAACTTAAAAAATACACAATACATCAACCCCCAGGGCCCGTAGCTCAGTCAGGACAGAGCGGCGGAGGACCCAGCCTCCACAGGTCCGCCGAGCCTCCTAAGCCGTAGGTCGTGGGTTCGAATCCCACCGGGCCCGCTACCCCCTCCTCTCCACGTACCGGCCCGACGCCCTTATCTTAGCGACTTCTCTCTGAACTACGTCTGTCTTGGCTCCCATCACCTCAGCGTAGCCCTCCCAGAACTGTCTTTTCAACTCCTCTGCCTTGTCTCCGTACAGTTCCAAGTTCCTTAGCAAGACGTTGACGTCTCTAGCCATTAATATCGCCGTCCGGCGGTTCCAAGTTTTTCTCACGTCGCCGAGGCCGAAGTCTATAAAGTACAGAGTCCCCCCGGACGTGATCACGTTAGTGGGCGCGAGGTCGCCGTGTATGAGGCCTCCCTTGTGCATCAGCCCGACGTATCTGCCGACGTCTTTTAACAGGTGGTGGCCCCTGTTTATCAACTCTCTGAGGCTCTCCCCCTCTACGTACTCCATGTATATCACAGCCTTTTCTGGGTCGAAGAAGAATACAGACGGCACGGGCACGCCCAGCGTGTGGGCTGTGTACATATTTCTCACTTCGTTGACAGTGCGCCGTCTTCTTATCTGGTAGTCCAGCGTGGGGTCTCTGTACGCCTTTGGCTTCCTCCACTTCAACACCGCCTTTATGCCAAACCAGTCTACTAAGTACAGCTCGGCCTCGGCGCCCTTCGCGAGCAGGTGCACGGGTGTAAACTGTCCGCCTAAGAAAAGTTTTATGTCCAAGTCATGGACGTACGTGTCGTGGTGGATCTACAGGCCAGACGCCCTCTCTGTGTGGGAGGAGCCCGTTGTTAGGGAGCGGCTTAGGTGGTACTACATGGTTATGCGCGACAAGGCGCCTGCTAAATACCACATAGCGGCTAGGGTAGAGGCGCCGCCTGATTACGCCTCTATGGGCGACGGCGAGCTTTGGAAGCTCCACGGGGCTTTGGCGCGGGTCTTTGACGAGGAGTGGGCTAGGCAAAAGGAGAGGCCCGACGCGTCGTTGATAAGGAAGGAGCTTCCAGCCGCCTCTTTCCTAGACGTAAAAATTGAGCTCGCAGAGAGGCAGTTGAGGCGGTGTATGCTCTGCGAGAGGAGGTGTGGGGTGGACAGGACGTCGAGGAGGGGGGCGTGTCTCCTAGACCACAAGGCGAGGGTCGCCAGCTTCTTCCACCACCTCGGCGAGGAGGCCCCCCTCGTGCCCTCCGGCACCATCTTCTTCGCTGGTTGCAACTTCCGCTGCGTCTACTGCCAGAACTGGGACATCTCGCAAAACCCAGAAGAGGGCGTAGACATCACAGCCGAGGCGCTGGCAGCAATACAGGTTAGGCTTAGGGAAGAGGGGGCCCGCAACATCAACTGGGTCGGGGGAGAGCCCACGCCTAACATCCCGCACATACTCAAGTCGCTGAGGGTCTTGGCCAAGAGAGGCATCAACGCGCCGCAGCTGTGGAACTCCAATATGTACCTGACGCCGGAGGGCTTGTCTCTTGTCCTACATGTGATGGACATATGGCTCCCTGATTTCAAGTACGGAAACGATGCGTGTGCCCTTCGGTACTCAGTGGCGCCGCGGTATTGGGAGGTTGCGACCAGGAATTTCAAGGTTATTTGCGAGAGGGGAGAGGACATAATCGTACGCCACTTAGTCCTGCCGGGACACGTGGATTGCTGCACCAAGCCCGTCTTGAAGTGGCTGGCAGAGAACTGTAGACACGCCTTAGTAAATATTATGGATCAATATCGGCCAGAGTACCTTGTGCCTAAGATGGACCGGTACAGAGACATCAGGCGCCGGGTAGCCGAAAAGGAGATGGAGGCCGCGTATAACTACGCCGACGAGCTGGGGCTTGCCTGGAGGGAGGTCACTAGGTAGACCTCAGCGCGTACTCTCTTGTAGACGTCGCCGGGTCGTATTTAACATCTACCTTTCCTGTCAGTAACAACAGGGCGGGTATGTAGGGGCTTTCCTCCACCTTCCTCCTCATTTGGGGCTCCTTCAGCGCAGTGCGCCACGCCTCGTGTGTCTTGGCGGGGGGCGCCAATCGGAGGGCCCTCTCGACGAGCTTTGTCGTAGTCTTTATGCATCTGCCTCCGCAGTCTTGTCCAGAGGCCACAACTTTTACAAAGTAGTAGAGGAGGGGGATTGTGACGCCTAGCCCCGTGGTGGGGTCTTTAAACAGGATTGCAGACCTGTTCTTCCACCGCGTCACAAGTTTCCAAAACTTCTGCGACACTACGTCTAGGTCCTCTACGCCGACTACCCCCGCGCGGATTATTTTATCGGCTATTTCTTCCTCGTCTTCTCCGTCGACTTGTAGACGTCTGAGTTGTACAACTATGTCGAAGTCGCGGCCGTCTTTCCCGGCGCCTAGCACCCTGGAGCTGAGCTGGTCTATGGGCTTCCCGCTGGCGAATATGTTGTCTAATCCCTCCGCCTTGGCGCATGTATAGACCATTAACGAGGTGGAGTGGCCGTCTACTGTGGCTTTTACAAGTGGGGGGCCCGCCGCCCAGCACTCTTTCTCGCCCACTAGCTTATACAAAGCGGTGTGGAGGCGGGGGGCGTACCTAACCTCGGCGCCGTAGTTGTCCAAGGCTTCTAATACTGCGATTTTGTTAAACACAGGGCCTGACGTCACGGCGGCCACCTTTACTTGTTGCGCCAGCCTGAGAAGGCCCAGACCTCCCAGGGGGGAGGAGATTACGTACACATCTCTCGTCTTTAGGCTTTCTAGACACTCAGTAATTGATGTGCACAGCATTGGCTATTAAAGCAAGGTGTTTAAAAAATGTAAGCCGGCGTCTAAGACCGCGGCGAGGGCGGCTGGTGGTACGTAGCATCTCGTCTCCAGCCGCTTAAAGGCCCAGAGGCTTACGAGCCTTCATTTTTTGAGGCTGGCTTGTTCGCTTGGGGCTGTCCCCTCTTTGACAGGTACTGCGCATATACGGGGCACCCGCTCCCGCCGTTGTTGCAGTATTTTTCTAGCTGGCTCTTCCTCATGCGCCACTCCTCCGGCGGCATTAAGACGCAACGCAGGCCGTCCGCCGTGGGTCTGTACATGACGCAACGCATGGCGCCTTCTGCGTAATTCTTTATATACGTTGGTGTTTTTAAAGCGGGTGGAGTGCGACTACGTTGTCGAGTATTTAAACGAACGGGGGCTGAAGACGGAGAGGAGGGGTGTGGAGTTTGTAGTGGGCCGCGCGGGGTCTTTGAAAATTGGAGTCTGGTGCCCCCGCGTAGACTTCCCAGACTTCCACGACGTAGAAGACGCCAGGAAGGCCCTGGAGCTGGACTCGCTGGACGTGTTAATCGTCGTGGCGTACCGCCCCTACGTCTTGGTGGATTTTTTAAACTCGTTAATGGAGAGGGGGCGTAGGTGGTACGGCATCGAGTTTAAGACGAAGCTAATCGGCGTCAGCTCCGTTGACCTAGAGGTGGGGCTGGAGGAGGCCCTCGGCAGGGCGTTTGTGGAGGGGCCTCATAAACTTGGCGAGGGGGCCGGCACGCAGACCGTGTGTCCGCAGTGTCTAAAGGGGGAGCTACGTCTGTACAGGCAGCAGAAGTTTTTTTCTAAGAAGTATAGAGGGAGGGTCGTCGAGGGCATCTACGCCTGTACTACATGCGGGTTTAGGGTTAGGCGTCTAGAGCTGCTAGACTAGGGGCCTTGCGTCTGGGTCTATCTCTCTTACAATTTCCCGTAGTAGCCTGTGTAGCTTGTCTTTGGAGATCTTCTCGCCTATGACCGCCACGGCGGCCTCTTTGTGTCCGCCGCCGCCTAGCCTTTTCGCAAGAGCCGACACGTCGTAGTCTCTCGACCTCATCGACACGTGGACGCCGTCTTTTTTTCTTGAAGCCACAAGAGCCACTCTACACCCCAGCGCCACTAACAACGAGGCGACTTCTGACTCGTACGCGCCGACGTGAGAGGCGCATATAAGCCCTACTGACGATCTGTAAACCGCCACTCTTTTCAACCCTTTCAACAGCGCTATTACTTCGTGCTCTGCCCTTCTGCCGTCCTCTGCCACCACCTCGCCGAGGGTGGCCCCCAGGGCGCCTAGTAGTTTAGACAGGTGTTGTAGCGTCTTGGCGTCTGCTCTTCTCAACTTGCCGCTGTCTGTATATATGCCCAGCACCGCAAGCCTGGCAACTTCCGGCGGAATCTCGACGCCGGCTTCTTCCGCCAGTTGTAACGCCACCTCCGTACAACTCGGCCTGTTGTCCCACACCCCCGGCACCTCGTCCCCAGCGGCGTGGTGGTCTATTTTGACAAGGCGGCCTCTAAGAGGCGGCACCTGGGCTAGAGACGCCACGTCGGCTAGCACGTATGCGTCCACGTCGTTTGGGACCTCTTCTACGCAGCCGCCCAGGGGGGACCCCTCGGGACATACAACGGGGCCGGACTCGACGCCGAGCTTTTCTAGTACTAACTTGACGACGTAGGCGCAGGCTAGGGCGTCTGCGTCGGCCCTCTTGTGAGTTACAATAGCGGCTTTTCTAACTCCTTTTAAAAGCTCTTTTAAGACCTCCAGCATTTCTGCACGTCCTCCTCGCTGGGGGGCCAGCCCTTCTCCTTCACCACGTCTGCGATACATATCCCGAGCCTCGTGGCGTCTTCTACTACTTCCTGTAGATAAGAGTCCTCTGCCAAGACGCTGGCGTCTACCTCAACGTCGACTTCTACGCCGTCTTGTGTATAAGAGACGGCCACGGACGCGCCTTTCAGCAACTGGCCTAGCCTTTTTTCTAAGTACTTCTCAACCTGGGAAGAGATAAAGCTTGAGATTTCGACCTCCATTAAAATTAGCCTCCTCCCTTCGCCGGCTCCCCGCCGCCGCCTCTCAGTTTTGCAAGTTCTTTATTTATCTCATCTCTTAGTTTCTCTAACTGCTCTCTTAGCATCGATTCTTGCCTAGTTAGCGTCTTTACGTGTAGTTCAAGTAGTTCTTTTCTATCCTTTAGTTCTTGGAGCGCCGCGTCTCTAGACTGTTGTATAAGGAAGTTGCCGACGCTTTTATAAATCTTGGCGTCTTGCGGCAGTTTCTCTATCTCAGTAATCGCCTTCTCCACCTCTCTAAGCTCCGCCTCGTACTGCTGTTTTCTTAACAACACGCTTTGAAGCTGTTGTTGCGCTTGGTTGAACCTGTTGGCTAGGTCTTGTAGAGACGGTGGAATTTGCGCCATCGGCAACCCACTCACCTTGTCTATATAAACATTCCTACAATAACTCAGCCCACATGACCACGTAGAGCGACCTAAACACTGTGTGTAAGAGAGACCTTAGACTAGAGGCGTCTGAGGCCTCGGCCACGATCTTGCCGCCTTCTACGTAAAGGCGCCCCCTGCCAAATCTCACCTCCTTCTCTAATATCTTAAAGACTCGCAACGCCAACTCGTCTCCCCCCGCGTCTACCACCAGCCTATACACTTTTATACACCACTTTTTTAATTTTTATAGCAGAGGCCCTGGGGCCTAGGTCCTCGCCGAGAATTTCCACCAAGTACCCGCCCTCCTCCCTCCTTATCAACACAACTGTGTCGAAAAGCCCCTTGACTCTGTCAAGTTCGTAAACTAACGGGTACCTGAACACCTCTGTGAAGATGTCCCCCAACTCGCCGCCTGCCAGGTCTACAACAACGGCGCTTTTTGCCGGCGGCCTTCTTACGACAAGGGCGTGGTACTCCCGCCTAGTCTTCACGCCGCTTATCTTAAGCATGTAGGGCTTCCACATCTTGTTGACAACGTCGTAAAAGACTAGGGCGGAGGGCATCCCCCTCCTATCCCATATAAAAGCTATGTAACGGGCGCCGCACCCCACCGCCTCTTCTAACAAGTCGAAGAAGGACTTCTTCCCCCTGACGATTTTTCTAGTACCAGGCAACGAGTTTACGAGGTCGTTGACAACTTCAAGAGTCTTCTTAGAGGGAAGCCTCGAGGTAGTTATTACTACCTGGCAGCCTCTTTCCATTTAGCTTTTTGCGCCTCTACTTCTTTCAACTCCTCAGGGGCCAGCGCCTTGCCTAAAATTGTCTGTGGAGTCCACGCGCCGCCTGCAAACGTGAAGCCGCACTTAGGACACCTCCAAATCCCAAAGGCCAGCCGCTCCAGCCGGACGAGCTCTCTACAACTTGGGCACCTATGCCTGCCCCGTTGCTTGACCTCTATAGCCGTGACCTTGCGCCTAATGCCCATCCCATACCTAGCGCCGTACCTCCCGGCAGGGCCCACAATCTTTGTATGACTAAACGGCATGCCTCGGCCTATATCGTTTATTTATAAACTTTTCTCGTGGGGGCTACCAGCCGCCGCGCGGCGGCACAACGGAGGGCGGCCGTGTGCCCCGAGAGTTAAAACGCTTGTTTCAACGCCGCCAACAGCCTCTCTCTCCCCCTCCACGCCAAGTCTAGCGCTTGTTCTAACTCGGCCTGTGTGAAATGCCCCAACGTCTTTTGGGCGGCCACGATTTTGTCATGTGCAAATGTAAAAGTCAGGCGGCCGTCTAGGCTGAGCTCCTCCTCCAACGTGGGGTCGAGCAGGAGGGCCCCCCCGATCTTGCCTACGGACACTGCCACTGGGACCTTGTCCACGTCGAGCGGCAACGGCGACTTGTTGTTACGGTCCAGCCTCAAGGCGCCCACCTCGTCTTTTACCACAGCTGGCAACGCGGTGTTTTTCAATGCCGCCACTGCGGCTAAGTTTGAGGCGTCTACTAAGTTGCCGTCGTCGTTTATGACGTACAAGTCGACCCACAAGACGTAGGCCTTCCCCCCTTCCACAGCTAGTTTTTTAAAGTCCACGTAGCCGCAGTGCCTAATTCCGCGGTCCACTACTCTGGCCAGCTCAATGGCCGACTCGTCAGGCGGGCCTACCTCTGTGTAAGGAGAGGCGTGGGGCAGAACCTCTGCGCTTACCACCAACACTCCTTCGTCGGGGGCGTCGGGGAACGGCTGGCCCAGCCCGACCTTCACGCCGGCTACCACGTGCGTCTTTCCCAGCTTCACCTCGGCGGAGCCGTCCGCCGTCTTCACCACGCCTACTTTTATCTCCACGTCTCGTGTCTGGTCCAGCGCCCTGCCGTCTACTCTAGCCTTGGCGACTGCCAAGCGGCGTATCTGCTCCCGCCGGAGGTATGAGATGAACCTCTTGCCGTAGGGCGAGATCGACGCCATGCTACCTCCCGTATATCTCCTCTGCTATTGACATATAGCGGCTTCTCAAGGCGTCACGCGCCTTTTGGTACACATACTCCGCCCCCTTCACCGCCAGGTTTAGCGCTTGTAAGAACTTGTCCCTAGTCCACGCCCCGTCGAGCTGTAGCAAAGTAAACCGTTTTAAATTCGGCATGTAGCCAACCGGCAAGTCCCCCTCTCCGTACTGGTCCTCCAGCCCGTTTAAGTCTAACACCACAGCGCCGTCGACGAGGCCCACGGACACGCCTATTACCAAATCCCGCATGTAAATCCCCGCGTCTGCAAGAGCGAGAGAGGCCGCCGTTAGAGACGCCACTCTCGTAGAGCCGTCCGCCTGTAAGATCTCTATAAACACGTCTATTCTAGACCTTGGGTACTGTTCCAGCAACACGGCGGGCTCCAAGGCCTCTCTCAGCACTTTACTAATTTCTATCTCTCTCCTAGAGGGAGTGGGGCTTTTCCTCTCGTCCTTTGTACTAAACGGGGCCATGTGGTAGCGCACTCTCATCACGCCTCTGTCAGGCAGAGACAGATGCCGCGGGTGCATCTCCCTCGGCCCATACACGGCGGCCACGGCGGTGGTGGCGCCGTACGACACCATGGCGGAGCCGTCGGCGTTTGACACAACGCCAACTGATATCTGAACATCTCTCATTTGGTCAGGCGCCCTGCCGTCGGCGCGTAGGCCGTTTTGTAGTAAAGGCACAGGTGGCTTTTTCATACAACAGCCTGTTGCTTCGTTTTCTTATAATTTTCTACCTCTGCCTTCACTCTATCAGTTAGCCCCATGACGTGGCTCTCGGCCTCTATCTTCTTTATTACAGAGGCTAAAAAGGCCTCGTCTCGGGGGTCGCCGCATCTTATCCAAATGCGGCCGTTCTGCCCCACCAAGATGTCGCAGCCCAGCTCAAGAAGTACGTTTAACATACTCCCCTTCTTGCCTATTACTCTGGGCACTTTTACCGGCGTTATCTCGACGACGGTTCCGCTTTCCACCTTCCCAACCTTTTCCTCTTTCAAAGTGAGTATTACGGGGTATTCGTCGGTTAGGTCTACGTCTTTTACCTTGGCCACCACCACGTCTCCTATGTTGAGGATAGTGGTAAGCGGCGTGGCTTCTAAGTCCACGTGTCTGTGCAACGCCTCGCCTACTGGCAGGTAGGCTGGCATAAAGGTCCTGACGTCTACTTCCCAGCCTGTGGCCAGCACGTCTGTGACGTAGCCTATGACGAGGTCTCCTTTTTTAGGCCGGTAGGTGCCTTCGAGGGGAACCACCACGACCGTGTCTTCTCTAAACTCCACAAGGCCCACTACTAGGCTTCTGTACTTCCCGTTGTCTAGGTACACTGGGCCTTCTACTTTTCTGTCTGCCGTGGCGATTACATCTCCTGGGTATACCAACTGGCGCGGAGTTACGTAGTACATCAATACACAATTTCTAAAATCTTTATATCAACGTCGCCGTGGGTCACGTCGTTGACTTTAGATATCAACACGTCTTGCAAACCTGCCGGCAGCTCTACAGTGGCCTCCCACGAGCCGTCTGACCTATACCTCTCGTTTACAATCTTAGCCATCTTAGCCACCAGGCCCTTTACTCTCTGGGCATGTGTAGAAGAAACAGATATCGCCATGCGAGCAGTGGCTACTTTTATAGGCAGTACCCTCTGCAGTTCTTTTAAGATCTCTTGGACTTGCTCCTCGGCAGATTTAAAGGGGTCTATGGAGACTCTTACTTGTTCAAGAGCGTTTTCCACTCTCTGAGGCGGGACGGGGGTCTTAGTCCTGACGTCGATACAATTACGAGAAATCCACTCCACTATCTGCCGCTTCTTGTCTTCTATCAGCCTCCTCCTCTGCTCAGCGGTAAGCGGAATCTCGCCCTCTTTAATAATGATCTCTGCAATTTTCCGAACGTCGGTGGTGCCGAATACCTTCCTCAAAGTCTGCTCAGAGGCGCGGAGGCCCTTCTTGGCGTCTTTGTAAATCTCCTCGTGTACTAACACCTTGTCTATGCCCAGGGGCTTTCCCAGCTTTAATTCCAACGCCGCGTCGGGGTCGATTAAGATCTCGAAGTGCTCCCCCTGCTTGTCGAGTTTAGCCACGGCCACCTTCTTGGTCATTGAAATGTGTCAAGACGTGGTTTATAACCTTAAATCCGGCTTCTACACGACGTGTTCTGCTCTGGAGGCCCTAGGGGGCGGCTTGAGCCAACTCGGCGCCGGGCGAGGTTCTAATGTATTTAAAGACACAACATGTCGCTTCCATGTTTCCACCAGCGATGGCCGGATACGACAGGGCGATAACCATATTCTCGCCAGAGGGCAAGATCTACCAAGTTGAGTACGCAGGAGAGGCGGTAAAGAGGGGGTGGCCAACTGTGGGAGTTAAGTGCAAGGGAGGCGTGGTGCTCGCCGCCGAGAAGAGGAAAATCTCGGCGCTATTCGACCCGACCTCTCTTGAGAAGATATACATAGTCGACGAACACGTCGCAGCCTCGCCCTCGGGCCTGCTTGCAGACGCCAGAATTCTAATAGACTACGCAAGAGACGTCGCGCTGAGCCACCGTTTTATCTACGACGAACCTATCGACGTGGAGTTTTTGACCAAGGCCGTGTGCAACTTGAAGCAGCAATACACACAGTTCGGAGGCGCCAGGCCCTTCGGCGTGGCTCTACTTATCGCTGGGATCGACAGCCACGGCGCCAGGCTCTTCCAGACAGACCCCTCTGGCGTATACATAGGCTACTACGCCGCCGCCATTGGGGCAGAGTCCGGCACAATTACAGAGTTCTTAGAAAAGAACTACAAATACGACCTTGACATAGAAAGCTGCACGGAGCTCGCCCTACGCGCCTTGACGTCTGCTGTGGAGATTACTGACAGCTCCAGCGTGGAGGTGGCCTACGCATCTGTAGAAGAGAAGAAAGTAAAGAAGATGACGGCGGAGGAGGTGGCAAGCCTATTGGCTAAGATAAAGAAGGGCAGTACTTAAGGAGTAGCGCTATTTCTTTTACCAACTCGCCTGGGGTCTTGCCTCCCTTAAACACAGAAGTAGAGATGTAGAACTTAGAACCCTCTGACCTCACGTATTCAGAGCCTATCTTTTTCACAGCCTCCTCGACGCACCTCTCCTCTACTCCGCGTACTACGCACTCTATGTCTCCGCCGGGTTGGTACTCCATGTTGCACTCCAGCTGGGCCTCCCCGCTTTGGAGTATGTATATACTCACGCCGTGGTTTAGAATTGGATTTAAATACGTTTTAGAGAGGGCGACGTGTTGTGCCCAATATCGCTTTTCTACGCAAGGGCGTACGTACACTCCACCGAAGACTTAGAAAAAGTTGTAAAGGCCCTGAGGACGGTTGTGGGGGGCAGATACGTCGTTAGAACAGTCAAAGGGCACCACGGCAACCCCATACAGATTGTAGAAGTTAGACTTGAGGACTGGGAGGCGTTAGACGCGCTGAGGACGTTGATAAACAGGCTGGACGACGTCGAGTTCACGCTCTTGTTGTCAGGAGTCGAGGAGGCTAGGCTATATGCAAAATTCGACAAGCAACAGGCATACAGGGGCATATTAAGGGTGTCCCAAGGCGACGACGTAATACACGTCGAAGTTAGGGGGCGCTCCCTCCAAGTGGGCGACATGAGGAAGTACCTCCAACAGCTACGACAACTTTGAAGCCAGCGGCGTTTGCCAGCTCATACGGCGTCTTGGAGTTAGCGTTTTATATATGTTGGATTTCTGTGGCATGGAACGCCTGCCAGTAGACGTGGTTTACAGGATAAGGGAGTTTTCTAGGCAGTTAGAGACGCTGGGCGCTAGGAGTTTAGTAAACTACGTACTGTACGAGTTCGAGGTCGGGGGGCCTTCTCTAGAGGTTCTCGACGAGGCAGAGCGCCTCGCTTTGAAAAGCATCGAGGAGTTGAAACAGGTGGTAGACTTGTTAAAAGAGTTGAAAAGACTGGTGGCGTAGACGTATTCTACACGTCTACAGACTTACCTCTACCACAGCCTTGCCGGGTACGTTGAAGTAATCTGCCAGCCGCCCGTCGTGTATCTCGGCCACTATTTTTGTCTTCTTTTGTTTTACCAAGGCGGACAAAGCCTCAGCAACGCGGGGCGTTATGCAGAAGTCGAAGTTGTCAATTATCAACAAGTCCGGGCCTAGTTCGAGGGCTGTGGCGACGGCTAGAAAGGCTTTTACAGAACAAGGCGCCTTGGCCACCGGCATTTTGGTAGTTTTTGTGCTTACTAACGCGCCAAGTTTCCCCGGCTTTGCCCAGCCAACTGACAGAGAGAATCCCAGCTTCCTGAGGTGAGTCTTCAAGGACTCGTACGCCGCGGGCTTGTATAAAGAGAGGTAGGCCAAGACGCCGACGAGATTACGCGCATGTCTATCTAAAGCGGCATAGCTCGCCGAGGCGTCCACCAGAGACCTCGGGCCGACGTAGGGCCCCAGGAACAGAGCCCTTACGCCGAGGCGTCTACGCGCCGCGCCCACCACCTGGTTCAGCCTTTCTAAATCCTCCTCCGCCACGATCGACACGTGTTCCTGAGTCTTTACCTCCGGCATTACCACATCTGCGCTGAGCACCGCCATGTCTATAGGCTTCACTAGGCGGTGTAGGGACTTCCCAGGTATCCACTCAAACACCAGCTCCTCCCCCCGCGCAGACACGCTCTGCCTAACGCGCCCCCTCTCTACAGACAAGGCGTAAGAAACGTCCCCATCCTGTAGGTAGACGTGGCCGCGGCCTATCCGGGGGATTTTCCTCCCCACGCTGGAAACCACCTTGTACAGAGTTTCTAAGAAAAGGCTCTTTCCACTCCCCACAACAAAAGTAATGTTAGAAAGCGATACGGCCGCCCTTCCACGCCCCGTCTCCACTTCGACGTATTCAACCATCGCCTAAACTATATATTAGCCTTAAAAATGTACAACGTGCTCCCCCTCGAGTTTGTGGCGGAGGTCTTCATAAGCCCCCTCAAAGGACTACTAGCGCACGAGCTGACTGAGAGGGGGTACTCCCAAAGCAAAGTGGGGCAGCTGTTGGGAATATCGCAGCCGGCGGTAAGCTCCTACTTAAAAAATTCAAAAAGCTACTACGAGGAGAAGTTGTTAAAAGTTTTAGACAAGAGACAGCTCCAAAGTCTCGTCAGGGCGGTCTTGGCGCTTGTGGAGTCGTCGCCTCAGGAAGAGGTCATACGCTACGTCAACAACTACTCAATTTCGCTACTCTCGTCTCTTAAACTCTGCCAACTCCACAGGGCGGCTTACCCCCAGCTACAAAACTGCGAGATATGCAGAGACGTCCAAGTCTACACAGAGACCGCAAGGCGCGTGGAGTCGGCGTTTGAGATTTTAAGAAACTGCGCCAGCTGCCACAAGCTCGTGCCAAAGGTGTTAATGAACATCGTAGAGCTAGGCCCAGAAGGCGGCGTGGGCTACCCCGGCCGTATATACGTAGAGGGGACACAGCTAACAGCCAGAGGGAGGCCCCGGCCGGGGGCGTCGCGCTTCCTCACTCGGCTGCTAGAAGAAGTCAACGCCCTGTGGCCCGAGGTGAAGGCGGTCGCCAACGTGGCCTACGCGGCAAAGGCTTGTGTGGAGGGGAAGATGTCCGTGGCCGAGGTAGGCCCCAGCGACAGCGAAGAAGACATTATTAAAAACGTCGCCTCGGCCTTCAAAACTGGCATACACGACGTCGTATACGACAAGGGGGGAAGAGGCATAGAGCCCAACGCGTACGTGTTCGGCAGAGACGCAATAGACGTGGCTGGAAAAATTTTAGAAATTGCAAAATGCGTCAACAACGCGCAGTAGTCCTTAAGTGTACAAACAACACGGGCAGATACACATCGGTGCCCATCTGCTCCACGTAATTCTTGAGAGTAAACCCCCTGCTCTCAAAAGGCACTGCACACCGCAAATCGGCGCTTACTATCCCAATGCTCTGTATGTATGTCGAAGTTTCGTAAGAAACGTCAAACGAAGTAGCCACGGTGGCCAATACGTTGCAAAGTGTACCGCCAGTAACTCCGCAGGCGATTAAAGCGGCCGAGACTGTAAAAGGCGTGGTGGAGAACTGAGTCTTTGCGCTAGAAACAATGTGATTAGCTGATATGTAGATATTACTACCTGTCCCGCTCGTAATTGTATACTTCGGAGGACCTCCGTACCACTCAGGCGTGTTGTAATACATCACAACGTTGCCAATCTCGTTAGTGTTTATCCTAAACTCCGGCCAGAACCTATATACGCCGCTGGAAACCTGCTCTGCATAAGGCGTAGACCAGAACCCATATGCTGTATCTACATATGCCTGATATGCAATTACATATCTCCTCAAATTCCAATCGTAGACGTAGGCCACGTAGTAAACGTCGTATTGTACATACCAATAGACGCCTCTGACGCCCACTGCGCCCCACGCGCCTACAGCACTACTACTATCATATGTAGGCAACGTGACGCGGCTGTTGCGCAGATAGTCAACACACTCAGAGTAATACGGAGTCTCTTTGTTAGATCTGAAGATGCAATTGGCATCCATCAACGTCGTAGCTGTGCTTAATGTGATCGAAAATCCTTGCGTCAATAGATATGCCTTGCCCTCTTTAGACAGTATAGCGCCTAGGGGGAGCGTCAACTTAAGGCCCGTTTCGCTACTCACCTTTAACTGGGAAGTCGCAGACACGTCTTTGGCGTTGTACACGTCGTTTGCCCCCAGGTACACTATCATGGTGGGTATAATCGTGTCTGGGCTCTTCTGGCTGGTGAAGAGACGCCACTCGTAGCATGCGTAAGACGGCAGAGTGAACGGGCTTCTCATCTCCGGCGGGGGACATCCCTTTTCAATTACGCTAGGCGGCGAGGACGAGGCTTGGACGCCGGCGGCCCTGGCTCCACCTGTGGCGTTCTTCGGCTTGGGCACTACAGACCTGGCGTGGGGCTTAAACTCTACCTCTATCTTCACCTTGTTCGGCTTGCCGGGCTTAAGCGGCGCCGACACAACCATCCGCTCTGCGGCTATGTGAGTCTCGTTGAGGTCTACAAAGCGCCCTATCTCCACTATGACTCCTAACTCCACGTCTGAGGGGTTATACCCCAGCTCTTTTGCCATCCTAGCCAACGCGGCGTGGTAAGACCCCAGCGACGCCTTGCCCTGCCCCTTTTCTGCACGCCCCATTTTTAACTCGCCGTCTGGGCCTATCACTGCGAAGAAGTAGTCTCGGTCAGGTCTCTTCCCGTTTTCAAAAACTACGACTTCTACCTCGTCCTCCCCCTCTCCCTGTTGCGCTGTTATTTTTCCCCAGGGCGTTTTAATAGTGTTGGCGTCTAAAGACGCTACATATACCACAAGCAGTGCTATAATCAGCGGCGCTATTACTAATAGGAATCTTTTCCGCATAATCAAGAGATTTTTTCCCTATTTTTTTCCTTTAGACTAGAGCCGAATTTGTTTTCGTCATTTAGCTTGTATGGAGAAAATCTTTTAACTTCTTGTATGTGTCTCGCCGTGACCATGTACGCCTATGAGGCATTGCCTGTTGCTGAGTGGTTTAGGAGGAATAGGGAGCTGGCGGGTTTTCACAACTCTACCCGCGCGCTGTATCAGACCATAAGAGAGCTGACGGAGAACTCTCTCGACGCCACCGAGACCTACGGCATCTTGCCCACTCTTTATTTGAGAGTGGCTGTAGAAGACGAGCAGAAGGGCTGGGTGTCTGTCTACGCCGAGGACAACGGAATTGGAATACCGGGCGGCGAAATCCCCAACGTGTTTGGCCGCGTCTTTTACAGTAGCAAGTATAAGATTAAACAACACAGGGGGGTCTTCGGCCTCGGGCTTAAGATGGTGGTGCTATATTCACAGAGCACTACGAACAGGCCTGTGTACGTACGCTCCGCCACAGTGAAGTCGGACAAGATATACGAGTACCAGATCATGATAGACACCAACAACAACAGCCCCATAATACTCGACAGGAGGGAGTACCCAAATAAGTACAGGTGGCACGGCACCGCGGTCAAGGTCTACCTAGAGGGCAACTGGCTGGGGGCTAAGAAGAGGATTGAAGACTACCTTAGGAGGACTGCCATCATCGCCCCATACGCCGAGATCGTCTTCAAGGGCCCGGACATGGAGCTTTGGTTTAAGCGGAGGACAACGAAGCTTCCCCCGGCGCCTAAGGAAGGCCTCCCCCACCCCAAAAGCGTAGACGTCGACACGCTTAAACAAATGATCCAGGAAAACAGGGGGAAGACCCTCCTGGAGTTCCTCGTGGAGAACTTCGACGCAGTGGGGGAAGGCACTGCGAAGACCTTCCTAGAATGGGCCGGCTTCAACCCAAACTCAAAGGCGTCGGCCCTCACCCCGGAGGAGTTGGTTAGGCTGGTGGAAAAGATGAAGCAGTACGAGGGGTGGAGGAGGCCGCGTTCAGACTGGCTGTCGCCTGCGGGAGCAGAGCTTTTAGAAATAGGCGCAAAGGCCATATTAGGCGCAGAGGCGGTCTTTGCAGTCACTAGGAAGCCGGAGTCCTACGGAGGCCACCCCTTCATTGTAGAGGCCGCCGTGGCGTGGGGCGGCCAGATCCCCCCCGCAGACAAGCCCCTACTGCTTAGATACGCCAACAAAATACCGTTGCTATACGACGAGGGCGCCGACGTGGCTAGGAAGGTGGTGGATGAGTTCAACTGGCAGAACTACAAGGTAAAGTTCCCAGCCCCACTCGCCGTGATAATCCACGTCTGTTCCACCAAAATACCGTACGCCTCCGCCGGTAAGGAGGCCATTGCAGAAGTGGCGGAGATAGAGAAGGAGATGAGGCTGGCTCTTAGAGACGCTGCCAAGAAGCTCAGGCTATACCTAGCGAGGAAAGAGAAGGAACAAGAATTAATAAATAAATACGTCTCACTAGCTAAATACGTAGACGAAATTTCTTACAACCTATCAATAATTTCAAATATAAGTAAAGACGCCATATCGACTAATCTACACAAGTTAATAGAGAAAAAGCTTGGCCTCACCGTTGAGCAAATTCTACAGCATACGCTGTCTCTGTCCTCTGCCCAGGCGGAGGCAACTCCGCCTACTGAATAGGGGGAAAAATTTTATTCTAGTAATTCACACGAGCCGTGACTGGCCGTGAACAATTCCTCAAGAAACTAGAGCGTTGGGGCGCCGACTTGGCGAAGACGATTGTCGAGTTGAAAGAGCCCGTGATGGAGATTCCTGCGCGTACTCTAAGCAACACAATTTGGGACGAGAAGGCGAAGATGCTTAAACTTGGTGACGAGAAGATGCACCGCCGTTTCCTCGACGTCAAGGAGGCGAGGAAGTTTATGCAGACTGTGCTTATGCTGAGGCTTATTGTTGAGGCGATAAGAGAGGACGTGTACCCCACAATACGTGACCTCTACTACAACGGCAAGCATACTATTGTATACAAGGACCCTCTGGGGAGGGTGCATAGAGAAAATACGTGGGACGAGCAGGATGAGTCTAACATAGTTATAGAGGACATAGAAGTTGCGACAAACGTTCTTAGGGAGGAGATGGGCGTCTCTGCGGATGTGAAGGGTAAGATAGTAGGGCCTATTGTAGTTAGGTCTCAGGGGTATGAGCTAGACGCTAGTAAATTCGGCGAGACTGCCCTCAGCCTTCCTGTGAACGTAGACGCTTTGGAAATTGTAAAGGTTGAGGCGTCCTACGTCCTCGTAGTTGAGAAAGACGCAATTTTCCAACGCCTTGTGCGGGAGAAGTTCTGGTCTCAGGAAAACGCCATTTTAGTAACCGCCAAGGGTATGCCGGACAGAGCCACGAGGAGGTTTATAAGGCGGCTGAACGAGGAGTACAAACTGCCGGTGTATGTGCTGACAGACGGCGACCCCTACGGCTGGTACATCTACTCTGTCTACAAGTCCGGCTCTATTAAGCTGAGCTACGAAAGCGAGCGTTTGGCGACGCCAGAGGCCAAGTTCCTCGGGCTGACGGCCACAGACATCGACGCCTATAAGATATCTGATAACTACGTGATCGCGGCAAATGACCGCGACATAAAGAGGGCGCAAGAACTGCTTAGGTACCCGTGGTTCCAGAAGCCCGAGTGGACGCGGGAGATTAACCTCTTTCTTAAAAAGAAGAAGAAGGTGGAGATCGAGGCGTTGTCTACCCACGGCTTGAAGTTCCTCCACGACTACTTAAGAGACAAGATTAGGACGCGGAAGTTCATTGACTGATATATAGCCCGCTGGTCTTGTTTTAGATTTCCATCTGTAATATATTTATATATGTTGTCTATTTAGACATATGCGAGGAGAGGTTAGGAGAGTGCAGCTCACCGGCGGGGCTACTCTTATCGTAAGTCTGCCGAAGGAGTGGGCCAAGCGCATTTCCCTCTCGCCGGGGGACGAGGTGATTGTGGTGACGCAACCGGACGATACGTTGGTCGTGATCCCGAAGAAGCTCGGACGCAGGGCGGGGGTGACTGCAGAGCTTGTGGTGAATCAGCCCGTGGCGGTGGAGGAGGTTGAGAAGTTGTTTATGACTCTTTACATCGGCGGCGCTGAGACCATCGTCGTAAAGTTCTCGCCGCAGGCCATGGGGTTGAGGCGTCAGATTAAAGACTTCATAAGGCGGAGGGTTGTAGACATGGAAATTGTGGAAGAGGCCTCTGACCGGCTTATTGTCCAGTCTATGATCTCGGCCACGGAGCTGGCGGTGGTGGAGATCGCCGGCAAGATGCTTAGGCTTGTGGGCAATATGTTGACGGACTTGCTAATCGGCCTTGAGAAAGACGACGTGAGTTTGCTGAGGGACGTTATTGAAAGAGACGACGAGGTGGACAGGCTGTATTGGCTGATGGAGCGCCAGCTTAAGCGGGCGGCCATGTCTAGGTACGTCATGTTGGAGTTGAAGATTGAAGACCCACGGGACATTGTAGAGTACGTAATTATTGCAAAGTCTATAGAGAGGATGGCCGACCACATATGTAGAATCGCCTACGTAAACCAAGAAGAGAAAATCGACATGCGCGTAGTAGGCCCCGTGCTTAAGAAGGTCACGGAGTTCTTAAGACAGGCGGAGAGCTTGTTGGCGTCTGAAGGCGCGCCTCAAAAAATCGCCGAGTTACAAAGCGAGATCGCGTCGTGGAGCCAGAAGGTGAGAAGAGAAGAGACTTTGTCAGACCCCCCCACATCTGTGGCTAAGGAAAGCGCCGTGAGAATCGGCGAGTACATAGGCGATATTGTGGAGTCGCTGGGGAGGATCCGGCTAAAGGACAAGGCAATATTCATCGGCGAGGTTGCGCACAAAGCGCAGTGACTGTGATAATAGACTCGAAGAAGAGGTGGAGCTTGGCAACTCTTACAACGGCGCAAAAGGCCTCTAGCGCCTCTATTATGTAGTCATGGCGCCCCAGAGTGCTGAAGGTTAAAACTACTACGCGCGGCCTCTCAGCCGATATCCACCTCAAAAGCTTCGACACAAGCCCCAAGTCGTGGACAGTCGTGTCAAGAGGCTCTTCCGGGGGCAGGTAGGGCAGATTCGAGATTACCGCATCTGCTCTCCTCAGAGGCGCCGCGCCGTCGCTACACAAGACGTCAACGTCCTCTGGACAAGACCTACAAGCGTCTATGTCCACGTCTATCGCAACTACTCTTCTACACTTCCTGGCCAACTCCCTTGCCAATATGCAACTCCCGGTGCCCACGTCTACGCATAAGTCTGAGCCGTCTAGCGACTTGATAGACTCTAGAGTGAGGTAAGAATCTTCAGAGGGAGGGTACGGCATTACTTAAGTGGGACAAGGTATACGAGCGCCGGCACTACGAAAAATACTAAAAGCGTCCGGATCAACACGCTTTCGTACAGAGAGGCCGTCTCAATTGAATAAACCGTGGCGGAGACGGTGGCGGTGAGGAGAAGCGAAAAGAATAGTAGAATCTGCGAGAGAGCTATTAAAAACGGCGTGTCTGTAACAACAGCCGCTTGGACAAGCGCTAAGTGGACAGCTGGGTACAGCGCGAGGGGCAGTAGCCCAATGACAATTTTAGACGGCGTCAGCCTCCTCCTAGACAAAAAGTAAATAGCCGCCGTTATGGAGAAAAGCGACAGGAGAGACAAGGCCAGCGACCACGGGGGGGTAAGCCTTATGGAAAACGGCAGGCTGTACCCCACGTAGTACATGACCCCCAGGAAAGTTAAAGGAGGCTCTGCAAAAGCGCCTGCGACTAGTGATGCAAGCCAAGTGGCAGTTATCGCCATTGACGCATACCGCATAAACGGCGACAGTATAATCCACACCACTAGAGGACGTAGGCCGGCTAGCGAAAGAAAGCTCAAAGACCTAAGCGGCTCTGCGCTTGATATTATCGAGGCAACTTTTTCTCCCAGCTGGGTCAGGTAAACTAAAGTGTCCTCTCTCTTGATAACTCCAAGCGACTCTAACACAGACAACTCGTAGAGTAGAGAAGAGGCCGACAGGTCTAGGCGGCTACGTATTTTAGCAAGCGTCAAGGGGCCTTCCCTGTACAACAACAACACGAGGTCTCTACGTCTCCCCACCAGAGAGCCGTACAAGGCGCGCTCCACGACTTAAACATCGGCGTTATTTAATAGTTCTCCCACTACCGCGGAGGCGCAATTGTTATAAACCCCAATTGTCAAGCGTCACTCATGTCCACCGAACAGACAATACTAGTGGGCAAAAAACCAACAACAAACTACGTGATTGCAACAGTAATGGCGTTCAACGCCGGGATTAGAAGAGTGGTGCTAAAGGCAAGAGGGGCCGCAATTGCCAAGGCGGTATCCGCAGCCGTGATGGTTAGGGACAGGTTCCTGCCTGGAAAAGTCCAAATTAAAGACGTAAAGTTGCTCAGCGACAAAGTACAGGGCCAAGGCGGAAGAGAGAGGACGGTTGCCGCCATAGAGGTCGTACTCGAAATGGCCTAAGCGTTTTTTTAGCCTCTAACCTTTTTACTAGATGTACCTCGGCGATGTGGTTAGAAGCCTTTCAGTAAAGTTTTACGAGCCCCCCTACGGCGAGTTTACTATTGCAAGAGTTTTAAAAGAGACCGAGGGCAGGGTAACGCCGGTTTTTAAAAGCGTCGGCGAGGGGTTTTCGGGGGTGGGCAACCTAGTCGACACTAGGGAGAAGTTGTATAGATTTCTCGGCGTCTCGTCCGACGAAGAGGCCTACGTAAAGCTCCTAAATGCGTCTGAGTCCCCCGGGGCTGTTGAGGCTGTGTCCACTTGGAAAGACCTCTACAAAGAGGTAGATTCGCTCTACCGACTGCCTATGGTGCGGTACTATGAAAAAGAGGCGCGGCCGTACATAACGTCTGGGGTTATCGTAGGCGTGGGCGTAGACGGCACAATGAACGCGTCTATACACAGGTTCTCCCCCCTCTCAGATCGACGCGCCGTAGTGAGGCTCGTCCCGCGTCATTTGTACCACATTTATAAGACTGGCATAGAGAGGGGCAGGGAGGTGCCAGTTGCCCTTTCGTGGGGGGTGCACCCCCTAGTTTTACTAGCCTCGGCCTCGTCGCCTCCCTACGGCGTGTTTGAGCTGGGAATTGCGTCGCGCCTCATGGGCGGTCTAAAGGTGATGGAGCTGGACAACGGCGCCGTCGCGCCTTTCATGGCTTCGGTGGTGGTGGAGGGGTACTTGACTGGGGAGACCGCAGAGGAGGGGCCTTTTGTGGACATAGTGGGGGTCTACGACAGAGTGAGGAGACAGCCTGTGTTTAGAGTGGAGAAGATCTACGTCTTGAGAGAGGAGGCGTATGTGCACTACCTCCTCCCCGCGGGGCTTGAACATGTCCTTCTCATGGGGTTTGAAAGAGAGGCGAAGATCTGGAGGGCCGTGAAGTCCGTGGCGCCAGCGGTGAGAAAAGTTAGGCTGACTAGGGGGGGATTTGGGTGGATGGTGGCCGTGATCTCTCTTAAAAAGGCGGTGGAAGGCGACGCTAAAAACGCCTTATTGGCGGCCTTTGCGGCCCACCCAAGCTTAAAAATCGCAGTGGCAGTAGACGAGGACATAGACCCAGACAGCCCGTTAGACGTTGAGTGGGCCCTTGCCACTAGGCTCAGGGCTGACCGCGGCCTTTTCATCATACCGTATGTAAGAGGCTCTACCCTCGACCCAGTGGCTCTTAACGAGGAGGGCCTTACCCACAAGATCGGCATAGACGCCACGAGGCCTTTAGACGCAGACCCTGTGTTGTTTGAAAGGGCGAGGATACCAGAGGGATAGTTAATAAGGTACATACGTTAAACGGCGTGGGCGTTGAGTACGTAAAAGAAATGGTCTTTAAAATTGCCGACGCCGTCTCAGGCGGCGAGGTGGTTCCTATAGAGACCGCGCACGTCTCCGGCGTCTCGTACCTGACCATCGGCGAGTACGGCGCGCAGTTTCTGGAACATTTAGCGTCTCTGGGGGTGAAAGTGTCGGTGTTCACCACGTCGAATCCCTCAGCTGTCGACATCGGAGGGGTTTTAGAGGTTGGAGAGGAGGTCTTAAAAGGCCAGAGGAGGATAGACGCCGCCTTGAGGAGGCTGGGCGTAAACACCTTCTACACATGCGCGCCGTACGAGTTTGTGCTGACGAGGCCGCGGACTTTACACGCCTGGGCTGAGTCGAACGCGATTACTTACATAAACACTTTTAGAGACGCGTGGTCTGACAAAAACCCGGGCCCCCTGGCCTTACTGGGGGCGATCGCCGGGTTTGTCCCCAAGACTCCGTTATACACTATGGAGGGAAGGCGGCCGAGCGCGTTAGTGAAGGCAGAGGTCGGCCCTTTAGACTCGCTTGACGCTGGCGTTGTGGGGGCCCTCATAGGAGAGCGCCTAGGCTCCGGCGTGCCGTATATACAAGGCGTTGTTTTTATAGATGAGGAGAGTCGGAGGGAGTTCGTGGCCGCGTTTTCCACGTACTCTTCCATGGTGTTTGCAGTAATTGAGGGCGAGACGCCGCATTGGGAGGAGTACAGGAAAGAGGCAGATTTCGGGGACAAGATCACGATATCCCCAGAGGACGTCGGTAGGTACTACAAGGACTTAGAAGTGCCCGACGTGGTGTACATGGGCTGTCCCTTTGCAGATGTTGAGACGGCGCTGTGGGTGTTGTCCGAGGTGAAGAAAAGAGGCCCTGCCAAACGCCCCATCTACATCTCCACATCTCCCTCAGTGGCAAAACAGCTCGGCCGTCTTGTAGAAGAGGCGGCTAGGTACAACGTCAAAATCTTCGCAGGCTCGTGCCTAGTCGTGTCCCCCCACACTAGGAGGTTTAGGGTCGTGGCCACCGACTCTTTAAAAGCTTTGTACTACATACCGAGGCTACACGGCGTGAGGGCCGTGCCTTGTAGGCGTAGCCGTTGCATAGACTTGGCCTATGCTTAAGCCTTTAGTCAAGGGGCGGGGTAGAGTAAAGGCCGAGGTTGTCAAAATCGAGACCCCCATCTCTCTGCTAGGCGACTTCGACCCGGAGAGGGGGGCGATACACGGGCGGGAGGTGGCGGGGAGGATAGTGGCCTTGCCGTTTGTCAAAGGCTCGACGGTAGGGCCATATGTGTTGTGGAGCGCCGCTAAGAGCGGCAAGGCCCCCCTTGCGATAATAGCAGAGAAGCCCGACTTAATGTTGGTGACAGCCTGCGTCTTGGCAAACGTGCCTCTGCTCCAGGGCGTTGTGAAGGAGCAATGTTTAAACCTAGACCTAGAGAGCGGGGAGTATGACAGATGTTGAGAAAAAACGCCTAGCAACGCTGGCGTTGTACATGCTAGAAGAACTGGCGCTGAGGAGGGGGGGCAGAGTTAGGCTTAGGTATTGGAAGACGTATAGAATGGCCCAGTTTTGGCTAGGCGAAGAAGTGGCCAAACAGGTTGTTAATAGACTTATAGAAGGAGGATATGTAAAGGTCGAGGGGGATTACGTAGTATTAACAAAGCAGTTTACTGTCAAGAAATCGCTTAACGCAGTTTTAAAAGACGCCTACAATCTCCTCGCCTCTCAAAAACCTTAAGGAGGTAGTCGGGCAGACCGTGGATGTTCTCCCCGTAGAGGACTGCCCTGCCCGCCAGCCAAAGCACAGTGTCGATGTGAAGCGGCGGGATCCCGGTTAGTTGCGCAACTTCGTTCCACACTGCCTGTACCTCTCTGTACTGCCTCATCCCCTCTCTCGGCGGCATGTCCACTAGACCGGCGCACCAGCTTAGACTAGCCACTCTGAAGTCCACAGGAATTGGTATGTCCATCGGCAGTAGCCTCACGACGCCTCGGCTACAGCCGTAGGCGTAGTTTAAGATCTTTAACGTAAATACAAGCGTCTTCTGATCCGGCTCTGACTGGAGCAGTCTAGACAACGTCACGAGGGTGGTTTTCAAGTCCTCTAAGTCTGGGGCGTAGCTACACGTCTTTAATACGCGTTTTTTCCTGTTTTCTACGCCTAGGCGCAGGTAGGGGCTTGTCTCTAAGTATGTAAGGAAAGACTTACACACATCTTTTACCTCTTGTTGAAAATAGTGGGAGAAGTATTTCCAGTGTTCCTCTCCCCTGCCTAACAACCTGTAGCTGACTAGTGCGTTTAACATGGCGAGCCTGGCGCCTACCTCTTCTCCATGCCGTCTTACTACTTCGCAGACGGCGGCGTATTGGGGGTCTCTCATTTCTAGCTGTATGATGGACTGTATCCCAAACCTGTTCAAGGCGTCTGCCACTGCCTCGATGGCTTTCATTGCGTGGCGGTGGCCTTGCGCCTGCCGTATAGTATGGGGTTTTTGACTCCGCAACCTAAGTTAGTGGGACACAGCCCCCAGGAGTGCATAGTTTCGCAACTGGGGACGGCGTATTCCTTACGGCCTCCCACCTGTCCTGCGATGTGTTGGACCTGGTACCTAGTAATTTTTTCATTAAAGTCCGGCGCCGAGCGGAATAAGTCCACGACCTTCTCCACGTCCCACCCCCTCTTAATTAAGTAAGTGGCTATTGCAAACCTCGCCGTGTGTGGGAGGTTTTCGCCGGATTTAAGAGCTTCTATTATAGCCTTCATACAGGGCGGGTCTGGCCCTTCTATGCGCATGGAGACGGAGGAAGGCTGGTAGGAGTACTTCTCCACCAAGTCTTCAATTTGGGAGAGGTCTATGGCGCTGGCCACCAACCCCACTGCCAGTTCGTTTTCTTTTACGGTTCTTAAAATCTGTTCTTCGTATGCCTCTTCCATCAGACGCTCTAAGTCGCCTACAGGCAGGATAACCCACCCCCTAATCACCGGTCTGTTAATCATAGCCCAGTTGGGGTCTTGCGGCGCGTATTTTAAGTACGAAGTCCACCTGACCGCGAACGCAGGGTGAAAGGCCGCGAGCACTAGGCTACCTGGCGCAACCTCCTCGGCCTTCTTGACGTTTATACCTAAGTCGCGTGCAATTTCTATCTTACACTCCGGGCTTTGCACTCCGCGCACTTTTCTAATCAAGTCGGTGAAAGTCTTGCTTTCGCTGTCTGCAAACCTGCGAAGTAGGTGCTGGCTCCTACTCGCAGCCGCTATGTACAACGCAAGCCTGGCCGCCACGGCGTTTGCCTCAGGCTCATCTAAACACCACCTTACGTTAAAAGGCTCTTTGGCAAGCGATGTCCTTAACCTTCCCAAGGCCTTCTCTACGACGGCCTTGTTGCCTAAGACGTACTCCAAGCTGTAGCCTCTCTTGGCAAGGTAGGCCGCTACGCGGCTAAGAAACGGGAAATAACAAGCCAATTCAGCTACAGATAAGTCACAAGTCACATTTACCCCTCGGCTCGTGTTTATAAATTAGCTGTGAAGTTCAAATATGTCTAACCTGGGGCTGAGTTCTCTATACTTCCCCCCGGTTATCTTAGCTATGTGTTTTAAAAACTGGCTCTTCTCCACGGCCACTACGTGTAGCCTTCTGAACTTTTTCGCAAGGGCCGTAGTACGCTCTACGTCTCTTGTCCTCCCGTCTGTAATTACTACCACATCTCCCCGCGCCCCTTTGGAGTGGAGTAGCTCCAGGGCGGAGGCGAGCTCGGTGCCGCCCGCCGCGTAGACGTAGCGTAGGATTTCTAGCATCTCTCTTAGGTATCTATGAACCGGGTGGGGCGTCCACAAGAAGTCCGCCTCGGTGTTGAAAAGCGCCAACGCCGCGGTGCCGCGTATGTGTGCCATCTGTACGAGGTACCTCGCCACCGCGTTTTTAGCAACTCTAAGCTTCGTCGTGTTGCCGAGGTACTCTTTCATGCTACCCGACACGTCTAGGGCTATGTACACCGGCTTGTCTACAATGTGGATGTACTCCCTGACGTAAATGTCGTCGCTTGATACGGGCCTCCCCAAGGCGCTTTTCCTCCTCATGGCAAAGGCAGTCTTCATAAAGTCTACGTCTGAAAAAGAGGCGTTGAGATGCCGGTTGTTTACGAGCCTAATGGCGGACTTCATGTACAAACTCCCCTCGCTCCGCGCAGTTATGACGTCTTTGACATATTCAAAATCATCTTTTTGTAAATTTAATTTTTTAATAATTTCTAGTTTAACGCGGGGACTTGAATCCACGGCCACGTGTTTGTTTACAAGATGCGCCAGCGTGGGCGCCTTTTCGTCGCCTACAGACCCCACAGAAGCCGTGTGGAGCTGTGAGGCAGAGCCCTTGTCGCATTTCAAGGCTTGTATAATTATCTCCTTAGCGGCAGAGGGGCTTGTCTTTAGGTAGCCCGCTAGGTTTTGCGCCAAGATTTCCAACGCCTTGTCCCAGTCTACCTCCCCTAACGTAGAGCGCATATACAAGTCAGCTACGGCGTATGCAAGGCTCCGGATAGACAGCCCCCCTAGGCACTCGTAGATCTGGTCAATCATTTACTACTTTGTCAAGCAAGTTTAGAAGTTCTTCCTTCACCTCTGGGGAGTGGGGCAGGTTCTCTGACAGGCTTTTCTTAAGGTCCGACACGCTGACGTCTCTTCTCCTCGCCCAAGCCGACGCCGAGGCGTCGGCCAGGGCATAGCTAAGCGACCGCACGGAGGGGGGATGCCCTGCTCTCTCCGCCTGTTGGGCAAATTTTGCAAGTATGTCTGCCAGCTTAGGCGGCACTTCGACTTCGAGGTCTCCCAACATCTCCCTCGCCTTCCAGAGCAGGATAGACCTGAGGAGCTCTCTGTCTGGCATCTTCACCTCTACGAACTTTAGCCTATCTGCAAGAGCCTCAGATAGCTCATATACGCCTTCGTACTCGCTTGGGTTGGCCGTCCCCACTAGGGCGAAGTCCGTCCTAATCCTAAACCCTCTGATGTAGACGTAGTGTTCCTGTATGGCTTGTAGCAAAGCGGCTTGGGCGTACGGGTTGAGTCTGTTCAGCTCGTCCATTACGAGAAAGGAGCCGTGGGCCATTACGAGGGGGCCCGGCACGTAGGCCAGCGGGTGTTCGAAACCTGCTTGCAGAACCACGGCGATGTCTATATCTCCTGTTAAATCCACCGCGGTCATGTGGGAGTGGCACGCCACCTCGACATATGGCGGATCTGCAAGCGACAGAATCTCGGCGATGGTCTCGGCCAACGTCGTCTTCCCAAGCCCCACCGGCCCTACCAGCACTACGGGCCTGCCTATCATTAGGCCGCTCAACACGTCGAGGACGACTTCGTCTAGTCCTTTCAATACGTTGCTTACTCTTTTCCTAATCTCCTCGACGCCCATTTGGCGAACTCTCTGACGTATCAGCTTGGGGACGTCTATCGGCTTTCTTTGCAACAGCTCTGAGAGGCGCACACATATGCCTTGAGCTATTTTAAAAAGCCTTCGGGGCAATGATTTAAAATACGGTTATGGCTACGTGACATGACTATCCGCATCATGCGCCCAGGCGACATCTACCGCGTGGAGGGGCCCGCCAAGGTTGTGGTTAAGAGAGGCCAGATCTACGCCACCGGCGTCGTCTACGGCGACGGCCAGTGGTTTACAGTGCTAAGGGCGAGGAGGCTGGCCATAAAGGCCGTGGCGGAGTCTGAAGTAGAGTTCGTACTAGGGCCAGGCGCGTTGCTTGAAAAGGCGGCGCCTGGCGAGGAGATAATCGACGAGTGGGAGGCGCAAGCCTCCCGGATCGACCCCCGCGGAGTCATACTAATAATCGGCATGATGGACGTTGGGAAGTCCACCATGGCCGCTCTGCTGGGCAACAAGGCGCTGGCCAGGGGGTATAGAGTGGCGGTTATAGATGCAGACGTTGGGCAGAACGATTTAGGCCCCCCCACCACAATCTCGCTCGCCAGGATGTCTAAGTACGTGACTCATCTTAGACAGCTAGTAGCTGAAAAGAGCATATTCCTCCAGTCCACTAGCCTTGAGAAGATATGGCCAAAGGCGGTGGAGCAGATCGCAAGGGCAGTGAAATACGCAAAAGCTACGTGGAGCGCAGACTCGGTTATAGTAAACACAGATGGGTGGGTCCTGGACCAAGACGCCGTGGTTTTTAAGCGCAGACTTATAGAGCGGCTCGAGCCCTCCCTCGTAGTGGCCATACAAGTGGAAAAAGAACTTGAGCCGATAATACAGGGCTTTAAAAACGTGGCCGTCTTCCCGCCGCCTCCATATGCAAGGGCGAGGTCTCGGGAGGATAGGAAAATCCACCGGGAGATGGGCTACGGCAGGTACATATTCCCCACGGTGGAGTTGGCAATTTCCCTCGACAAGACGCCTATATGTAACCTTCCCATTTTCAAAGGCGTAGAGATGTCTGAGGACTTAAAAAAGATGTTGGGCAAGGCGCTGGGGATGTCCGTGGCCAGGGCATACCAAGTAGGCGACAGAGTATACGCAATTGTGCCCGGCGACTCCTGGTCTGTGCGTAAGGTGGGGGGGTTCCAAGTGGCCTGCATCCCCCAAGACTTTGAAAAAGGCCTGCTCGTGGGGCTCGAAGACGGCGAGGGCTTTTTAGTAGGTCTCGGCGTTTTGAAAAAAATCTACTACGACAAGAAACGCGCGGTGATATATGTGTCTAGCGAGGTGGAGAAGAGGCTAGCTGAGGTGAAGTGCATAAGACTCGGCCTCGTGCGGCTAGACGAAAACTTTAACGAGCTTGAAAGAGTCTCCAACTTACTCCGCGTCGAGGTCTAAAGTTTTAAAAACTTGTTCAATGTTAGTTACGGTGAGCACAGCGGGCAGCGCCTGAGATATGATGACCCTATCTCAAGGCGATGTGAGAGCGAGGTCTTCCAACGTCCCTAAATAGGTCAAGTCTGTTAGATAGACCTCCACCTTCTCAGGCCGCCACTCGACGTATTTAAGAAAGGTGCGTCCCTCGGCCGCCATCGCCGGCACTTCTCTCACGTCCACTCCAGTAATTAGGGGGTGAGAGGCGGGCAGCACAATTATTTTAACCTCCCCCCTGCGGCACTGTTCGTCGTACAGCGCTTTGCAGAGCTTTGCACGAGAGGCGCGTATCTTAAGCACGGCCGGCTCCTTGACGGCGTAGCCCACTTCGTCTCTTATGACGACGGCCGGGTGGGTGTGTCCCATCACCACAACTCTGGCTTTCTCTAAGTCCTCTTTACTAGGCTTTACGTGGCCGTGGAATAGCAGTACGTCTTTTATTAAGATGCCGCGTGTGGGAGCTATCTCAACGCCGCTGATACCCGCGGCGATTTCTTGTAGTAGGGAGTCGTGGTTCCCCGGCAGTAGTAGCACAGGTATTTTTTTCGAAAGCCTTTCTAAAAATTGTCTAACCTCGGCGACGCTCTCCCTAGGCACTGGCAACTCGTGTTTTACGTCGCCCAGGATGACGAGCGACGTGGCGTTGTGCAAATCGGCGAGTTCTAATATCGCCTCTACAAGCTTGTTCGTCTGACTGACCACGTTTATTCCTCTCTCTCTCCTCAGCTCTACTTCGTAGCCGACGTGGGTGTCAGATATGAGTAAAAGCTTGTCGCGTTTAAACGTCCAGACAACGCCGCGCACACATGAACCACGTCTTAAAGTATTAATTTTTTCGCAATGTCGACAGACGCCTTGGCCATATCTAAAACAGCCGGCGACCTCACTCTGTAGGGGGGCACGCCGATGCTTTTATGAACGGCCAAGTCTTCGTCGAAGCGCACGACGTATACCTGCGCCAGACGTTTATACGCCGTTATGAAGTATTTGGACGGCCTCTTTATCACCTTGTTGACAACCACCCCCGCCAGCCGAGGCCTAGCCACGACGTGGAACAGCTCCACTGCGCGTAGCGTCTCTTCGTCTTCATCTACGACGTAAAGCGTCCAGTCGCACGCCAACGCCTTTTTTAAATACGTCTTGTCGCTTAGGGGAAAGGCCGGGAAGTCCACTACTCTCACCCCCACGCGCGCCTCCTCGTGCGGACTCGCTCTGGAGGCAGATATGCCAAGTATCTCTAAGACGTGTGCAAACACCTCTGCGAAAGTGGTCTTGCCCGTGCCGCCCTTACTGGCGCTCGTGACGCATATCCTCACGTTACATAACTGTTTTTAAAGTCACATATAGGTGTGTGTATAGAGAAGCAGTTCCTACGGGGGGCTTCTACGTTCGAAGACGTGGTGAAGTGGTACGCGCTCCGCAGAGAGAGCCTTCTTAAATACCTACTCCGCCTATTGTTACAATGTCTTTGAACAGAAGGACTTCGCCCTTGTCTTATCCCTAAGGCGTAGTCTGTAGCCGTCTTCTCCATCGCCGTAGTAGCCCCTGAGGAGTTCGAAAATTTGGAACCCGGCGCCTTGGTATAGGCGTAGCGCAGGCTCGTTGCTCACCCTGACCTCGAGAAAGACTTCTGAGACCTTGCCCTCGGCTAGGAGTCTCAGCGCTGTGCACAACAACGCCCTCCCAACGCCCTGTCTTCTATAATCTGGGTCTACTGCAATGGAAACCACGTGGGCTGACTCCCCCTCAATACAAGTTATGACGTATCCGACCACCTTATTATTTTTAATAAAAACATATGAATTATCAAAACAGTATGAACATAAAAATTTTAATAGTTCAATACTATATATATCATCAGGTTTAAACGACTTTACTTCTAACTCATAAATTTGTGGGATGTCTGCGGCATTGCAACGCCTAATCACTGGAGAAGTCTAGTATGTATTTTAGTTCTTGTTGCCGTCTTTGTTGTCTATTGCAAATATATTTCGCCCCGTAGATGAGAGCCGTGTATGCGTTTGTTGACCTTCCTTTCAGCCCCAGCGGCGTGACCCATCTAGTCCGTCTACACAGGGCCGTGGGCTTTGAAAAAGAGGTGCAACAGCTATTAGAGGTGCTGAAAGTTGTTAAGACTAGTAATAACAACGTCTTGGCGGTGGTGGTGGCGCCGTACGGCTGGGGGAAAAGCGAGCTCCTAGACGAGTTAGAAAACGTGGCTGTGGAAGAGGGGTTTGACGTAGTCCGCACAGCCCTGTCGCTCGAGAAAGACTTCGTAATCGACGTGTCGGCCAAGAAGCAGGACAAGCCGATGTTAGTGTTAATAGACGAAGCCGACGAAATATCGCGCGTCGTAGCGGCCCACAAGCTGGGGGCGCTAAGCGACGAGAGGTTCATGTCTTTGCTACAAAAAACTGCCACCTACATCAGGGCTCTGCTAGAGCCCCGGTCCTACGCCCGTATTCTAGGCAACCCGGAGCGTTTTAACAAAGTCGCAATTGTCGTGGCGTTGACCCCCCAGCTCTACTACACAATTCTAAAAAACGTAATTCCCGACGTCTTTGACTTAACCACCGGCAGAGTATTTAGAGAGATAGTCATAGACACCCGCTACCCCTTTTGGCAGTTTGTAGAAACTGTAAAACAACGTCTATGGGCCTACTCGACGCCGGAGAGAATAAAGAAAGTGGAGTCAGGCGACTTAGACCCCCTAAGCCCATTCACCTTGGCCGAGTTGGCGGCGCTTTACAACTTGGCGAGGAAGAAGGGAGAAGCCGCCCCTAGGCCTTTAATGAAATACGCCGCAAGGCTACTACAGTACAAGACAGAGGGGAGGAGACTGGCCGACTTGTTGAGAGAGGAGGGGATAGACGCAGACGTCGACGACGAGGTGTTAGAACTGGCGTTTTCAGGAATGCCCCACGACATAGACAAGCTACGCAGGGCGTCTAGAGAAGTATACCTCTACAAAGTGCCCTTCGAGGACAAAGAGGCGCTTAGCGTCGTCCGGGAGTACCTGGCGCTGAGGGGATACGACATCGACCCGCGAGACCCGAAAACCGCCTCGTACGAGCCCTATCTATACTACACAGTGGTTGAAGAAGGCAGGCTATACCTATACCTAATGTCAGAGGAAAAGCTCGAGCTGCCCCTGGTGGGGAGGAGGCACGTCGTTTCCGAAGACGTGGCCAGGCTGGTGATAAGTAGCGATTTGCAGACGGCGTCGGCGATTGCAAAAGAGTACGGCGAGAGGCTTGAAAACCCTGCCTACTTACACGAAGAGGTAGAACAAGTCTTAGGAGTGGCTGGGGTAAGGCTGAGGATTTGCTGTGGACAAGTAGTCTGGGCCAACAACATGGGCTTTAGAGAGGGCTACGCCTTCCTCCACGTAGATAGAGAAGACGAGCTTAAAAAAGCCGCCGAGGCGTTATCCGACATAATAGCCCAAGGAGCGGTGGGGGGGTACGTAGTGGACTACGTCCACGTGTTTATCACCAGCAGGTTGTTGCTAACTGAGACGATACACAGCGCGCTGGCGCCGTTGCTCTCGGCGTATTGGAAAAGGTTCTACGCAGAGCCTGCCCAAAACTTTATAACAGTACAAATATACGGAGCAGATAAATTCGAAAAATTAAAATTTGAACTTATCAAACATACAGTAGATAAAATACTTAAAAAAGGCGAGAAACCTCCTGCGTTTGTAGACGAGCTACGCCTTGCCCGAGAAAAGCTACGAGAAAACGTGTTAAAATACACGCTGGCGTTGCGAAGAGGGAAAGAGCGTAAAATCATAGCTCTCATAAAAGCCGCAGAGGCGCTAGACGAGGGCAAGGAAGTAGAAGGCTTGAAGTCGTACAAAACAATAGAGGACATCCT
>JAVZUI010000014.1:26473-37499 GCA_038879095.1 Pyrobaculum sp. | reverse complement strand
GCCATTTATAAACTTAACCCCCACACACCCTAAGAGTACTACTTAGTACCTGCAGACACCCTACTTGTAGAACTATTGAAACAACCTGAAAAAACATAAAGAGAGAAAAGCGGGAACTTTTGAAAAAGTTTACCACTCCTCTTCCTCTTCCCACTCTTCTTCGAACTCCTCCCAGAGCTCCTCCTCCTCTTCCCACTCTTCCTCCTCCCTTAGGTAGTACGTCGGCATAGACCCCCCGAAAGACTCAATATATAAACATTAACTGGGGGCTGTGTTTAGGGAGTCGTATGTACAGGGGCTTGTGCAGAGGCGGGTGAAGTATAGGATTGACTACGAATCTCCCACGTCCGTCAGCAAGTGGCTGGAGGGGGAGTTTGTGGAGTTGGCCCGTGTCTTGGAGGAGAGGTGGGGGGGCCGCCTTTGCCGCCTTGACGCGTTGCCGACTCTGGGTCTTCTGCTTATCGACTGGCACGGCGGCCATCTGCTGGCCGACGTGTCTCTCTGCGCGCCTTTGTCTCACCCTGCGCCGCCTGCGTATCTGTACGAGGTGCCTACGAGGCGGGTTGACGTCTGTGTTGAGCCTATTGCCCCTCCGTGGCCCCCCGTGGAGTATGTAACTTTACACATCGCCGGGGTGAAGTCCCTGGGGCGGGCGACGTTGCGAAGGAGGTACGTCGTGGTGAAGTACAGGGGGTTGCTCTTTGCGACGCACGCTAGACACGGCCCGGAGCCGAGGGGCGGCGTAAGGCTGGAGCTGGGGAGGTATCAATGCGCCGCGTACCGCCTGGGCGAGGCGTTAAGGCTTTTAAGAGGGATATTGGAGTCCAGGTCGTGAGGTACCTCGCCGCCGTGTGTCCGCACTGCGGTAGGGCAAGCGCCGTTAGGGCGGACGCCAAGCGCCACCAGTGCCCCTACTGCGGCCGCGTTTACGAGGTGGAGAGGACCACCATCATTGCCGCAGGCAACGCCAAAGAGGTGCGGCAAGCCGTTGTTAGACACAACGCGGAGAGGGCGTAAGGCGGCAACTCCACGTGCCGGCGTCTGCCAACGGCGGCGGACCTTTGGGAGCGCTGAGGGCGTTGCGCCGCCGCTTTGCGCGTTGGCCGGCTGAGTCGCGTGCAGGCGTCTTGGGGGTGGTGGGGTTTGTAATCCCCAAAAATTAAAAAATTTGGGGAGTGTGTTGTAACGTGTTGTTGAGGGAGATGACTGTGGAGTATGTGGAGTCTCTTAGGTATGTGGAGGAGGTTCCTCGTCTTTTTTCGTTGCCTGACCCTGGTGGGGACGTGTTGGCCCTCGTTGGCCCGAGGAGGGTGGGTAAGACTTTTCAGCTGTTGAAGAGGGCTAAACAGCTTCTGGAGGCCGGCCACCAGGTTGTTTACGTCACGTTTGACGACCCCGAGGTTAGGGGGTGGACGGCGAGGAGGTTTGCCGAGGAGGTGAGGGCGGTGTATCCCAGCGGCAGGGTGGCTCTGTTCCTCGACGAGGTGCAGGAGTGGCCGGGGTGGGATGCCAAGGTTAGGTGGCTGCACGACGTCAAGGACTTCGACATATATGTCACTGGGTCTACGGCGGAGTTGACTATGGAGAAGATACCGAGTAGGCTTAGGGGGAGGTATAGGTCGTTGCTTCTGCTTCCCCTGTCCTTCGCCGAAATTGCGAGAGCCGCGCCGCTCACCTTTAGGGAGCGCGGCGCCGCGAGGGCCCTTTTTGAGGAGTACGTCAAGTGGGGCGGCTTTCCCGAGGTGTGGAGGTCCAGGTCGCCGGATAAGCTCAGAGCCCTCTTGGACACCATATTCTACAGAGACGTCGTGGAGCGGCGAGGAGTAAAAGACGTGGAGGCCTTCGAGAGGCTCTTCTACGTAGTGTTAGAAAACTACTCTAACCTCGTAACGTGGCGTAGGCTTGCGAAGGCCGCGGATGTGGACCACAAGACTGCGGCTAACTACGTCAAGTACCTGCAAGAGGCCTACCTCTTGTTTGTAGTGGAGCCGCACGGCCCCGCCAAGGCCAGGGCGGCTGCCCCAAGGAAGATATACCTAGTGGACCCCGCCTTCACAAACCTCACATATACAGGGCGTGACGCGGGCAGGAAGTTGGAAAACCTGCTGTTTCTTCACCTGCTTAGGCGCGCGCTTAGAGAGGGGGGCAGGATAAGATATTTAAAAATCGGCGAGGAGGAGGTGGACTTCGTCTACTTGACTCAACGCGGCGTGGAGCTTTACGAGGCGGCCTACGAGCCCGACGAGAGGCATGTAAAAAAGTGTAGAAAAGCCGCCGAGAAGATAGGCGCCCCGTGCAAGCTAGTGACTTGGGTTGAGGCAGAGGGAGCCGTCCCAATATGGAGGCTACTACTAGAGGAAGGCCCGCCGCAGGGGGCCTAGGCCGCCTGCAACGCAATAAACGCGGAGTCTCTCGGGGGCTCCTTGGGCTTCTAGCTTGCGCACGCGGCGGTTCGACATGGCGTGAGCTTGGTGTAAGACTGCGAAAGAAATAACATATTAAATAATGGAAAAACAGGCTCATATGCGCCTAGAGAAGTTTTCGTTGGGGGACCGAGCTTATAGGTTCTACCCTCTCAGCTCTCTGGAGAAGGAGGGGTACGACGTCGCCCGCCTCCCGTATTCGATTAGAGTTTTGTTAGAAAATGTAATGAGGAACCTCGACGGCCGCGACGTCACTGCGGAGCACTTGGAGAGGTTGGCTAGGTGGAGCCCCAAGGCTCCTGAGGGGGAGGTGGCACTTAAGATCTCCCGCGTGGTGATGCAAGACTACACCGGCGTCCCCGCCGTGGTGGACTTGGCCACTATGCGCGACATCGTGGCGAAGATGGGGAGGGACCCGTCTGTCATCAACCCGCAGGTGCCGGTGGACTTAATCATCGACCACTCTGTTCAGATCGACTTCTGGGGCTCCCGCGAGGCGTTGAGTAGAAACATCGCGCTGGAGATTGAGCGGAATAGGGAGAGGTACCGCTTCTTGAAGTGGGCGCAGCAGGCGTTTAAGAACTTGAGGATTTTCCCGCCTGGCACGGGCATTATTCACCAGGTCAACTTGGAGTACTTGGCGAAGGTGGTGATGACAGACGGCGACTTGGCCTACTTCGAGACTTTAGTGGGTATGGACAGCCACACGACGATGATAAACGGCCTCGGCGTGGTGGGCTGGGGCGTGGGTGGCGTGGAGGCGGAGGCCGCCATGTTGGGCGAGCCCATTACGATAAGGGTGCCGAGGGTGGTGGGCGTTAGGCTTTACGGCGAGCCGAGGCCCGGCGTGACCGCCACAGACATCGTGCTGGCCATAACTGAGGCGTTGAGAAAGGTGAACGTGGTGGACGCCTTTGTGGAGTTCTTCGGAGAGGGGGTTAAGAAGCTCTCTGTCCCAGATAGGGCCACCATCGCCAACATGGCGCCTGAGTACGGCTCCACCACCGGGCTGTTTCCAGTGGACGAGAACACTCTGTCTTATCTTAGGGCTACCGGGAGGCCGGAGGACCACGTCGCCTTGGTTAAGAGGTATTACGAGCTACAGGGCGTCTTCGGCGGCGTCGAAGGCGCAGAGTACAGCCAGGTAGTGGACTTCGACTTATCGACGGTGGAGCGTCACTTGGCCGGCCCCACGTTGCCCTGGCAGAAGAGGAGGCTGCCGGAGGTGCCTAAGAGCTTTGAGGAGTTTTTGCAAGAGAGGAAGAAGAGGCCGCGTAAAAAAGTCGTCATAGAGGTGGACGGACGCGCCGTGGAGTTTGGAGACGGCGACGTGGTCATAGCGGCTATTACAAGCTGTACAAACACCTCTAACCCGTACCTGCTCGCCGCTGCCGGCCTCTTGGCAAAGAGGGCCGTGGAGCTCGGCATTAGGCCTCCGCCTTATGTAAAGACTAGCTTCGCCCCGGGCTCCAGGGCCGTGGCCGAGATTTTAGAGAGAAGCGGCCTCCAGAAGTACCTCGACGAGCTTGGCTTCCACGTCGCCGCCTTTGGGTGCACCACGTGTATTGGCAACTCCGGCCCCTTGCCGGAGCCCGTGGCGAAGGCGATAAGAGAACACGACATCTTAGCCGCGGCTGTGTTGTCTGGGAATAGGAACTTCGAGGCCAGGGTGCACCCAGACGTGAGGGCCGCGTATCTGGCCTCGCCTCCCCTAGTTGTGGCCTACGCGCTGGCTGGCACCGTGTTGAAGAACTTAGACGAAGAGCCGCTGGCCGTTGCGGCCGACGGGAGGCCGGTCTACCTAAAGGACTTGTGGCCCAGCCCCCAGGAGGTGGCAAGAGTGGTTGAGGAGTGGGCAGATCCCAAAATCTACCGCGAGAAGTATGAAAAGGCAGGCGAGCTTGTCCCAGAGTGGAGCGCCCTGGAGGCCCCCGGCGGGTTGTTGTACCAGTGGAGGCCCGACGACACCTACATACAGCCCTCTCCCCTATTTGGAGAGGGCGTAGAGGTGGGGGACGTAAGGGGCGCCAGGCCGTTGTTAATCCTCGGAGATAGCATAACCACAGACCACATATCGCCTGCCGGCAACATCACCAAGGACAACCCGGCGGGGCAGTACTTAATGTCGCTGGGCGTCAAGCCCTCCGACTTTAACACCTTCGGAGCGAGGCGCGGCAACTGGCAGGTCATGGTGAGGGGCACCTTCTCAAGCAAGGGGTATAAGAACAAGATTGGCAACCTAGACGGCGGCCTCACCATTAAGTTCCCAGAGGGCAAAGTCATGACTGTTTACGAAGCCGCCGAGGCCTATAAGAAGGAGGGCACCCCCGTCATCGTCGTAGCCGGCAAGAACTACGGCGCTGGGTCCAGTAGAGACTGGGCCGCCAAGGGGCCGAAGCTCTTAGGCGTCAAGGCCGTGATCGCCGAAAGCTTTGAACGCATCCACAGAGCCAACCTAACTATGGTGGGCATAGTGCCGATCCAGCTACCCCCCGGCGTAACTGTGGACAGCCTCGGGCTAGAGGGGTCTGAGACAATTGACATAATAGGGCTGTCCGAGGGCTTGGCCCCGGGCAAAGAGCTAACCATCAGAATCCGCAGAAAAGACGGAAGAGTCGACGAGGTAAAAGCCAAAGCCGCCGTGTACACCTGGGCTGAGGTGGAGTATATAAGACACGGGGGGATACTCCCCTACGTCTTGAAGAAGATAGTGGAACGCGCGTCGGCTCCGCGCGTTGCGTAGGAAGCGGCGTGGATTTTTAAAATTCGAATCATTTTTCGGCTTATGAGGCAGTTGCTCGTATTTCTAACAGCCTTGCTAGTACTGGGCTACTTGGGAATAAATGCGGTGGGGCTCCCCCCTCTGCTAGTGGCAGAAAACTTAGCGCTTGCCGCGACTTATGCCGTCTTGACTGTTCTTTTGTGGAAGAGGTGGGGCGCCGCCTCGTTAGCCGCTTTGTTAGTAGTCGCCGCCTTCAACGCAGGTAGAGTCTCCCGCACAGTCTGGTCTCCCACAACTGGCTGGGGCGCCCTGGCTTTAGAACACCTACCCCTACTCCTCTACCTAATCGTACTGTCTCTCCTAGCCGCGGCGGCTCTCGTCAGACTAGGGAGATAAGCGCCCGACGCAACTCCCCCGCCAGATTGGCCAGTATCTTCACGTCGTATTCCTCAAGATGCCCCTCGTAGAAGTTTACGTGTAATTGCTCCACGGCGGCGAACTTCTCCACAAAGGCAGGGTCTCCCCGCTCTTGTGAAATACGCCTCACAGCCGCCCATATAAGCCTGTGGCTGTCGTGGCGCCACCCCCTCCTTTCAGCCACCGCCTTCACCGCCTGCACCACGGAGTTCCAAATCTTCTCCCCAGCCTGTCTCAAATCGCCCCTTCTCATCAACTCAAGGCCCTCCTCCCAGAACCACTCCGACGACTTGACGTATAACTCATGTTTATCCTCAGGATCTAGTTCTTTTTCTAGAAGTTCGATTAAGTATGCTAGGGGGTCTCCGCCCTCTGCCTTCTTCGCCAAAACCTCTGCTAAGAACTTGGGAATCTCCACGACGTATAGTGACCAAAGATTTATATGTAACACGCCTTTCCCCTCCATGAAGTTCCCCATTCTCATAATCAACTTCAAGGCGTATAAAGAGGCGGCTGGCAGAAGGGCTGTGGAGCTTGCGAAGGCCGCCGAGAGGGCCGCCAAGGAGCTTGGCGTCAACATAGCCGTGGCTCCAAGCCACTTAGAGCTTGCGCTTGTGGCCCAGTCTGTGGAGATACCCGTCTACGCCCAAGGCGCCGACGTTGAGTCGGCCGGCGCCTATACGGCGCATGTGCCTGTGGAAAACGTAAAAGAGGCAGGGGCCCAGGGCGTTATTCTAAACCACAGCGAGGCGCCCCTTAGGCTTAACGACTTGGCCAGACATGTGGAGAGGGCAAAGGCGTTGGGACTCGACGTGGTGGTCTGCGCGCCCGACCCCCGCACCTCCCTCGCGGCGGCGGCTCTTGAGCCCCACGCCGTGGCTGTGGAGCCCCCGGAACTAATAGGCACTGGACGAGCCGTATCTAAGTACAAGCCCGAGACGGTTGTCAAAACTGTGGAGCTTGTCTCGGCCCACTTCCCCCAAGTGGCCGTCATCACAGGGGCAGGCATAGAAAGCGGAGACGACGTGGCCGCGGCGCTTAGACTAGGGACAAAGGGCGTGTTGCTAGCCAGCGCGGCGGTCAAGGCCAAAGACCCCTATCAAAAAATCGTAGAACTAAGCAAGCCTCTGAGACTATAGACGTCACTTCAGTCCGCGGCCTTAAACGCCACAACTGTCGCCATTTTAAAAGTCGAATGCGCCTGGAGTTTGTTACGCCGCAAACGCCTCTACACGTTACGGCCAGACACTTTCACTTAATAACGGCTTTGACAGCCTCAACAAACTTTTTTGCTAACACCAATGCCTTTTCTACGTCTTCTCTGGTGGCCCACCCCTCGTAGAAATTTACATACATCGCTGTGGCGTGCATCCACGCATCTCTAACCCAGTCGCCGAGCTCCCTCGCCAAGACGTCCTTATACCTCCACAACTCACCGTGGCTTGACAGCCTCAGCCCCTCTCGCCAGTACGCGTAGGCCTTCACCGCCAACGCCACAGAGCCCCAGACCTTCTCGCCAGCCTGGCGTAGGTCACCCACCTTTAGCTCCTCTTCGGCGTCTGCCAGAAGCTCCGCAGCCGCCTCCACATACGTCTTCGCCCTAGCTGGCGGATCTGCGCCGCTCAGCACGGCCTCTAAGAGGAAGTCCTCTAGAGAGACACCCGCCTCTTCGGCAACGCTTCTAAGTTTGCGGACTACCTCCTTGGGCAGTTTTAACTGTTCCACATCTCCACACCATTGCGGTCGTATATAAGTCTACACTCCAAGTGATTATTTAGCAGTTAAACTTCGGAAGGGCTGGAAGAGGCAGTGGAAATCGCGGCAGGGCCGCCTCTTGGTGTCTGCCGCTCATATGCCCCCGCTTCGGGGCTATCTATCTCTGGGCGGGTTCTTATAAACTTTTTACGTATTCTACCCAGAGTTCTAAATCTCTTAGACTTATCCGAGTCCTACGGCCCTGGGAGTCTTCTACATACGCATCAGTAAGCTCCACGACATCTCCCCTCGCCACGCCTCTCAATACCACGACTCTATTTTCGCCGCCTAGCTCGGGGTCAGAGGCGGCTTCTCCAAGAGTAGGCGTGACGAAGACAATTTCCACCGCGTCCCCCATTTTCCTCACCTCGTAAGGCCCCTCTCTTAGTTTTTCTAACTTCTGTAACGGAATCACGGCCAATCCCCGACACTACTATATAAAGTCTCGCACCGCTGTGTATTTTGTATAAAGTTTTGTCGAAAATAAAGATATTAATATTAACTTATGTGATATACATGCTTCCACCGTCAGTACTAAGACAACTATACGTCCAGGGGAGCCTCGCCAACACTCCCGAGGGAGCCACCTTTAAGTTAAAAAACTCTCTCGCCCCCGCCACAGTCGTGGGACTGGAAGTGGCGGTAGATGGGCAGAAGATCCCCACAGAAAAAATCTACGTCATAATTGGCGGCCAGAAAAGAGGGGTGACCGAGCTGGCAGGCCAGGGACAGAAGTTCGCAGTTAGAGACGAGGTTACAATATTGCTTGCCGGCGTTACCTTATCCCCCGGCGCGCATAGGATAGACATCAAGGCGAAAACAAAGGAGTGGGGCGAGCTGGCCTTCGACGTCACCGACACGCCGAGATAGACCTAAACCTCGCCACAAACTCCTCCACAGCCTTTTTCACAGACTTCAACTCCTCCAACAGCTCAGGCGCGGCCTGCGCCAGCAGGACGGCGCCGGCGAGAGTGCGGAGCCCGGCGGAGGCCACCTTGACGCCGCCCCACTCCACCACCACGCTCCCAATCGCCATCACCCTGCCCTTGTTCTCCGCCGCGACGACGGCCCCTTGGAACGGGTAGGCGACGTAGGTCAGAGTAAGCGCGTGGCCGCTGTAAGGCATGAAAACCTCGCGTACATGCCTACGCACAGAAAACGGGCCCAGCCTGTCCACCACTTTTCCCCACTTAGCGCTGGCGGCGTCTATAAAAGCGACGTGGCTCCTCAGCCAGGAAAAGACGTCCCCGCCCTCCGGCTTGTACTCCACGCCGAGGACTTCGGCAAGCCTAGCTGCTAAAAAGTCGTAAAGCTCCTGGTAGGGCCTCAGCAACGCCTCTACCTGCCCCAACTCCACGGCCCGTTCGTCGAATCCGCCGGCAGTCCTCCCCACCGCCAACACTGAGCCCTCCCTCACGACGAAAGTCACCTCTTCAAAATCCCCCCAGCGGGAGCACAACGGCACTATGAACTCCACGCAGTCGATAACAAAAATATTTATAAACAGAGCCTCCACAAGCCGCCATGCCTACGTTTAAGCTAGTGCTGTCAGACCCCATTTCTGGAAAGGCAAGGCAGTTCGAGATAAAAGACCCGCTGGCCCAGAGATTCGTCGGCTTAAAAATAGGCGACGAGATAGACGGCATAGTGTTAAAAGAACTCATCGAACTGCCCAAAGGCGCCAAGGTGAAGATAACGGGGGGAAGCGGCATCGAGGGCGCCCCCATGCACCCAGGCATACCCGGCCCCGTCAAGAAGTACGTTCTGGCAGACGGCCCCCCCGGCTACCACCCGCCCAAGAGAGGGATGAAGAAGAAAAAGTTAATGAGAGGCAACACAATCACAGACTCAATAGTGCAGATAAACGCCGTGATAGTATACCCAAAAGACTACAAAGGGCCCCCCGCAATACCGCTAGGGGCTAAGGAGCTGGAAAAAGGCAAAAAAGAAGAGGCACCGGCCCAGTAGCTACTTAACCACGGATTTGGCAATAATCAAAGTCGTCGTCGACTTAATCTTAGGCATCTTCCGAATCTTCTCAGAAATCAACTTCCGCAAATTCTCCGCAGTGTCTGTGGAGATCTTCACGACGAGGTCGTATGGCCCGTAGACAATCATCGCCTCCTTGACCTCAGGCATCTTAACCAAAGCGTCCATCACCTCGTCCTCGGCGCCGATCTCCGTGTTGATGAATACAAACGCCTCGACCATAACAACTAGTACACACTAGTATATAAACATTGCCACAGGCGCGCCACGGCCACGTCGACAAGACTACCCTCCACACGGCACTGTCTACAGTAGAGAATTCTTCCACTCACAGCACCGCAACCGCCACACCGACGCCACAACTTTTCATAAAATTCCACATCACTTGTAAACAACGGCATCCTATAGAACACTGCGGTGGCCAATTGTAATGAGTCTTGGGTAGATAGCTTAATATTATTATAAATTTTCTGTGCTAGACTTATAATTTCATTATTTAAATCTAAAATATATCTACTGTTTATAATGCCAGATATAAAATTCCAAACAGTCGCTATGTCTATATCTATAATACCCCTCTTAACTATCACATTAAGAATCGCCCAAGGAACTTCGACCTTTGCAGAAAACTCAGATATGTAGACACCACGATCTGCAGTAAATCTGCATAATTCTCTGCAGTAAGCCTCGGGCTTTAGGCGATGCACACACTCAAAAAATAAATCTACAAATACACTTGTGTCTAATAACATTAATTCTCAACTTTATTCTAAGTCTTTATTTGTAATTATTATGCCAAGTTTTGATAGTTTATATGCAAAATACCCCATTTCATAAAAAAAGTCTATTCTCTGCAAGCCGCCCTCGCCTAGCACTTCTCTAATCAACTCTCTTGCAAGCTCCTCCATGCCGTTTAAATACATATACGAGGCGAAAAGCAGAGCCACAGACGCCTTTACGTCTCCCCTATCGGCGGCGTACAGAGCCTCGGCTATAATAAAAAGACTACGAGACAGCACCTCGTTGCTCTCACGAACCTCATAAGCCACGTTCTCTACTGCAGAAGCCAAGCTATACATATCGACGCCCAACCCGCCGGAAGTAGGCATAAACTTAGAAAACAACAACGAAGACAACTCCACGTCTGCTACTATGTGATTAACAGCATCTCTAACCACCGAAAGACAACCAGCGCCGCTACACATAGAAAGCTCCCTCAGATAATCCAGAAAATTACGAACAAGCCCCGACAAAATATTCTCTAAAAGTAACTTTACGCCAATCGGGTTCTTCAAAACCTGCACGCCAGCCACATTTAGAAAGCCTAGGGGAGATAAAAAACTTACCGCTATTCGCAAAAAGCTACAAACATCAACACACCGTCAAATCAAGCCCCAACATACCCGCAGTACTGCAAAGTCTAAAAAGAACAACAAAAACACGAAAAGGCGCGAAAACTTAAAAACTCGTCTGTAGATTCTACAACGAGCGGGGGTGCCCGAGCCAGGCCAAAGGGGCAGGGCTCAAGACCCTGTGGCGTAGGCCTGCGTGGGTTCACGGCGAGGCGCCGGCCTATAAATCCCACCCCCCGCACCACGTCGCGCCTTTATCTGAGCATAGACGACTTACGAGTCTCTATATACGCGGGACTTGTTGAGATGGAGGTGCTAGACGTCGTCTAGCCTCGTCGAGGCTTCTTTGTGCATTGTTAGTAAAGAAG
>JAVZUI010000014.1:0-26463 GCA_038879095.1 Pyrobaculum sp. | reverse complement strand
TGTGGGGACAGACACGGCGGGCGCTTATCTCCCTACTCTGGCAAGAGGCAACGGAGCCCGTTGATAGGCGACTTGCTCTGCGGCTATAGGCCGCACCTAGCCACGAGCCCTCGACGCCACGGGGTCTCTGGGCTTCTTACTTCTTTTTTGTTTTTAGGTATTCTTCTAATGCTTTGAGTTCGTCTTCTCTGAGGTGTTGTTTGTACTGGAAGATCCACTGCCTGGCTTGTTCGTCTGGTACGTAGACGTATAGGACGTCGCCTTCTTTTATCTGGCGGCCTACGATTACGTCGCCTTGTATTGAGATGGCTACTTCGTCTCCGGCGGCGGCCTCGTTTACCGGCTTGCCGCTTTTCTGTATCTGCATGACTCGACCTACTTCGCGGCCGTCTTTTACCAACGTCACGCCCGGCTTTATCGTCCCGGCGAGGATTTTCACGCCGACGATAGCCGGGTCGCTTCTTCTAAACACAAAGCCCGGCAGTATCTGGATCTTGGCGGGGCGCGTGAGCTGTGACAGTATTTGCTCGATGGTCTTTGTCTTCACCTCGTGGGACCATTTTAAATACTCGTCGAAGACGCGGTAGAGTATCTCCCCCCTGATTATCTTCACGCCGCTTGACTGGGCCTCTTTCTCCACGTCGGGGGGCGTCTTTACGTTGAAGGCTAGGATTACGCCGTATGTGGGGTTCTTCCTCCTGCTCAAGACTGCCTCAACCACGTCTTTGTGCGTCGGGGGGCCCACGTCGGCTTTTCTCACGGGGACCCCCTGCTGGCGGAGAAAGAGGACTATGCTTTCGAGAGTGCCGAAGGTGTCTGCCCTGACTATTACGCCCTCTCTGTCCGACTCTATCTTAATCTCGGCTATCTCCTCGCCTATCGCCTTCAACGCCTTGGGTAGCTCTTGTGGGTCCCACACGGCGAGCAGAGGCGCGCCTGCGACCACGCCCTCGAGGCCGTCGGCAACGACACGCACGCCCACGGCCGCCTCCACCTCCTCCACCGCCATGTAGCGGTCCTCAGGGTCGCGCATCTCCTCCAGAGGCTTCGGCATCACCAACATCCTCACCTTAGCCTGCCTAGGCCCCTCCAGGCCGGCAGTTACTATGGTGTCTCCTTTCCTCAGCTTGCCGTCGTAGAGTATGACGTCGGCGACGACGCCGAGGCCCCTCTCCTCTTTGACCTCCATCACGACGCCCTTGGCCGGGCCGCCGCCCACTTGTAGTTTTTCCCGCGGTATGAAGCGCTGGCTCACCCCGGCGAGGACCAGGAGCAGGTCGGCCACCCCTTCTCCAGTGACGGCGCTCGTGGGGACGATGGGGACTTGTTTTGAGAAGTCTCTCACCCTGTCGTAGCGGTCCGCCTCTACGCCGAATTTAGACAACTGGTCTATCAACTTACCGATCAGCTCCTCCAGAGTCGCCACCGCGTGCCACTCCTGCTTCTCCACGGCGAATAGGAAGGGCCTGTTGGGCTCCGACTGCCAGCCGTATATCCTGTCCAGCTTGTTGGCCGCGACGACGAAGGGGACTCCGCGGCTTTGAATCAGTTTGAGAGACTCCACGCCCTGGTCCTCCAGCCCCGAGGTGATGTCCACCACGAGGATGGCCAAATCCGCCACGGAGCCCCCCCTCTTCCTCAGGTTAGAAAAGGCGGCGTGGCCGGGCGTGTCTATGAACAAGAAGCCAGGTATCCAGATGCGCCCCCTCAGCCTCAGCCTGTCGACGAGGGGGCCTGCGAACTTCTCCACCGCCTGCCAGGGGACGAGGGACATGCCGATGTGTTGTGTTATCATGCCGGGCTCCCGGTAGGCCACCGCCGTGCCCCTAACCTTGTCTAGGAGCAGGGTCTTGCCGACATCCACGTGGCCCATTACAACTACGAAAGGCGACCTGACCCGCATAAGTCTCTACTCCTCCTCAAATAAAAATGTGTTACACCGCCCCACCGCCGCCGTCGCACAGCCACAGGCTGAATACGTAATCCTCCCCGCGCGCCTGATATATCTCCCACCTGTCTCTACATCTATGCGTGGCGAAGTATAAATCTCCCCCGCGGCACCACGCCCATGCAGAAACCACAGACCGCCACCCCACACAGTCTGCGTTATAGACCCAGCGGCGCCACAACGCGCCTTTTACCTCGCCCCGGCGGCCCGCCACCTCATACTCCACACACCTGAACGGCGAGCAGAGCTTCACAACGCCGCCACTCACAGAATACTTCCAAGGCATCATGAAGCCGTATGCAACGGCGAACAACGCCACCAAGGCCGCCGAGAGTAAATACGCCGCTTGGCCCAGGCCGGAGGCTTCCAGCACCCGGCCAATCACAAAGGCGATAAAGTAGGGAATTGACAAGAGGACAAGCTCTACGACTCTCCTCACGTCAAGTTTATAAAAAGAATTATATAACTGTACGTGGCGGAGGAGATTTTAAACAGAGAATACGAGGTGGTTTACGAGGGGAGGAAGTACCTTCTGAAGCCGAGTAAGGCCTGGGTGTTGCAGCCGCCTGGGAAGCCCGGCGTAGTGGTCGCCTTGTTTAAGCTCCCTAATGGCAAGACGGTGAGGAAGGTCATTGCGAGGCTACCGCCCTGACTCAGTCAACGCGTTGATAAGCATTCTGATGGCCACGTGTGAGCGCTCAAGCGACTTTTCCAACGCCCCGATGACCTCCAGCTCCAGGGGGGTCTTCGCCGACTCTCTCAACTTGCGGACCTCGGCGAGGTGCTCCTCGTAGTGGGCGCACATCGTCTCTAAAGTACGCACAACCTCCTCAAGAGGCCTCTTCTCCTCCACGTCGAGGGAGAAGTCTGGGAGAGACAACACGTCCAACAGCCTGATCCTGAGGTAGGTCTCTCGTACCACGCCGTCGACGAACTCCCTCAAGTAGTCGGATCCGACCGCCGCCTTCAGCTTCATCAACTCAGCCAAGTGGGCCAGCTCCGCCGACCTAACCCTATCCATGTAGACTAGGAGACATACAGTTAAAATATTTCCCCACCGACGAAGACGCCCAGTCGCACAAAAAGGACGGGAAAAAAAGAGGGGATTTATCTACGCCTCAGAGCGAAATACGCCGCAACCGCCGCAGTTGCCACAAACGCCGCGATCAGCGCCGGCGGCCACGTGGCGGCTGAAGCCTCCCCGCGACTTGCCGTTGCGCCCGGACTTTGAGCGGATGCGGTGGGGGTCGCCGCTCTGGCCGCGTTTTCGGCGGCTGGGAAGAATCCTACCTTGTATCTAAAGTAGCCGAGCGGCCCTGTGTATATGTACAACACGCCGGGCGTGCAGTTGAGGACTTTGGACAAGACGCGGATGCCCGCCTCTTTCATCTCCTCCGCCGTCACGTTGGCGCTGGGCAACGCGTGTAAGTTGAGAGAGGGTATCCCAAGGAAGCTGTCCACAGCACCTGCTGATATGGACGCGGTCGGCGAGCCTATTGTGTAGGGCAAGGCGGCCGACAGCTCCTCGTCGGTGGCGTTTTCCACGGGCTTGCCAATTCTATCTTCTACCACCTTCTTTACAGACCGCCTCAGAGCCTCGCCCTCCAGCTTTGCGTTGATAAACATTTCTCTTAGCATCTTCACGTATTTCTCCTCAAGCGCCGAGTCGTTTCCAAGAATCCAGCTCCTAAGCGCCCCCGCCCTTGCCGACGCCTCTTGTCTAACCGCCTGCTTTAGCTTGCTATACGCAGGCTCGCCCTCCAGCGCCCTCAACATGGCGCCTTCAACCTTTACAGACTCCTCAGGCGACGCAGGTCGCTGTACTCTCCACGGCAGTACAAAAACGACGACTCTAATCCCTTCTACAAGCTCTGCGAATTTCGTAACGTTTAGCCCGTAGGCCGCCACAAACCCCGCAGGCGGCGACGTTCCGATAACCCCCACCTGGTACAACACGCCGCCCGCCTCCCCCACGGCCTCTCTCAAGGTGGAAACAATCCCATAGGCAGCCCAGGGGGATGTGTAATTCGCCGTGACGTTCAAGAGCCTAGCCAAATGTTCATCATTAAAGGGCGGACTTACTACAATAATTGGACAAGTGACGTTAGGCGCGTAGTACGCCACGACGCCGCCTACCTCCACGCGGGTGAAATCTGTCGGGAACTCCACCACAATAGCCGCCGAGACAGCGGCGACAAGTGTCAGTAATAAGAGTAGTTGCCTCATACTAGCCCCAAGGAGTTGGAACAACTCCAAGCTTTGGCACCAGACGCTGACGCGGCTACTGTTACGAGGACCACCCACACCCGGTTGTTCATAGTCATAAAAAATCTTTGCCTTTTTTACGTTCGATAATCAACTAAATTAGATTAGCCTAAGACTCGAATCTAAAATTCAGCCGTGGGGTTCGCAACTGTTGGGCATTTGTGTCTTTTTGCGGACTAGGGGCTGGCGTGCTTGTGGCGGGCCCTGGCGGCGAGGCGGCCAGCATGTTGCGCATGCTCGACGCGGGGCGTTCGACGCACTGAGTGCGGCTGTTGCAGAGGCGCTTAGTAGGCGCGCGGTTTTTTTAAAAATACATCATCTACATCAAGGGCTTTGCTACGTTTACCACTTGGTTTTCTTAAACTTGACGCTATTGCGTGTGTTCTGTTTACGTGTTCTGTTGGCGGGGGATAAACGAGGCGGGCTTTCGTCGAACGGCCTTCCTTTTTAAGCGCTGTGGACTCTTGCGGCTGGCAACGCGTCCTCGGCCCGGTCGGGCCTTGGCCGAGGCAAGTGTCTACGCATCTCTCAGCTAGATGTTTAGAACGAATCGGCGTGGATGAGGTACTTCCGGGGCGGCGCGCTTGTTGAAGCCGAGGTATGGCGGCGTTTTCTGCCGGCTTGTCTGTGGTGCGCCGATGCTCTTTAGTGGCGCGGTGGGCGGGCGGGTTGCCCACGCCGTTGCGCGGCGCCTATGAGTTTTGTTATGTATAGGGCGAGGTAGGTGGTGGCGCAGTAAGTGAGGTACCTTGCCCAGTTGAAGTATGTGAACTCCGGCCTGTCGCCCCAGAGGATTAGCCAGCGGCTGGGCAGGAGATTGGCGAATTGGAGGCTTGGCCCTGGGAGCACGGAGAGCGTTATCTGCAAAGAGAAGAATAAGACGAGGCCGGGCAGGCGGCCGAGCCTCCACGCCACGTAGAGGAGGTACAGCCATCCAAGCGCTATGTAGGCAAACAGAGAGAGGGGGGCAAGCAACATGTTGACATCCACGTCTATGAAGGATAGGGCGAAGGCCGCCGAGGACGCCGCGGCGCCTACGGCAAAGGCCACGCGACCCCCGGCCACCAGATACGCCGCCGAGACGGCGGCCATGGTGTACCCAGCGGTGGCCCTAGCCAGGAGTAGATGCGGCTCATACGGCGGAAAAACCACTGAGACTAAGAAGATGAGCCCCGCCGCAACTCCGCTAGCCGATTTTAATATAGTACCTAGACCAGCCATACACGTAAGGCTCAAAAGGAGCGGTAAAATACGTTCTGTTAGAGTAGTAGTAAGTGATCAAGGGGGCGTAAATCCCTTGGCCAGTGCCAAAGCCTTGTATACTGCTACTAAACTCCGTTATAACCATGCCGTTGACAGACACGCGCTTGGCGCCGGCGAAGGGGATGGGATAGTTTGTGGCAATCTCCCACGTCGCGCTTTTGACATACCCCGTACTTGCCCTGTACCCAGCACTGACGTACTGCGCCGATGGGTTGCAAGTTTCGAGACTTGTGGGCTGAAAAACGCTAAGCGCTAAGCTTATGCCCCATACTGCATACCCAAGGACAGAGGCGACCTGTCCGCCCGGTACGATGTTCAGTGCAGCTAGAAGACTCCACATCGTTACCGCATGTCCCACAGTGTTCACAATAGAGGAAGCTACAGATATGTAAAATTCGAAATCGGGATTATAGCCGGGATTGTCTACAAATATCCCAACAACGCGTACTCCGCCATCCGAATACCTCTCTAATGCGTTGCAAACGCGTTTGAGCTGTACGTTATACCTTGAATTATAGGCGTACTCAAGCGCCGAGCGGCTGAAGGCATCCTCAGAACTTGGAGATATCGAAGCCATATGTGTATACGTCACATAGGCCATGGCGGGATATCCGGCGGGCGGGTAGACTGATTCGTTTACTGGATATGGAAGATTCCAAGCTACATAAGTTAAGATGTCTCTTAACACGTATCTAACAGGTAAATTTATAGTAGGATATCGGACGTCGCTGAACCAGTTACTTGCGTCGTGTCGCCATATCTCAGGCCACCTCTGTCCCCATAGGGAAAAAACTGTAAATCTGACCTCCACTGGCTGAGAGAAAGTAATTGTGTTTTTGGGCTTGAGCGTGGGGCTAAACTCTAACATTACGGGGACGGCGGTGGCATTTCCGGCGAGGATGGGGGCTATGGCCTCTCGTCTGAGAGAGCCACCTATTGTGGGGAAGGTGTACGTGTAGCAGTCTGAAAAGCCTGTCCACGTCCTCGATGTGCTTGTCACAGTGGTCCTCAAGTCGGGTCTCGTGGGCACGTAGACGGATACTGTAAGCGACGTGTAGCCCCCGCAGGTGGTGACCCTTAGCCCGGATATGGTGAAGGAGGGGTCCGCCCTTGCACCTGGCGGTATCCGGAAAGTGAACATGAGCCTGTTCACGTCGATGAAGTAATATGCCGTAAAGTCAACGCCGGGCTGTACTGCGCTTGACCACCACACCCCGTGCATAAGGCTGTAGACGTTGCCGGCAGAGGGGGCGGGCCTGCTGTAAATAACTGCTATTGAGCCGTTGATGGGGCCTGTGCTGTACACGTCTGCATAAAACCAGACGTATCTGCTTGACCACTGAGTTAAGTTTATTCTCGCGACGTAGGCTCTGCCCATGGACGTGCCAGACGCGGACATCCACGAGGTGCACGCGCTGTCGTAAACGCTACGCGGGGGCGGGCCGGGGGCTGAGTAGGCGCATACTTTATACCAAAGCGTTGAGGACGACGAGCCGCTGAAAAACGCCCAGACCTCCCTCACGCCGTAGCCCAAGTACGCCCACACCGTCTTGTTGCCAGTGTACCTCTGCCCGCGGGCTGGAGCCTCTGTAAACTCCCCGCTTGGCCCTATTGTCAAATTGAAGTATCTAATTGCCTTGAAGCCTGTGTCGTAGCCGTCCACGGCTATTTTCGCAGGTGAGGCGGGGGCGAAGATGTAGTCAGCCCAGCTGGCCACCGCGGTGCCTGTGGCCGTCTCGGTGACCGCCGTCACGCCGACCTCGGCGGAGTTGCTTTTTTCCTGTCTCCTAGGCGGCTCGCCCCTAATTATAGGCCTCCTTACGTCCAGCGGCCTTCCGCCTACGAACAGCCTACCGTTTCTTTCCTCCGCCTCTACGAAGGTGAAGACGGTGGCCAGCCCCGCGGCGGGCAGGTCCTCCGGGCCCTTCGCTAAGACTAGCCGCGCAACTCCCAAGCCGGGCACCTCTAAGTCCACGACCCTGCCCCTCACGTTGGGTGGGACGGGAGGCGGGCTCCGCGCAAAAGCTCGCCTCGGCACCGCCACGTAGACCCCGGCGGGTATTCTCGTAGTTGTGTTAAGAGCCAGCTCCGCTATTAACACATCCCGAGGCACCATGGGGAGGACCACGGGGGCGTTGAACAACGTGTTGTTATACACGTAGTACGGGTAGTAGTCCCCGGGGTCGAAATCTAGCAGAACCATTTCGTATAAGTCGTGTTCAACCACAGGCGGCCTAGCGGCCAGCAAGAAGATGGCCAACCCCACTATTGTGACTAACAACGCCCCGCGCATGGTGAAAAAAAAGCACACTTAAAAGTTTTTCGGCCCAAACTCCCCTCGCAACACGTGATCTGGCCTCAGAATGCGATGTTAACAGCAAAACGCCTGTTCTCTATAACTTCGAAGACGTCAACCTTTAATGCAGAGGGACAAAGCCCCCTTAGTAAAGCAAAGAGAGCAGGACTTTGGAGAATTAAGTTCCAATACACAGTCTTCGGCCTGTTGACCCTCGACATGGTGAAGGCCGTTAAAGCCGCTCAGTACAGGAAGCCGGGTAAAACAGGATGGCAGAAAACGAATACTTCGCCCAGCGCCTCCTGAGGGCCGACGAGGGGCACTTTAAGGCGCCGGCAACGGGCGTTGAGGTAGCCGCGTGGGACTGCGCCAGGCCAACAAGGCGGTTTGGGTCATTAGCCGTCGCTGACGGAGCCCAGTCTAGGGCCAGTGGTTGCCTGGGTGGAATTAGGCCGACATCCCCGGCTCGAAGGTCCACTCGTAGTACGACGCCACTTCTCTTAAGACGGCCTCTTCGCGTATTATGTCTCGGATGGAGAGGACGCCGTATAGCCTGCCCTCTTTTGTCACTACGACGTGGCGTATGCCGTACCTTCTGAACGCCTCAGCCGCCTCGCCCACGCTTCTGTCGTGTTCTAGAGCGACGACGTTTTTCGTGGCGATTAAGTCGCAAGGCTTGTCCAGGTCCACGCCGTAGGCCACCGCCCTGACGACGTCGCGCTCAGAGACCACCCCCACCACTTTGAGGGGGTCTTTCTTGTCGACTAAGACGACTAGGCCTACTTGATTATCTGCCATGAGCCTCGCCACCTCTCTTATCGGGGTGTCTAAATACGCCTTAACCACGTCAGTCTTAGCAAACTGGCCGATCATACTGTATACAACATACAGATTTTAAAAATTACCACAGCCGCCGCGCTGACCCACGGCCGCTCCTCCGTGTTGTAGTCTCAGTGCCAGCGGGGCGCTTAGGGCTCGCTACGCAACCGAGGCGGCATGCATAGACGCGGGTAGTCGGGGCTGTCTCGGCCTTTAGACCCGGCGCCGCCGAGGGGTGCAACACAGCCACTAGACGTGGGGCAGGTAGGGCGGTGTTGACGGCGGGCGTTGGCTGCGGCGGCGCGCCGTTGTGTCGCTCTGCGCGTATGGGGCGGGCTAATTTTTAAATGGGCGTACTCTACGTCTCGTGTTGGCTAAAGTCGTGGGCCTCGGGCCCTCTGGGTCGGCGTTTTTGCTGAGACACGGCCGCGGGTTTGGAGTCGACTTCTCTAGGCGGTACGTAAAGGCGTGTGGGGAGGCAGTCCCCGTGGAGACCCCCATGGTGGAGGCGCGGTACGTTGTGGACAAGGTGAGGACTTTTAGGTTCTTCCTCTGGGACAGAGAGGTCGGGGAGGCGTCTTATACAAAGCCGCGGTGGTATATCGTAGACAAGGAGAGGTGGGTGGAGTCCATGAGGGCGGGGGCTCCGTCAGCCGGAGGCCCCTACGACGTGTTGGTAAAGGCAGGCGGCCCCTACCAAAGCATGGGCGAGAAGATCACCGTGGTGCGGTTTTACGTAGAGGGGGCGCGGCGGCCGGCCAACGAGGCTGTGGACTTCGTCTTTTCCAGAGACGCGGTGGGCTTCTACTGGGTCTTCCCCCACGGAGGCGTGCTGAACGTGGGGGGAGGGTTCCTCGGCGTGGACAACCCCGTGCCCCATGTGAAAAAGTTTGTAGAGAAGTGGCTGGGCGGGGGGCGCGTGGTGGACGTGAGAGGGGCGCCTCTGACCGTCATGCCTCGCGTCGTCCTCCACGACGGGGAGGGCTTTAGGATAGGCGAGGCGGCCGGCTTGGTCTACCCACTGACGGGGGAGGGGATTAGGCCGGGCGTCCTCTCAGCCATCGCCCTGGCGGAGGCCCTCTCCACAAAAAAGCCGCTAGAGGAGTACAGGAGGAGGGTGGCCCCCATCGTCAAACAGGTGGAGTTTCAGAAAAAGCTGCTGTCGCTGGCCGTTAGGATGTCAGAAAGGGGCGGGGCCCTGCTGGAGCTGGCCGACGACGGGGTGTTGAGAGACTACATAGAGGAGAACCTCTCGGCGAGGACTCTCCTCGCGCTGTTGGCAAAAAAGCCGGCGGCGGCCGCTAGGCTAATAGCGGCTTTGTTGAGATAAGCCCTCGGCGTCACGCGCCGGGCGTCAGCGGCCTATGTCTTCTTCACGTATACGGCCCGAGTTCCTCATCACTGTGGGCAACTCTTCTCATGTTTATATCTATGAGGCGTCTGCGAGCTTGGAGACTACCCTCGGGGCTAGGAAGTAGATCCTTGGTATCAGCAGGTGGATGGGGTATTTTGGGTCTACGCCTAATTCTTGAAAGGCTTTTGCAAGGGCGCCGAGTTTTTCTACCAACGTGAGCATGAGACGCCGTGTCTCCATGTTAAAAATTTTTGCGTAGCGCTGAAAATGTTTAAAACTTCACTCGTGGCATGTGGCGTGATTAGCCTCGCCTTGGCTGTGGTAATCGCCGCGGTGTTGCTAGGCGTTGCCCCCGCATTCGCCGGGAGGTCCGCCGAGGCTCTTCCGGTGGAGGCGGCGCCTTATGTAAAGGCCGAGGACGCGGGGGCCACCCTCCACAACCTCGTGGTTTTCTTCGCGCTTCTTGTGGCGGCCACCGTGGTCATATACCTACTCTTCTCAAAGAGGAGGCTGCTCAGCCTCTTTTTGTATTTCGTGTGGTTTATACTCTCGGTGGGGGTGTTCCAGTTCTACGTAATTTTGTACTACTGGTACGGCTTCTTAGACGAAGGCGTCGCCGTCAAGCTCATGTGGACGTCTCTACTGTTCGGGCTATTCGTCGTCTTCCTAGTGTACAAGAGGAGGGGGGACCTGCTCCTAGGCTTCTTAGGAGGACTCGCCGGCGCGATGTTCGTCTGGCTTCTCCCAGACGCCACTGTCTTGGCCCTGCTGGCCGCCCTCCCTGTGTACGACTACTTAATGGTGAGCAGAGGCCTGCTGGGGAAAATTGTAAAGAAGTCAAAGGAGGCGGCGCCCCCCTCAGAGGCGGGCGGGCGTAGGGACACCCCGCTTTTCGGGTTTGTAGTCAGGCTCAAGACCATCTCGCTGGGAGTCGGCGACTTCGTGGTGTACTCCATGGCCCTCTCCTTCGTGGCCATGAAGCTTGCGCGGCTAGGCCCCGCCGTTTTGCTGTTAGTGGGAGCCGGCGCTTTGTTAATATACCTAGGCTTCCAGCTCACCGTCGACGTATTTCTCAAACGCTGGGGCTACGGCCCCGCGCTCCCGTTTCCGTTGCTCCTCCTCTCGCCTCTAATAGCCGCTGCCTGGCTCGCTACTGCTGGATAACTCGTCTAAAGTTTAAACTAGCCAACGTGGCCGTCGCCGCAGCGAAGACGCCAAGGGCCGCCAAGTCAAGCCACGCGTCGAAGCTGTGGAATATTAGGACTTTTCTCAAGGCGTCTACTCCGTAAGTCAGCGGGTTTGCCAACGCCACGATTTTAAAAACGTCTGGCATGACCGCCGTTGGGTAAATGGCGTTGCTTGAAAACCACAGAGGCATTGTAATGGCCTGCCCAATGCCCATAAACCTCTCCCTGGTTTTCATAAACGCGGCTATAAAGATGGACAGCGAGGCGAGGCCGAGGGAGAGGAGGTATATAGAGGCCACGGAGACTGCCAGCGACGCGGCGTCTATGCTTAGCCTCACCCCAGCCGCCGCGGCCACAGTCGACACCACTACGAACTGGACAAGGGCTCTTATAAACGCCGCAGAGGCCCTACCCACTACGATAGAGAAGCGTGGGATTGGCAGAGAGAGCAACCTCTTCAAGATGCCGGACTCCCCCTCCCATACAATGTTAAGCCCGTAGAAAATAGACACAAACGTCACAGACTGCACAACGACGCCGGGCGTCAAGAACTCCATGTAGGGAACTCCCCCCGTCGGTATCGCCCTGGTGTTGGCCATAATGGGGCCGAAAACTAACAACCAGAGTAGCGGCTGGACCGCCCTCGTGACCACCTCGGTGTGTTCATGCCTAAGCCTCCTAGCCTCTAGCTCCATCATGGCGGCGGCTACGAGAAGCGCCCTGGGGATCTTCATGCCCTCTTAACAGCCTTTCTAACAGACTTAGCGCTCTTCAAGTCGCCCCCCTCGGCCGGCTTCCCCACAAGCTTCATAAACACGTCGTCGAGAGTGGCGTTTTTTACATACACCCTCTTCACCGCCACGCCGCCTTTTATAAACACGGCCAAGAGCCTCGGCAAGTCCTCGCCCGGCGAGGCGGAGAACACCATGAGCCTATCCCCCTCTGCAACGGCGCTGTAACCGGCGCCTCTAGCCAACTGCGCAGCCTTCACCACGTCGTCTACCTCAGCAATTACGGCGTCGCCCCCCACCTCCCTCCTCAGCGCCTCCACAGGCCCCCTGGCCACGACCCTGCCCCTGTTCAACAACGCCACCTCGTCGGCGTAGTGCTCAGCCTCGTCCATATAATGCGTGCTAAAGAAGATCGTAGTCCCCAGCTTCTTCAACTCGAGAAGCCTAGCCCATATAAGCCGCCTGGCGGCGGGGTCTAAGCCCACTGTGGGCTCGTCGAGGAGTAAAACCCGCGGCCTTTTCAAAAGCGCACAAGCTATCTCCAGTCTCCTAACCATGCCGCCTGAGTAAGTCCTGACCAGCCTGTCGGCCGCCTCCCCAAGGCCCATGAAGTCCAGCACCTCTCTCACCGCCCTCCTATCCGCCCCGTACAACTTCGCATATATTAACAAGTTCTCGTAGCCGGTTAAGTCCGTCCAGACGCTTATCTCCTGGGGGACGTAGCCAACGACCTCCCTCACCCTTGCCTCTTCTTTCATCACGTCGTGCCCCAGCACGTACGCGCGGCCAGAAGTAGGCCTTATTTGAGCAGTCAAAATCCTAATAAGAGTCGTCTTGCCGGCCCCATTGGGCCCCAAGACGGCGAAGACCCTCCCCTCCTCCACTTCTAAATCCACGCCGTCGAGAGCCCTCACGCCGCCGGGGTAAGTCTTAGAAAGGCCCACCGTCCTAACCGCCTCCACAACACTTAGTTTTAAAGAATATAAAGCCGTGGCTCCCGCACCCCATGATGCAGAACCTATACGAAGAGCTGAGACGCTACGAGTCGGCAAAAGACGAGGTGGTCCAGACGTCGATAAAGGTGTCAAGGCTGTCAAAGGCCGTCGTCTACTCTGTGATAAGAAAAGACTTCGCCGCCGCCGAGAAGGCGCTTAGAGACATGAACGAAGCCGCCGAGAGGCTTAAAGCCCTGATAAAGCAGTGGCCGATGTTCTACGGAAGCGCCACCACGGGGCTCCAAGAATACGTAGAGGCCACCGCCCTGTACAGCTTCATAAAAGACGGGAGACTCCCATCAAAGGAGGAGCTGGGAGTCGACGTATACGTCTACCTAATGGGGCTGGCGGACATGGCAGGGGAGCTGGGAAGAACCGCCACAGAGGAACTAATTAGGAAAAACGTCGACACAGCCAAGAGGCTAAAAGAAGCCGTGGAGAGGCTGTACCTAGACCTCCTCTCCCTAGAGCCGAGAGACTACGAGCTGAGGAAGAAGGTTGATTACGTGGGCTCTCAGGCAAACTGGATGGCGGAGAAACTTTTCTACGCAACGACCTGCAGACAAGAGGGGGGAGAGTAAACGCTGTCAGAGATATAAAGCCCCGCTCCTAAGCCGTCATGGACTATGTAGACGTCTTGTTAAAAGAGTTTAAAATCTCGGCCGGCGACGTGGCTGAGGCGAAGAGACAAGTGCGGAGAATTCTCGAGGGGTTGCAACTGCTATGATTTCAAAAAAGCTAGAGGAGGCCAAGAGGAGGGCAGACCTCAACTACTTCCTATACCTAAACGAGCGGGCAGAGGAGGAGTTGGAGGCGTTGAAAAAGGCCGGCAGGTGCGGGCGGCTGTGCGGACTGGCCATAGCAGTCAAGGACAACGTCGAGGTGGCGGGCATGCCTATCACCAACGGGGCGCCTTATATGAGGAGGATCTCCAGCGACACGGCTCCGGTGGTCGCCGCCTTGATGGCAGAGGGTGCTGTGGTCATCGGCAAGACAAATATGCACGAGCTGGCGCTGGGCGCCACTAACGTCAACCCGCACTTCGGCCCCACTAAGAACCCCCACGACCCGTCGCGGATTACCGGCGGCTCCAGCGGCGGCAGCGCGGGGGCGGTGGCCGTAGGCGTCGCCGACTTGGGCATAGGCACAGACACGGGGGGCTCTGTCAGAATCCCGGCGGCGCTCTGCGGAGTGGTCGGATACAAGCCCCCATACGGGAAGATACCCACCGAGGGGGTCCTCCCCCTGGCCCAGAGCCTCGACCACGTGGGCTTCATAACGAGGACTGTGGAAGACCTCGTCAAAGTGATGTCCGCCGTCGGCTGGATTAACGGAGAGCTGGCCGCCCCCAAGAGGTTTAGGTTCGCCGTGCTTATGGGAGTCGCCGAGAATACAAAACACGTGGAGAAGGCCTTCTGGAGGGCGGTCTCCGTGCTGGAGTCGATGGGGGGCATGAGAGACGAGGTGTTTATAGAAGGCGCCAAGTACTCCGCGGCGCGGGCCGCTATACTTCTCTCAGAGGCCGCCGCCAACTACCTCCACCTGTTGAGAAGCGTAGGCGAGCACATGGGCAGAGACGTGGCCACCCTCCTCGCCACGGGGGCCGCCCTGCCGGCTGTGGCGTACATAACTGCGAAGAGAGTCAAGGAGGAGGCTACCCGCTTCTTTAACGCCCTTTTCAAGAAATACGACGTGGTGGTAAGCCCCACGACAGCCACCGAGGCCGTCGCCATAGAAGAGGCCGCCACAATTGCAGTGAGGCCCAAGCTGCTGGCGTACACAGAGCTGTTCAACCTGACTGGGCACCCGGCCATCTCAGTGCCGGCGCCAACCTCGGGCCTGCCCGTGGGCCTCCAAATCGCGGCAAAGGACGAGGAGCTGCTACTCGCCTTGGCTAACGCTTACGAGCAAGAGGCGGCCTAGCGCCTCTGTTTTATATCGCCGCTTCGAAGCCTCCGTCCATGGCAGTCCGCCTGCCTCTCACGCCTTCTTTTATCAACACCTTCACCGCCTTTCCCCCGCCGGTCTTTATAACGAGGACTGCGGAAGACCTCGTCAAGGTCAGTGACGTGAGAAACTTGGAGCCGCCGGACGGCGATATTAATGGCCAGAGACGTCAACGTCTTGCTAAGGAACTTAGAACTGTACGGAGACAGGGCAGAGGAGTTGAAAAGACAGTTCTGGGCAGGGTACGCCGAGGTGATGGGAGCCAAGACAGACGTAGTTCAGAGAGAAGTCGCCAAGATAAGGGCGTCGGGCCGGTACGTGGAGAGGAGAGGACCCCAGTTCAGATAAGGCTTATGCCCAAAGAGCCGGGCTTGGAAGAGACACAAGCTCCTCACAGCCACTACGCGGCGCCAACAAGCTATCAGTTACATATGGCTCACCGCCTTTCTACCTCTTCAATTTCGGTCTTGTAGAGGTAGAAGCGCCAAACCAAACTGTTTTGCGGTTTCGTGGGCTCTTTGGGCGTACAGCGCCCCTCGGCGATGCACTTTGCCAACAGCTCGTTTATCGCCTCGGCGTGGGCCCTCGCAATCCCCTCATCGGAGTGAGACAAAACGACCTGTCTCCTCTTGTCCATCTTCCCTCCCATGGCTGTCCATTCGCCGTCTACCTTAAGCACTGAGTATACGTATTCGCCGTTTCCCGCCTTGACGCGGAGTATGTAGTGTCCCCTCTCGGGCCTGGCCGCGATTATAGAGACGCCCTCTGGCAACTTTATCTGCCCTCCTTGCGCCTCTAATGCCGCCGCGAGGAGACCCCACATGCCGTCTCTTTCAAGCTTTAGGCCCTCCGGAGTCCACTTGAACGGCACGCCGAGGGCCTCAAGCACGGGGCGAAGCGAGGAGTCCACCACAACGCCTTCTGTCCTCTTCACAAGCTCGAACTTTACTCTGTGCTCCACGCCGCCGTGTTTGATGACGATAAAGTCGCCGTCGATGTGCACCTCGGATTTCCCGACGGCTACAACAGGCGCCCTGTTTTCAAACGCCTCGAGGACAGGGCGCGTTACATGTATGCGATAGACGCCTCTGATTTCACCTATCTCTCCCAGCTCCACCCCCACGGCCCTTTTCACCGCCTCTCTCAAAGCCTCTAGGACGGCGCGGTCGGAGTGATGAAGCATTACCCGTCTCTCCTCGTACCAGTTGCCCGCCGACCTCCACACTCCGCCGACTTTCACTACAAACTGATAGAAGACGCCCTTTTCGCCTTCTCGTTTGAAGAGGTGGAGGTCTCTGTACTGGTCTCCCTCAAGCGGGTACACCAGTTGCCAGCCCTCCGGCACGACGCCGCTAGTAATGACCATGCCCCAGTACGACTCCTCGTCTAGCCTAACCTCTCTGCCCCTCACCTCTGCGTATACGCCAGCCGCCGTTAGGCGTCTGTAGAAGTCGACGGCCTCATCGGCGGTGCCGAACTGCAAGACGGCATAGAGCGGTCTATCTTTCTTACTCGACTTGGCGAACTCCACCTCAACTCCGCCTACTTCAAACTTCAACTCGCCGAGGTGCTTAACGGAAACCGGCTCGGCCTCAACGCGCTCTGGCCTGTAGCCGATTCGCCTAAGCAACTCCTCGCGGAAGGCGCCGTAGAAGACAAGCCTCTCGATTTCGTCGCCGTCCCATACTAGCGTCGCCTTCAGTCCCTCCCTTTCGAACAGCTGGTGGAGCTCGACCAAATGCTCTTTGTAGATGCCCTCGTACACGTTGACGTAAAGCCAGCCGCGGAAGCCCTTCCTGCGGCTGTCGTACTTAATCTCCACGTCGACAAAAGGTTGATGCGGCCTCGTGTCAAGCCACCTGTAGAACCAGATGCGGAACTTCACTTCTCCGTTTTCCCTAACCTCCAGCACTTCGACCCGGGCCTTGTCCATCCACGGCCGCCCCTCGGCCTTGCCGCCCAGCGAAATGCCGTAGCCGTACCTACGCCTAAGCAGGTAGTAGAAGGCTTTGCCTGCCGTTGCGCCTAATTTGTAGTGGCCCCACTCCTCCTTCGCCTTTTCGTCCAGCGCCCTCGCCACCTCGCCCAGTTTGAGACACGGGCCTTCGCAGTGCAGGCGGTAAAGATGCCAATCTGTCCACAGCCTAAAGGTCTCCCACGCTACCTTGCCGCCTACTATGACTGGGTACGCGAATACCACCTCTGCTCTGTTTGCCTCCTCTCTTAGGCTGACGACGTACGCCTTGTCGGCAACGGCCTTGACGTGGGGCGCCTCTTCGACGGCTTTTCTAAATACCTCTTCTCTGTACTCCACCCACATCTCTACAGCACTTTTTGATAAGCTTAACTGCCCGCCGGCCCTTTCGTAAAGGGCCATGAACAACAGAATCTTCGGCGGGCGCGACCCTCCCGGCATGCCGAGGGCACGCCACCGAAGAGGGGTGCGTAGTTAAACATAAAATTAGACCTCATACGCTTAGGGAACTACGTAGATAGTCGAGGAAGCCGAGGACGGTAAAGCGGAGGTAGAAGTCCACGTACAGAGAGGCGGCCGACAACACCTTCGCGACGTTTTCATCGGCCTTTGCCAGCAGGCGCAGGGCCTCGTCAACTGTTAACTCAGTCCTGTCTCTCAGCTCCTCCACCCACGCCCTGACCTGCTCCACGTGGCGCCTCACCACCTCCACATCTCGGGTACAGTAGTAATGCGGGAAGCAGACCTGCTCCACGTCCAGCCCCCTCACCCTGTCCAAAGACTGGAGGTAGAGGTCTAGCCTAAAGGGCGGCGGGGTGGTGGGTATCACGGCGCCGATGTCCGGGATAAAGACGCCGGCCCCGTCCCCCACGAACAGTGTCTTCCCATCTCTGTAGTAGTACATAACGTGGTGAGGCGCGTGGCCCGGCGTGTGGACGGCGTCAATGGCGTCGAAAAGCCTAGCCCCGTCCGCCACCCCCACCACGTTGGGATTAGGCCTGGGGGCCCCGAACTTCTCGGCGAAGACCCCCAGCACGGCCCTGCTAGACTCGTAGAGCCTCGACGGGTCAACGACGTGTTTGACATACCTCTCGTGGACGTAGGTAGGCCTCCCCAGATGCCCAGCGCTACCACAGTGGTCGAGGTGGATGTGAGTACAAAGCACGGCGTCGACATCCAAAGGCTCATGCAAAGACGCAGGCCCCGGGTCGACCACCAACCTGACCCCGCCCACCTCCACCACATACGACGTAACAAGAGGAACGCCCTCAAGATACTTCACAACAACCCGCATGGTAAAAAAGACGCCGTGTTATATATACTTTAACAGGCGAAAAACTTTTAAACCACGCCAAAGGTTGAAAACGCCCCGGGCGTAGGGGAGCCGTGGCTTGCCGGCCACTCCAACCGGTAGTCTAGCCCGGTCAAGGATACGGCGCAGGCGCCGCCTTATGTTCACATGTGGTTTTTCAACTCTTTGGTACTCTGCAATACTGTATACCATGGTATACACCGATTCAAGTCTCGACACCGCCTCAAATTTGTCGGCGTCGTCTACCGCGTTTAGGTTGAAAACAGCTTCAATTACGCCCCTAGTTCACGTAAAAAAGAGCTACAGTGAAACGCAGTATTTTTAGTGGAGAATGGTCGGGGATGGGGGCGGCTTTGTGGCTTGATTTGTGTTCTGGTTGCTCTGTGTCGTGTGGGGTCGTACTTTTCATTTAATTTGAACCCCCGCGTCTCGGCTTTAATTTCCCCCACTCAGATCTTCGACGTACGCCGCCATTTCGCCCACTACGGCGTATAGCGATTCAAGCCTAGACGCCACTTCGGACTGGTCGACTTCGACGTCGGCGTCCACCGCGTCTAAGTCAATCGCAGACTCGATTACATCTCTCGCCCAAGCGAAGAAAGTTGCATAACTCCCTCTTTCCCTTGCCTTTTGCCTAAGGGCGTTATACACAGCCTTCACCACGGCGAATTCTTTCAACAAGTTCTTCGCCGTCTTCTCTGCCGTTGACCACTGGGCCGTGCATCCAAACTCGGCAGTCGCCGCCACTAGCCGCCCCGTCACCTCGTTGACGTCTTTGCCGAGGTATACGGTCTTGCGCCTACGCCACCCGGCGTACAGTTGCGCGTATAGATAGCGCAGTCCGCTTTTGACGGCTGCCCATACGTAAAGCTTAACCGGGCCTAGGTCGACGGAGGCCACCATTCCGCCATATGCAAGGGGCATGAGAGAGAAATGTCCCCTACTTAAAAACTTTTCGCAGTTGAGAAACGGCGGATTGAACAGGCGCCGACAGTTCGGCCGGCAAATCTTCTGCGTGTGAAAAATTGAAATTCGGCGGTTAAGAAACGTCGTTTTCACCTTTAGTTGTTATATACCTGTAATATTTTGGCCGTGTGCACCCATGCGTCTTTATGGTCGATCCCGAGTCGCCTCATTGGACCACCTGCATGGCTAAGTACGTCTCTCTCGAAGCTCTTGAAGAGGCGGCCGGCATACTCGGCCTAGAAGGCGTCCAGGGGCTTAGGCGCTACTTGGCCCAATCCTCTATCTTGGCGAGAGAAGTGGCTCGGGTTTTGCTAGACGTATACCAAAGGCGCTACGGGAAGAGGGCAGAGGCCATGTTGGGCAGTGCCTTTGTGAAATTCGCCGTAGAGGGCGTGGTGAGGAGCCCGCCCTACCGCTTCAAGCCGGCCCCTCCCTGTCAGAAATATGCCGAACAGATAGAGGCCGTCGACGTACGAGTAGGGCCCTGCGTCCTTTTGCAGTGGGAGCCCGGCCCCCACGGACTTGGCCTGCCGGATAAAAAGCTGAGAGACTGGCTGAGGGGGCTCGCCGACTGGTTCCGCTGGTGGCCTCCGCAGTACAAGCCCTGGCGCTCCTTCAACCCGCCGCAGTGGGCCCTTGAGGCAAAAGAGGAGTGCGGCCTCGACTCAGTTGTCTCCACAAGCAGAGGCGGCAGACACCTCGCCGCCTGGCTTTACTGGCGCCAATACGGAAAGCCGCCCGGCCTCTGTTGACGCCCCTCTGCCGCCGCCGGCGCGACTGTTTTAGACAGCCGTCTTCGACGGCGTATATATATTACTTTCGGGAAAGACTCCACTCCTATATTGGTTCAGGTAAGATTTATATATTACTCTGGAAAATGCTATACGTGCCCTCGCTTTTGGAGAGGCTTAGGGCCCTGGGGCTTCCCCGGGCCGACTCTACGTACTTCGCGGGGGTTAGGCTTAGGCTTGAGGAGGCCGACTACTTCATCCCCCTAGACGGGGCCTTGGAGTACCGGGTTTTGGCCACTCCCCACTTCGTCGTCGTGGTGGGGCCTCCTCACGGCGGGGACGCCCCCGTGGTGGTGATCACCGCCGACAACTTGGCCGATCTGTTGAAAAAAGCCTCTCAGCTAGGCTCCGGCGTCGTGGAGGCGGTGGAGAACAGCCAGAGGAGGGGGCCGAGGGCGGCGAGGAGGGAGGCCGGTGGGGAGAGGGGCGAAGACGCCCTTAAGAAGGTGGTGGAGAAGTACGGATGCGACGTGGTGAGAGAAATTGCGGCCGCACTTCGGAAAGCCAAGTTCCGTACTATTCCGTGTTAGTACCAAAAGGTGGCCGGATTAGCTCGAAAGCCCTCCGTTTAAAAACTCGATGAAGCTTTGTTTTAAAAAAGTCTGTATAGAGGCAGAGGGAGGGCCTCAGTACGAGTTTGTAGAGGGCGGAGAAGTGGTGAGGGGGGTGAGGGCCGAGGGCAGAGTGGCCGTGGTCAAGACCTGGGGCGCGTATAAGCCCGGCGCCGGCGTGTGGACAGGCGACGGCTACGCCCCCGCCAACGCGTTCGCCGCGCCGGCCTCTGCCGACGTGTGGGAGTCTCTACTGGTGGCGCCTTCTCGCGAGGCCTTGCGGTGCTACAACATGGGGGAGAGAGAAAAGAGGCTCTGCCTATACGAAGTACAGAGGACCTACATGCCGTCGTCGGCGGCGTATGTGTTAGACGACGTCTGGGCCCAACACGAGGCGCTTAGAGGAAGAAAGCCGTCGTACAACGCAGAGGACTACAAGGCAGTCCTTCTGGCCTGGCTGTACAAAAGGCTTGTGGGCACTCTCGGCGCCGCCAAGGTAGACGCCTCTTGGACGCCGCCGGGGCTGGGCCAAAGCGCCAACGCCCACCTCCGCACTCTCCTCGCCGAGGTAGACGCAGTATACCTCGCCATGTACCCAGAGAGGGCTGAGGAGCTCTCCACCGGCCTTAGAGAGGCGAGGCTGTACGCGGCGGCAGTTGCGGCCTACGCCCAGTCTCTGCCAGCCGTCAAATCGCCCATATGGACCCTTTGGTCTGTGCCGAGGAGGCCCAAACTTGTGGAAGCCATCGAGAGAGAAGGGTCATACGACCTTTTGAGAAAGTCGGTCAGAGTATACGTGCTGACCCCCCTCAGGGGCAAAGCCCCGCCGGGGCTAAAAGAGCAGGCCCGGCAAATAGAAAGTTTTTAGAAAAGGCTGGGGTAAAGGTAGACTTGTTACTTAAGATTTAAGCCCACTACCTAAATTCTCTAAACTCATGCAGATAAACATCTGGTACCCCAAGGGCGGGACTGGAAAAACTACAGTGGGCGTCTCCCTGGCAGTAGCCCTGTCGAGGAGCTGGGGTCGCACTCTCTACGTCGAATTAGGGCCAGTCCCGCTGGGCGTCCGCCTACTCGGCGTCCCGCCGGACGGCCGCGTCCATGAGGGCAGAGGAGGCGTAATGGCGGCGTACGCCAACGACATGGAGCAAGTCAAGGTCTTGTTGTCAGACGTATCGCAGAGGGCCATGGCGATTATTATTGACCACCCGCCTTGCATAAGGCCAGAGGAAGGCGGGTTGTTACTGCCGGTGGCGGACTGGCTGTCCTCGACGTCGCTAAACGAAGTGGCTAAGAACGTCAAAATCGCAGTCGTCAACAAGGACAGAGGCGCCAAGCCAGAGGAGGAGATCTTCAAGCCGGCGTATGAGGTGATACGACTACCGTACAGCTATGCCGTTGAACGCGCCGTTGCAGAGGGAGTCCCTCCCGTCCTTGTGAGGCCGCTTAGCGCTGAGCACAAACAGTTTGTGGAGGGGATCAAAAGGCTGGCAGACCGCCTGGTGGAAATTGCCGGCGTGAAGAAATGACGCCCTCCTCGGTCTTCAAAAGGTTTGCCAGGCTGTTTAGGCGTAGGAAAGAGCCTTTGATTTACAAATACCTCCGCGAAGAGGAGAAGAAGTATCGCAGAGAGATGCGCGGAAAGCTGAAATACGACGAGAGGTACTTCCGCCCCAACTGGCGCGATAGAGAGGCTTGGCGTTTGGCCCGTAGTTGCAAAGATCCGGAGAAGTGCTACCCCGCGATTAGGTTTATCCAATACCGGTGGGGCAAAGAGGCCTTTCAATTCCTGGAAAGGCTGGCTGAAAAAGACGTCGACCTCGACGCCGTGGTCCGCCTAGTTGAAAAATACGGAGTCTCAGACAGGAGGGTGGAGGACTGTGTGAAGCTTGGCCTCTGTGAGGAGGTATGAAGAAGTACGCGAGGAATTGGTACGACTGGGCCGCCTACGCCTTCTTCGGCGTCTTGGCCTCTTCGCTTTTCATCCCTTGGTTTCTACCGGCGGCCGCCGTGGCGCTGTGGGCTTGGGCAGACAAGATTTTTGCACGCCTCGCCGCCGAGCCTCTTGAGCCTAAGCGTGTGGAGAAGAGGCTGGGCGACCTCAAGGCCGCCTACGACCCAGACGCCAAGTGCTGGCACTTCTTATGGCGCGTCGAGCCGCTCGTCAGCGTGTTAGGCTCAGAGGCGTATCCCGAAATACACAAATTGATAAACGCCTTGGCTCTGGCGCCGAATGAGGCATTCGCTTTCATCATGTTGGAAAAGAAGTACGTCAGGTTCACGGTATGCGGCGTTAATGACAGCGACGCCATGCGCCGCGCGCTTGAAGTAGAAAAAGCCATAGGGACTCAGTACACGTTAAAAAGAGAAGACCCTTGGATAGGCACTAGAAAGCCCCCCGCGGATAGGCCCTTCTGGGTTGTGCTAGGCTCCATATTGGCGGCTGGCTTCCTCGGCAAGGCTCTGCTCTTTGCAATCCCAGTGGCCGCGCTTGCCTACTACAAGTGGAGGCAGTTCAAACGCCGCTACTCCTACACCGTGTTGCCGTTTGAGGCCTATGCTTCAGGTTTCGAGGGCTTCTACCAGTCGCCGGCCATCGTCGATCGCATCGCCGCCACAGAGGCTATGTCCTTCTCGAGGGCCCAGAGGTACTGGGCCGTGGTCTTCACCCCAGCGCCCGAGTACACGATGGTCAAGAAGTTCTCTAAGTACTATGAAAGCATCCGCGAAAAGGGACATATCTTTGTCAAAATGAGGAGATACGCCGAAGCCCTAGAGAGAATTCAGAGGGGGGAGAAGTTTCTGTACTTGATGGTCTTCGGCGAGAACGAGTACAGAGGCTCTACTACCCGCCTCAAAAAGGCGCCGGGGGTGGCCAGCGTAATGTTCTGGAAGCTGGATTATTGGAAGGAGGCGTTTTCATTCGATCTGGCGCGGTTTCCGGTGTTGTACGGCGGTATGCATTTGGAGACAGAGCGGCGTTATATCAACCTCGGCGTAGAGCACATATCCGGCAGAGACGTCGTGGTAGACATCGACAGCCTCCCCGCGCCACATTTGCTCGTATTCGGAGGGTCGGGGATGGGCAAGTCGAAGACTATGGCCTGGCTTATCCAACAGTTGAGAGACAAGGGGGTCAAGATCGCCATTATTGACCCGCACGGCGACTACCGTTGCGTTGCTGAAGAGCTCGGGCTGGCGGAGATCCCGCAAAACGTCCTACCGCCTCTTGACAAAGCCGCTCTTGCGAAAATAGCGGTGGAGTTCGGCTTTGGCCGCACAGAAGAGGCTCTCAAGGAGCTTGGGTTTGAAGTAGGCATGGACCCGCCGGAGCAGTACCATATCTCCCTCCTCGGAATGGACCCAGTTAGGCAGTCATTCGCAGTCACTACGTGGGTCCTCTACGAGCTCATCAAGGCAAAGGACAGAAGGGCCGAGAAGTTGGAGAGGGTGTTGGTCGTGGACGAGGCCTACTTAGCCAAGGGGCCGGTGCACGAGATGTTGGAGTTTATGAGCCGCGGCGCGCGGAAATTTGGGCTAGCCGTATTCCTCATTACGCAGTTGCCTATGGACATACCGAAGTCGTTGATTGACATGGCCGCCGTTAAGTTGATCTTGGGCGGCAGTCGTGAGTACATCCTCGACACGGCGTCGTACCTAGGCCTATCCGACAACGACGTCTCTTGGATAAACTCGGCGAGGGCGCCGCGCAAGTCTGGAGGCATCGTTAGGGCCATTGCGTCGCTTGCCCCCGGCGCCTTGAAACACCACGTGGAAATACAGCTACCCATGGAGGTATTCCGATGTTCATGAGCGGGCTACCATACCGCGACGTGTATAAAGACAGCGAGGACTGGACAGACGCAAAAAAGGAGGAGGCGCGCGCAACTCCGCCGGAAGAGCCTCCCCCACCGCAGTTGCCTCCACCTCCGCCACCGCCGCCTCTGCCCGCCTCTCTCTCTTCGATAGACGGCGTAGTGGTGAGGACGGGGAGGTTGGTCAAGGCTTATCTTTTGAAGACTCAGGCGCCGGAGGTCTATCCGCGGGAGGTCCTCGTCGTCGTTGGGCGCGAGTGGTACGTCTTGAAGCCGACAAGAAAACAAATCCCATGGGTCAGCGACGACGTGATTAAGGTCAAGGGGCGGCACATCAAATTCCCCTTTAGAGTGTTGCTTCACAAGATGTTGTTGGACTACTCAGGCCTCGTGGCCTGGGGCAAAGTGGCTTTAGTGGCAACGAGGCTTCCCCGGCCGCTACGCCTAGGCAGGCGGCTAGACCCGCGCCTTGCGCCCTACTCCCGCGAGGTCTACGAAATTGCGGCGGCGCCTACCTTGGTTACACTCGTGCGGCTGGACGGCAAGGGAAAGAACAAGACCGCCTTGTCGTGGCTGGGGAAGGGCTCGTACGCCTACTGCCACGCCGTTAACCAGCTGTTGACGCAGGTCGGGCTGGGCGTTCGCCTAATATGCTAGAGGTGGTGGTCGGCGGCTTTCTCCCACGCGACGCCGACTACATCTTGACGTTCTGCCCCTCCGACCGCTACACCGGCATAGGCGTGCCGCTGGAGCCTGAGGCATCGCTTTTGATTTACGCCCTCTCCATGCGCATGAATCAGCCTTTGTTTATTGAACATACGAAACAGCTGAAGGAATGCGCCTCGCCGATATGCCTGCTGTTTCAATTTGCCGACGTCGCCGACGTTCAAATCGAAAAAGGCGTGGCGACGTACAAGGCGCCTCAGGTTGACCCCGCCTCGTTGATTACGGCCTTCGCCCTGGCCTTTGCCCTGGAGAGGAGGCTGGGAGGCGGATGGTTGCTAGAGCTATACAGCGACGTCTGGCATGAGCATATTGACCTCTTACTCTACCTAAAGCCTTTGAAAGGCGTGGTGAGGATATACACGTCTACTCTCAGCGAAAAGGCCCACGTCGCAGACCGCGTCGTACTTAATCACGCCTTTAAGCCCGAGGCCCTTTCGCTCAGGGAATACAGGGGATACCCGTGGTGTATGCCCTACGCCTCACCGCCTGAAGAGGAGGACGAGGCCGTCAAAGAGTTGGTGCGCACGGCGGTGGAGAGCGGCGGCTTTATTTCCCTCAAATATGCCTTGGAGACATTCGGTCAAGACGCAGTCGCCAAGGCCGTTTCGAGAGGGCTCCTCAGATACGACTCCGTAACTATGTCGCTGAGAGTGACGGAGTATGGACTTAGCGTATAAGCTCTCGGTCTACGTCAAGCATTTAGACGCGCGGCGTTGCCCAAGCGTAGTGGAGCTAGGCCTCAAAGACGTAGTGACGCCAGAGGACATAGTCTTCCTATTCCTCGCGTATAGAAAGACAGGCAAAAAGCACATCACCCTAATGAAATCGCTACAGCCGTCGCGTGTTGAAAATTTCCTATGGGCCTTCGAGAGGGTTTTCAACGCCGACATCAAAGTCTTCAAGGTCGTGTGGAGAGGCGTCGACTGCCGCGACGATGAGGCGCAAAGGCGTCGCCGTAAGGCTTAAGCCGGCGCCGCTTGATGCGTATCGATGCCTCTACGTGGACGTCTTTTCAGTGGCCGCCGCGTTAAGCGACAGAGAGGAGCTCTTCCGCTCGTTTTCGCAGTTCTCAGGCCGCGCCGTATTCGTCGTAGACGCGTGGCACGAATCGCACCTCCCCCTGGCGCGTCATTACACAGAGCTCTGCCGAAAGTGGCTAATCGACTGCGTCTTGTCAGAGCACAAGCCCGCCGAGGAGTACGCAGTGGAGCTGGCCTGCCGCGACGGCTCAACCAGAGTGCCGACCCCCCTCGCCAGAGTTTTTAAACAAACGTTAACCCAGCCGGGCCGCTGTGCAGCCGAGGAAATTGACATGGGGATGGAATGGCGGTGGCAACCTGTATAACTTCTCCTACGTCGATAGGCTGGGGGTTCTCGGAAAAACAGTCATTACAGCTGGCGCATAAAAGGGTTTGGTCTCAGCTCATTAATTTTAGCTACTTATCGAATGAATATTAGGCATTTGTAGAACGTAAAAAAAAGAGTCATAACGTACAACACACATGCATAGACTAGTGGACAA
>JAVZUI010000013.1:0-39679 GCA_038879095.1 Pyrobaculum sp. | reverse complement strand
GGCGGCTTGTCGCCGCTAAGCACTTCTTTAATTCTGCGGAGCAACACTAAGGCGGAGTCGTCCCGTTGAACTCTCTCCACTCTGTTTCTGTACACCAAGTAGCCGTACTCCGCGCCCAGCATGGAGATGTATATCTGAAGCTGGGCCTTATGCGCCTGTTTGCTTGCCGCACCCGTCTTAATCTCCACAGGTATGTTCCTCCCACCGCGCCTAATCACCAGGTCGACGACCCCCACCAAGTCTCCAATCTCTATTTTGTACTCAGTAATGACGTTGCTGTAGGCAGAGAGTGCCCTCTCGTAGCGCTCGTGGAGCACCCTCCCCCTGACCAGAGAAGTGAGAGACTTCTCTGTGAGCAACTTAAGGCCGAGCTTGTACTGAGTCCAGAGAAGCCGGGGGCAGTACTCGTAGTCGTTTATAACAGAGGGAGACAGACGTTTAAAGTCGTACCTGTAGGCATATACGTCGGGCAGCAGTCTAAACACGTCTTGTTCTCGCCTCAGCTCCGCAAGCGCCCCGTCTACGCCTAGGTCTAAGTCGTGGCAGTTGACGACGTCGCAAAGCGGCTTAGGCAACAGGAGCTCCACCCAGTGAAAATAATGCGGGTTTTTAAAGCAGTAGACACAATTGCTCCCCTGGGCACTGCGCTAGGCGTCCTCCTGGCGGAGTATCCTCCCGAAGATCCGCGTGGGCCCGTTTCGCAGTATGAAGACGCCCCCCTCGATGTACCAGGGGCGGGACAGCTCAAGCTTAGCCACGCCGCTGTCTCCCACCATTAGGCCCCCCCTGTCGATTTCTCTTACGTAAGCCCCGGTGCGGACCGCCTTGTAGTGGAAGACGCCGGAGAAGCCGGGCCTCACGACCGTGGGGTGGCGTAGCACCAACACGTCCGCCACGACGTTGCGCGTCGCCCTTAGAGGCTGTTTAGACAACACCATGCCTTTCTCCACTTTCTCCACCCTGTCTAGGGCTATGGTTACAAAGTTGCCCGCCCTCGCCGACTCTACCTGCGTCCTGTTGATGTGTATAGACTTCACCGAGGTCTGGACCCAAGCCCCGTCTCCCAGCGGGCCGAGCCATAGCCTGTCCCCGGCCTTAACAACTCCTCTCTCCACCAAGCCGCCTACGACTACGCCGACGCCCTTTACCATATATATGTCGGAGACGTACATGAGGAACTCCCCGGCCTGGTCCCAGCTCCTCCTTCTGGGGAGCACTGCGAGGAATTTCAACAACAGGTCTAGGCCGTGGCCTGTGACGCTGGAAGTAAAGAATATGGGGGCCACCCTCCCGCTGGGCATCGCCCTAGCCGCCAGAATCACGTCGCCTACATCTCTGACTACGTACGGCAGTTTGCTAACACCCGGCGTTTTTAAAACCCTCATCACGTCGTCGACTGTTCTTTGGAACACCTCCTGGGGGGCGATGTCCACCCTCGTGATCGCCACGAAGACTGGCACTCCTATGGCCGTGGCGATGCCCAAGTGCTCCTTAGTCATCTTTTGCACCCCGGCGTTGGCCGCCACCACCAGCATCACGTAGTCCGGCTCTGAGCTTAACAGCCCTCTCAGCGCCGTGCGCAAGTACCGCTCGTGGCCCCCCACGTCTACAAACAATACCAGCTTGTCCGACCGCCGGTACACCTCAGCCTCGTCCAACGGGTCCACCAACTTGTGATTTACCACCACGTCGCCGCTGAACCCCAGGAGGCGCATTGACACCGCAGAGGTGCGGCCAGTCAACACCTCGTGTTTGTAACGAGAGGCGTAGGCCCTCGCCGAGCCCTTGCCGTCGTCTAGCCTCCCCGTGGTCAACACTCCGATCAAAGTGGACTTGCCCGCATCCACATTCCCCATGGCCACCACCGTCACTGTGGGAGGCGGCTCCTCCCTAGCCGCAACTCTCAACAACACCTCGGCCACCTTGCCGCGTATCCCCTCAGAAACCCTCAAGATGTAGACAGAAGCCCCCACCCTCTTCGCCACTTCCCGCAGGACCCCAAGCGCCTTTACTAACTCGTCGTCGGGGAGGCCCACCGGCCTCCCGTCGTTAGACACGCCGATCAGGTAAATAGCCTCGCCCCCGCCCTCTAACAACCTCCTTTTCAGCTGGCCCCCCAGCTTCTCTAAGTCCTGGCCGCCCAGAGTGAGCTTGTACTCAACGTTGCCGTCCTCAGACTCAGGGGGGTAGTCCACTAGTGAAAAAAGACGTGTTTTTATTTAAAACGGTAATAAGCCCATTGGGAATATCCCAAGGGCGAAGTTTGTAAACACGATGGCGTAGGCAAATACGACAGAGAGCGTGTTTAATACCTTTATCAACGGGTTTAGCGAGGGGCCGCTGGTGTCTTTGAAGGGGTCGCCCACCGTGTCGCCTATGACTGCGGCTTTGTGCATGTCGGTCTTCTTCAATCCTTGGATCTCAATGTACTTCTTCGCGTTGTCCCAGGCCCCTCCTGCGTTGGCCATTAGCAAGGCCCTGGGTACTCCGGCCACTATTGCGCCCATGATTAGCCCGGCCAGGGCGTTCCACCCCAGCACAAGGCCTGTGAGCAAAGGCACTATTATTGCGGCGAGGCCGGGGATGAGGAACTCGCCTAGGGCCCTCCGCGTGGCTATGTCCACCACCCTGGCGTAGTCTGGCTGTTCTTTCCACTCCAATATGCCGGGCTTTTCTCTAAACTGTCTGCGTATCTCCTCCACTATCTCCATGGCGGTGCGCCCGACGGCTTCTAGAGTGCGGCTTGTGAAGAAGTAGACCAGAGACACGCCTATGAACGCCCCTATTAGCACGTTGGCGTTGATTAGGGAGAGGCCGCTTAGGCTCTTAGCTATTGCGTCGGCGAGCCCCACTTTGCCGATTTTAGACGCCGAGTACACTATTTCGAATATCAGCGCTATGAATAAGACCAAGGCGGCCAGAGCGGCGCTTGCAATGGCGTAGCCCTTCGTGGTGGCCTTTGTGGTGTTGCCCACGGAGTCTAACACGTCTGTGACTTCGCGGACTTCGTCCGGCAGGCCGGCCATCTCGACGACGCCTCCCGCGTTGTCAGACACGGGGCCGTAGGAGTCGGCGGTGATTATTATGCCAGCCACCACTAAGAGGCCTACGCTGGCCATCGCAGTGCCGAATATGCCGGCCAGGTATTTAGACCACTCGCCGAAGGTCTCTGGGACCGGCACTGCGTAGTAGCCTATGGCGTACGAGATCCCGAGCACTGCCACCACCACCGCTATTACGGGTATGGCGCTTGTGAGGCCTATGCCGTAGCCGGTGATGATCACAGTGGCGGGGCTTATCTTCGCCTGTTCTGCAATCCTCCTGACGGGGCTGTAGTTGTAAGAGGTGAAGAAGTCGGTGATCTTGACAACTAGCGGTGCCACCACGGCGCCTAGCGACGTGGCCGCGGCTAGGGCTAACGCCTGCGCCGTGCTTAAGCCGCCGAGGGCCAGAGCGCCCGCGAAGAACAACACTACGGCTATGCCTATCGTCAGGTATATGGCCATGCTGATGGAAGACAGGGGGTGCTTCACCCCTGTGGTTTTGAGCAGATTCACGCCGGCGAAGGTGGCCAAAAGCGCCAACGTGGCGAATAGGATTATTGCCTCTATGAAGACCGGGGGTAGGTTCAAAATGGCGGCTAGGAAGATGGCCGCTGTTACGGTCACTATGTACGACTCGTACACGTCGGCGGCCATCCCAGCGACGTCCCCCACGTTGTCGCCCACGTTGTCTGCAATTACGCCGGGGTTTCGGGGGTCGTCTTCAGGAATGCCGGCCTCGACCTTGCCCACCAAATCGGCGCCTAGGTCGGCGGCTTTTGTATATATGCCGCCGCCCACTCTCATGAAAAGCGTAACGAGGCTGGCCCCGAAGCCCAGCGCCACGAGGGGCACCGCCCAGTCGTGGGGAGCGACCTTCGAAAACACTAAGTAGAAGCCGGAGATGAGGAGCAACGCTATGCTGGCCAGCGATACTCCCATCACGGCGCCGGCGCGCCACGACACAAGCAACGCCTTGCCCATCCCGCCTGTCGCTGCAGCCTGGGCGACGCGGGAGGCAGACCTTGTGGTGACGTACATGCCCAAGTAACCCGCCAACATGGAGCCCAGCGCGCCTACTATGAAGCCCAGCGCCGTGAGGCCAGGGGTGCCGCGGGGCATGTCGATGGCGAGGAGAATTATCACCGCAAGAGCCGCCAGCAACACGGCGATTGTCCTGTACTGCCTGAATAAATACGCCCTAGCCCCGGTGGCTATTGCGTTTGAGATAAAACGCATCTTGTCGTTGCCGGGGTCTTGTCTCAAGACCCACCTCGCCAGGTACAGCGCGTATAAAATGCCGAGGAGCCCGACTATCACCCCGAGCCAGGGGATATAGTCCATGGCCGCGTTGTTAGGTTATTATTTAAGTATTGTCTCCACGGCCTTGTAAACGTATTATACACGTATACGCAATATTTTAAATTTAGTCAATTACCACCCCCGTGCCCTTGGAGAAGGTTGTCGAATTTAGAGTAGCGGGCTCTGTGGACATCTTGCCTGAGTTGATATACTTCGTGGGCAAAACCGGCGTGGCCATGTTTGAAGACAGGCCTGAGAAGCTTCCCAGGCCCCGAGACCCCGAGGCGTTTCAGAAGTTTAAACGTCTAAACGAGATACTTAACCAACTGGCGCTTTACGTAAAGCCTGAGAGGACCGCCTTGCCCCTAGTTTCGTTGGAGAAACAGGTGGGGGAGGCCTTGGCAAAGGCTGAGGAGGTGTACAAAGAAGTCATGTACTACACGAAGTTGGTAGAGGAGCTGAGGGCCAAGTTGCCAATAGCCAGGGAGCTTGCAGATGTAAAAACTGTGCCTCAGCCGAGGACGGAGGTGTTAGAGACGTTTATTGTACTAGCTGGGAGGAGCGTAAAAGAAGTCTTAGAGCTGTGTAAAGTACATAACGCGTCGGCGGTGCAACGCGGCTCTGCGCTGTTGATAGCAGTTGAGAAGAGACAGGCGGCGCAGCTCCGCGCGTCTATTGAAAAGCTTGGAGTCCCCGTCTTTACGTTGAGAGAGGCCGCCGAGGTGGAGCCCCCCGAGGTTCTTCAGGAAAGGCTTAAAAAGGCTGAGGAGAGCCTTAAGGCGCACTTAGAGAAACACGGGGAGTTTTTAAAATACGCCTTTACGCTTAGAGACGCCGTCCAGGCGATAGTAGATGTGTACAACCGCTCGGTGATCGACGAGGGGTCTGAGGTGGGGAGGCTCTTCGCCTCATACGACAGAGAGATAGCTAGGCTTGAGTCTCAGTTGGCCAGCCTGTCGAAGATAAAGACTCTGCTCGACGCCCTCGGCGGCAGGCAGAGCCTCAAAATTCCGGAGGGGTTTAAGCTGGTAATAGAGCCCGAGTCGGTGAGGGGCCCCCACGTAGTTCAGGAAGTCGGGGGCTTACGGGTGGCGTTGGTAAAAGGCGAGGTGGCAGGCGGCGTGGAGGTTCCGGCTGAGTACTTGGCAGACATCCCCACTGGGAGGAGGGTGGTGGAAGACGCCGTCAAGTCCGCCGAGGCCGCCCTCAAGCGCCTTAGAAAAGAGCGGGAGGTCTTAGAGAGGCTTTACGCCGAGTATTCAGTCTACGGAGACAAGAAGTGGGAAGAGCGTAAAGACGTGGCGTCTCTAGTGTTTTACGTACTAGAAAGACATGTAGATAAGATAGATAAAGCCCTTGAAGAATTTATTAAGAATAATATTGGTAAATTAGATATTGTCAAAAGAATTAGGTATAAGTATTTTGACAAGGTGCCAGTGGAGCGTAGGCCCACGTTAGAGAGGTACCCCACGCCGATTAAGCAGTTCACCAAGATTGTGTATATGTACGGAGTGCCTAAGAGCAACGAGATTAGCCCAGTCCCGCTCGCCGCCTTGCTGTTCCCAGTGTTCTTCGGCTGGATGTACGGCGATTTGGGACACGGCTTTCTTTTATTCATACTGGGCGTGTTGCTCTTGACGAAACTATACGGAGGGCGTCACAAGGAGTGGGGCGTGATATGGGCGTTGACGGGGCTCACCGCCATGTTTTTCGGCGCCTTTGTATACCACGAGGCCTTTGGATTCGGCTTAAAAGAGCTCGGCATTAAAATGCCGATGGAGCCCGTGCTTCACCTCTTCGGAGGGGAGGGAGTCGGGGTTGACGTCGTGGGCGTTAAACACGCGTTGGCGGCCGCCTTCCTCCTAGGCTTCTTACTCGTCCTCCTGGCGTTTATCTCAAAGTTTATCAACACGGTAATTAAGGGCGAGCCCGACGTGGCAGTGGGACTGGTGACGCCCACCCTGCTCATATTCTTCTCTCTGGGGATGCTGTTCTTTTCGCTGGTAGGCGGTAGCCTAGGCATGCACTACCTAGAGCCCTTGTACAAACTACCCTGGATGTACGTGTTCCTAGGCGCAGTGGCGTGGAGCGTGGCGGGGATGCTGGCGCTGAGAGCGAGGTACAGGCATTACGAAGAGGCGCCGCCGGTGACGGAGGAGTTCGTCTTAGGATTCGTCGAAGGCTCGCTGGGGGCGCTTGCCAACATACCCAGCTTCTCCCGTCTCGTAATTCTGATAATGATCCACGGAGTATTGACCAAGTTAGTGAACGGAGTAGCCGCCTCCATAGGCCTGCCCGGAGGCCTGTTGTTTGCAATCTTCGGCCACTCCTTAATAGCGGCGGCGGAGGGCCTCTTCTCGCTTGTACAATCGCTCCGTCTCATATTCTACGAGACGCTTTCTAAGTTCTACGAAGGCCGCGGCAGGTTGTTCCTACCCTTGGCGTTACCCTAATGGAATACATAGCCGAGATAGCGCCTCTTCTAGACAAGGACAAGTTACTAAAGAAGCTGGCGGCGCTAAGGCACTACGTCTCTTGGGTAGACATTCCTGAGGCGCCGGGGGGGAGGCCGACCGCACACGCAATTGCCGTCGGGGCCTTGGCTAAACAACAGGGGTTGGAGCCCATTGTACATCTGAGGCTACTAGACGTAAATAGGACAGGGTTTAAATCGTTGCTAGGCGCGGCGAGGCTGTTAGACATAAGCCACGTGGTGGTGCTACAAGGCGACCCGCCCCTAGAGGGGTCGCCGGTGCGCGAGGTGACGACGGAGGAGGCCGTCTCTGCGGCTAAGCAGATGGGCTTTAGAGCGGGGGCCCTGCTCAGCCTGAGAAGAGACTGGCGGAAAAGGCTGGAGGTAGGGGCGGACTTCTACTTAGCCCTACACTTCAGCGACGTGTCGCAGCTAAAAGACATGCCCCGCAACGTCTACCCATACCTCATCGTAGAGACGGAGAAAAACGCCGAGTTGTTAAAAAGGCTGAGGCAAACGGCGGTGAGGCCTAGCGAGGCCTTAAAGCTGTTAGACGAACTGGACGGTTTTACAGAGGCCGTCGTCGTGTCTGTCCCCGGCGACTTTGAGACGTTGCTAGAAATACTACGTGTTAAAACGCGCCGCAGTTAAACAGACGCCTATCTCTATACCCCACGAGGTAGAGGCCGTTGACGAGGACCCCCCCGTCGAATACGTAGAAGTGGCACAGTGCCTTAGGTACGGTGACAAGCCGCCCGCCTGTCGACACGATAAAAGTTCCGTAGGTCTCGCCCACCACAACCCCCCTGACGTGGTAGGGGCATTTATAAGTGGCGACCTCCCTCCCCAGGAGGTCTACGCACCTGCACCTAACCACCTCTAGACTTGGCCTCCCTCTCGACGGTGAGTATTCTGGCGATGGCTCTTCTCACCTCTTTCAGCCTTCCAGGCTTCTCGACGAACCCCCTAGCCCTCTGCGTCTCCAGCTTTACCAACTCTGCCCTTAATTGGTTGAGCAGGTTGCGCCTCTCCTCCGGCGACATCTCTCGCAAGACTTTCGGTTTGAGCTTCCTCTCTGAGGACATGGCCCAACCAAATGTGCCGTTTTTAAAATTTGTCTCTAAGCACCCGCGGTGGTTGCCTCAGGCTTGACCGGCGGCTTTATCTTATACTCGTCAGAGTATTGAAGCGTGGCCGGGGCAATCCTGACCTCGATGCCGTATATGCCGGGCTTTAGCAGTACGTGGACCACAGCCCTCCTCACCCTATTCCTCGCGTCGTAGCCAATCTTGTAAAGCTTGCCAGACGTAGTTTTTTCAAACCTCGCCCTCTCAGTGGAGAGCTTGCCGCTGACGACGACCTCAAACCCCTTGGCGCCGGCCTCCATCAACTGCCGAACTGCGACGAACATAACCCGTCTAAACTTAACCCCCCTAGCCATGGCGTTGGCGATGCGGTACGCCACCACCTTGGGAAACATCTCAGGCGCCTCTATCTTAGACACGTCTATTACGTCGATTTGCGGATCCTCGACCCCCAGCTTAGTGGTCAAAATCTGGCTAATCTCCTTTACAATAGCCCCCTTCCTGCCGATAATCCTAGAGGGCCTCTCTGCGTATATGACAATACGCGTGCCAAGCGGCGTCTTCAAAATCTCGGAGTCTATGTAGCCGTATTTACTCAGCCTATACTCAAGAAACTCCTTAATTATCCACTTCTTCTTATTCTCCTCCAAAATCTTCTTATAGACAGGCAACCTCCTCTGAGCAGTAGACATCGCCTCCACACAATGAACATTTTATAAGTTTTCTCGGCGACGAGAAGCGCCGCCACAGCAGGCGCCCCAAACGCAGTCTAGACGCGGACGCCGCCCAGTTGGCGGCCCAGACGTTTCTCACTTATGTAGAAAGACATATAACTGCGTATAAACCTGTGGCTGGTGATGTAGATTCCTTTAAGGCGACTAGTGACCGGTTCACCCCTTGCTGATCCCAGCCCTTTCTCTTGTAAAAAGAGCTCTGCCTACTACGTCGACCTCTCTACGTCTACCTTTTTACTAGATTTAACTTGTACCGCTTTGGCATTACCTCCTTGGGCAACTCTGCGGCCACGATTTCAAGGTTTACAGTCTGTTCGTCAAACCTCGTAGCTCTTCCAAAGGCCCTGGGCATTATGTTGGGTATTCTAATGCCTTTATGCGCCGCGGCGTGGACAATTACGACTCTGTCTACGTCGAGGCCGCGGAAGCGGGCGTTGTTCTCTAAGTTTTCTAATAGGTCTAAGTACCTCTTGGCAACTTTCACAGGCCACTTCGCCACGGGCCAGCCCTCCCAGGGGGTCGCGTGGTGGGCCTGCTTCTTCTTAAACGTCCTGATTGGAATTGGGCGTTTTAGCTTTACCACGTCCTCAAGCCACGCCTTTGCTTGTTTTAACGTCATTCCTTTGATAAACCTAGCCACCTCCACACTCTTCTTCCAAGACATCCTCTGCTCCGGCGCGTACGCCCTTGCAATTTGTTCAGGCGTGATCCTCACGCCGTACCTTCTAAAAACTAGTTGCACCACCTCCTCGTCTGCCACGCTGTAGTTAAGCCTAGCCACGTCAGCGGCAAAGGGGTTGCTTATAAATTTTCTCACTTTATAAACACCAGTGTTTCAACCGCTGTGTCGCTTTGGCGTTTGATACGAGGCGAACACGGCGTGTTGGCCTCGCTCGCCTCCACAGCCTCGTACATAGTGGCCGGGGGCAGAGAGCTGGAGACCGCCCTCCTGCTGGCCGCCTCCACCTTCCTAGCAGAGGCGGCGCTATTCGCCCACAACGACATAGCAAACCTAGAGGAGGACAGGGTCAACAGACCCGACGCTCCCCTCGTGACCGGCGCCGTAAGCTTGTCGACGGCGAGGGCTGTGGCGTTGGGATCAGCCGTCCTCGGCGCCGTCCTCGCCCTCTTGCTCGGCCCCGCCCCATTTCTGATATACCTAACCGCGCTGACCCTCGGCGCGGCTTACAACGTCAAAGTAAAGAGAGTCCCCCTCGCCGGCAACTTCATAGTGGCTTTTCTCACCTCTATGACTTACATATACGGCATGTCGGCCGTTGGCAAATACTCACAAGTATTGGCTCTACTATTTGCATCGTCTTTAGTGGCTAACCTCGGGAGGGAGCTTGTGAAAACTGCCATGGACTACGAAGGCGACTTGAGGGCGGGGGCCAAAACCCTGGCGGTCCTCATAGGGCCGGCCAAGACGGCGGCGGCGGGGTCGTACGTCACCATGTCGTCGGCGCTTCTCGGCGTGTTGTTAGTATACTACTCAACGTCCAGCGGCTATTACGCCTTAGCGACAGGCGCCGCAACCACCAGCGCCCTGCTCCTCCTCCTCTCAGCCCTCGCCCTCAAAGGCCGCTGGGCCGCATATAGGACAGGCACTCTAATAGCCTTCTCAGCCACGTTGGTCGCCCTCTTGGGCGAGGCGGTATGGCAACTATCCTAGTGGACCTAGACGGGACGCTTCTGCCGCTCTCGGCGTGGGACCCCGTCTTTAGAGAGGCGTGTGCACAAATCGCCAAGGCGGCCGGCGTGGCGGCCGAGGAGGTGTGGAGGAAAGTGAGGCGGCTTAACTTAGAGATGGCCAAGGCGTTGGACTGGCGGGCCTTTGACTGGCAGCACTTGTTCGAACTAGCGGCCGGGGAGCTCGGGGCGCCGCGCGCGCCCGACATCTTAGCCGCGCTGAGGAGGCACATCCACACTTTTAGGCCCGTCGACGGCGCCTTAGAGACCTTGGCTAGGCTAAGGGAGATGGGCCACAGAGTGGAGATCGCCACAAACGGCCACGCCTCGTACCAACTGCCGGTCATAAGGCAGCTGGGCCTAGACGCGGTGGTAGACGGCGTGAGGACTTCGGATTTGTATAAGTGCCCAAAATCCTGTCCCGAATACTTCAGGGGGGCCGACGTAATGGTAGGCGACAACCCAGTCTTCGACGTGTACTTCCCAAAGAAGTACGGCCTCAAGGCGGTGTTCTACGGCGACTGGGAGACCTCGTCGAAGACATACGCCGAGAGGTTCGGCATAGACCTCTCTCGCACAGCCGCCGACGCCGAGATCAAGACGATAAGAGAGCTGCCGGCCGTGGTAGAGCTGGTGCTAAAGAAGTAGCTACTCTTCTTTCGGCAGACACCAAAGCCCCCTCTCCCGCTGGACAAACCCCCTCTTCCTCAACATGACGCTGTTGAGGTTCTTGCCGTAGAACCTTCTAATTTCGGCGAAGCTTAAGCACCCGTCCGGCCGCCTCTTGGCCTCTCTAATAACCGCCTCCCACCCCCCGCCTACAAATTCGCCTATGGGCAAATGGCGCAAGGCGTCTCTCACCGCCTTTTCCACGCTGTGCGCCACCCTCCTATCCACATCTGCCATAGACTTCGCCAAGGCTTGTTCCACCGCACGCGCCACCCTCTCCTCGAGGTTAAGGGCGCCGAACACCTCCTCCACAATCTCCCTAATCCTAAGCTTACAAGGCTGTTCTAACAACTTTACAATCACCTCGTCGAAGGGGGCGTCGGGCCTCGGGAGGAGGCGCCTCAGCCTCTCCACTAAAGAGGGGTCCCTCACCTCAATGTGCATGAGGGGAAATATGTAAAAATATATAAAAGTTGCGGAATAAAAAAAGAGGCTTACGAGGTCTCCTTCGCCATTCTCTTCGCCAGCGTGTAGATCACCGGCGCCAGCAACAGCCCGGCGGCTATCGCCACGCCCCACGCGACGTTTTGAACCACCTGCGCCGTCTGCGGATACTCGGCGAAGATGGCGCCAAGGCCCACCATTAAGAATATCAGATACACCAAAAACTTGGCGTATGGGGCGACCCCGGCAAACTCCGGGTGGTCCTCCACAATGTTCCTCACGACTGTGTGGCCTATGAAAATGCCGGCGCCGATGATGACCGTGCCGAGGATCAGCGGGTAGACCAGCGGCCCGGTGAACAACATCAAGTCAAGAGCGATTGAGACGATAAGAGCCACAAGGCCCACCAAAAGGAGGTTTCTCAACATCTCGCCAATCTCCACAAACTGCTGAGGGAAAAGCCCGGTGAGAAGCTTCCCAATGTAGTCAGTCAACAACGCCACGAGGATGATGCCCACAGTCAGCAGGATGATGCCGCCCACCAGCCTAGGAAGATACCTCGCCACGTCTGCAATAAGCGCGCCCGCCTCCCCGCCGATTTTCAAATAGCCGATGGCAATCACGACGCCGATAGCCACAATAAATGCCGTGACCAACATGCCGATTAGATTAGAGAGGTCTATACCCGCAGACCTAAAAGCCTTACCCACGTCAGTCCTGTCAAAAGCCTTCTCTAGGCCAGTCCTCTCCACAAGACGGTTAACCGCCCGCCCCACAATAGACCCCACAGCCCACGCAATCAGTATAATAATCAGCGCCACCAGCGCCTGCAAGCTGTAGTTCAGAACATCTTGCATAAACTTGCCCCAGTCAAATTGTACCTGCGCAAGCATAACCCACAATTGTATTGTACTTATAACCTTTCCTCTACACGCCAACCCTATTAACACTGTTAATTGCGTCCAGACTGCGAGAAAACACGTGCGTGTTAGCTGGCACCAGCTAACACGACGATATTTAAACCCGCGCACTGAAAACACAACCACACGAAGAGTTTCGGTAAGCTAAAAAGTGTCCTTCATAAGTGATACAAACAAACTATTTAACTACACAAAGCGAAGACAAAACATTAAAATAGATATAAAAACTTATGTTTATATAGAAACTCACAAAAACTATAAATGATAAAAATCTAATAAAATGTTTCAGAAACATTTTCTTAGTTTATAGTAGAAAGATTTAAATAGTTGTTGGGCGGCGTAGTATGTGGCGGTGGTTAAGGTGACTAGGAACTACCAGATCACGATACCTGCAGAGGTGAGGAGGCGACTCGGCATTAGGGAGGGCGACCTCCTCGTCGTAGATGTGGAGGGGGACAAAATTGTGGTGAGGAAGGCGGCGGCGGGGTTGCCTAGGATTAAGCTCGGCCTAAACCTCACGCCGGAGCTCATCGACAAGATAATTGAAGAAGGCGTAGATGAGTGAGGCCGTCGTGGACACAAACGCGCTGGTGTACTACGTCGTAGAGGACTCGCCCCACCACGCAGAGTCTGTGGAAAAACTAGACGCGCTTGAGAAGTGGCACCTGCCGACCGTGGTCGTGCACGAGTTGGCGTGGTTTTTCAAAAAGACGGCCCCAGATAAGGGGGCAGAGGTCCTGCGGGCCTTGCTGCACTACGAAAAAGTGGTGGTGCACTGCGAAGACGTGGCGACGCTGAGGAGGGCGGCGTCGGCGGGGCTCGTCCACTACAACGACGCCGTGGTGTTGTACACGGCGAGGAGGCTCGGCCTGCCAGTGGTGACTTTCGACGAGAAGATGAAGAAAAGGGCGGAGGCCCTCGGCGTATCCGTCCTCTAGTCCCTCACCTCAAGCCCCAGGGCCCTCGCCTTGTTGACAATACGCCGAACCTCGTCCCAGGACTTCGTCTTATAGATGTAAAACTTGCCGACTCTCTCGGCGTCGACGCCCAGCGCCTCTTTTGCATACAAGCCAAGCGCAACTACGTAAAAGCCGTCCGGCGTCTTCCTACGGGAAGTCCACACCTCCCTCGGGCCTGGGCCCACGTAAAAAAGGCGGGTGTTTTATTTCTGTCTTGCCTTGTAAGCCGGCAGTATCCGTTCTGAGGACGTCACAGACGGGGGCTTTGTGCTCACTGGGTTTATGGAATCGACTTTTTTCGCCGTATATGCCACTAGAAGTCTCTCGAGAGATTTTGGAGGCTCTGTGGGGCACGCGCCTTCGCTTTTGAAAAACACGGTATAGGTGACGTACCCGCTTTCGGGACCTGCATCGTAGAATATTACGTTTAGAGTCTTCGTTTGAGAGTCCCAGTAGTAAGTGTAGTAGACCTCTGGCACGTTAGTAACTACGTTGTCTATCCACGCATCTAAGGCATATGACATGTAGTACGTCTTCACCGTGTACTTTCCAGGTGCTACAAAAGCCACATCGTTAAAGCTACAAGTCGCCGTTGTCATCTGAGGCGGCGCTAGGTGTGTGGCTAATATGAGTATTAGTAGCGGTAGTATTATTTGCATAGGCAAGTCTCTCTCACATATTAAAAATTTAATCTACTTAAAGTATATTCTGTAATAATAGAACGTTTGTACACGCCAAGGCGTTTTAAGCGTGGGTTAGAACCGTCATGTCGCCATCTGCGCTGTTTGTCTAGAAGCGTGAGGCGCCGATATGTAGAAAATCTTAGCCGTTATTTGCCAGCCGCCTGCTCCCAACCCGCTGGCCAGCGAAGGCCAGCCAGGGTGAGAGGCGGGGCGGCCCCGGGCCCTCCGAGGGCGCCGAGAGCAGAAGGGGGTTAGTAAAATACTCTTTTTAGCCAGTCTAGTATCGCCAAAGTCTCTTTCACGCCGCGTTCAGTTAACATATAAAGCCCGTCGCGCTCGGCGACTAGCCCCCTCTCCACGAGGAGTTGTAAATACTCTTGAAACCTAGGGTAGTTCAGCCTACTCAGCCTCCAGAGTTCTGTCTTTTTCATAGGCCTTTCCACTAGTAACGAGAGTATTCGAATAACTACGTCAATATCGACTTTGTCCATTGTCTTATTTTAAAAAGGGCGTAGGCGCCTATAGATGTCGTCAAAAGCCCGCATATTAATAAGAGCGTTGCAAGAGGCGCGTTTAAAAACGCCACGGGGGCCGCCAACGCTGAGGTGAGGACTCCTGCTAAAACGGCGCCTTTTAAACCTCTATACAGTCTATCGAGTTTTCCGCCTGCGACAAGAAACAACGCATAGGCATAAAAAACCAAGGGCACAGCTAAGACGTAGCCAATGTAAGCGTTAAGCTGGTAGAAGACGACCGCCTGCGTTCTCCCGCCCTCTACTATATACATACCCCTGGCCGCTATGGGGATGCTTCCAGGCGTGCAATTACCTACACACCTTAGGGGGCCTTTTACGGACAAGTTGCCCCACTTCAAATAAACAGTGCCGTTTTGAAAAAGCGTAATCTTCCCAACCTCGGTAAAGCCCCTGTACATAGAACAGTCATAGTAGTACTTCTCCGCGACGCAGATGCCGTATGTACTATCTAGGAACAAATACGCCGATACGGCTAAGACCGCCATGCTGAAGATAAGGATTACAAAATACTTCACAGGTACGACAACAAGCCCGAATAAATACCTGACCTACTAAAAGTAGACATAACGCGGCAAAGTTTAAATAGACGGAGAATTAATAAACCACGGGCCCGTAGTCTAGCGGTATGATGCCCAAGAGCGAGTGGGCTCTGCATACGCCTCACGCGCGGGTGGTCCCGGGTTCAAATCCCGGCGGGCCCACTTGTATCTTCTCAGGACCGTAGTGTGTGTTTCTGTATTTTTGGGTTCTTTGTTGGGCATGTGGCTGTATTTTTTCCAGCATGTCGAATGCTTTGCCTATAATGATATATCATAACATTTTTATTGTAAGAACGATTTCTTCTTGTGAAGTTGGTAGTAAGAATAAGTGGGGCCCAGGGAGAGGGGGTTGAGACCACTGGGAGATTCTTGGCGAGGGCCTTCGCCTCGCTGGGGTACCACGTCTTTGCGTATAGGCAGTACGGCTCGATAATAAAGGGCAACCCAACTATGTTCTACCAAGTGGCGGCTTCTGACGAAAAGATATACAGCCACGGCCCGTGGAGGAGCTTCGACGTGTTGGTCGCGTTGAACGAAAAGGCGCTGGCCGCGCATAGAGGCGGCGCCAGGTACGTAATTTCCGAGGCCGAGGTCCCCTTTACTGAAATAGCGGCTAAGCACGGGGATAAGATCATGCGTAATACGGCCGCCCTCGGGGCCTTAGCCGCCTTGGTGGGCATGGACCTCGGGGCGCTGGAGGAGGTTGTTAGAAAAGAGTTTGGAGAGAGGGGGGAGAAAATAGCGGAGGCCAACGTCGAGGTGTTAAAAGCGGCGTACGACTACGCCTATGAGAAGTTGCCCCGCGCCTTTGACGTCGGGCGCGTGGGAGGGCCTAGGGTGTTGATGTCTGGGGCGGAGGCGCTGGCCCTAGGCGCGGTGATGTCCGGCATGAAGTTCTACGCGGCCTACCCCATGACCCCCGCCAGCCCCATCCTCCACTGGCTCGCCGAGTGGGGCCCCAAGTTCGGCGTCGCGGTGGTGCAGCCAGAGGACGAAATTGCGGCTATAAACATGGCCATAGGCGCCTCGTACGCCGGCGTCAGAGCCGCCACGGGCACCTCAGGCGGGGGCTTCGACCTCATGCACGAGGCCTTTGGCCTCGCCGCGATGATCGAAACGCCTGTGGTGGTGTTCCTCGCCCAGAGAGGCGGGCCCTCCACAGGCCTCCCCACGGAGACGGAGCAGTCTGACCTACTCATGGCCCTCTCTCCCGCCCACGGGGAGTACCCACACGCAGTCGTCGCCCCCAGGTGGATTGAGGAGGGGCTCTACGCAACTGCCAAGGCCTTCAACGTGGCCGAGAAGTACCAAATACCTGTGATCGTGTTGGTGGACTTGTACTTCACCGAGTCTCTGAGCACCGTGGAGTTCGACCCCACGAGGTTTAAGATAGAACGGGGCGAGCTCCTACAAGGACCCCTCGTCTGGGAGGAGTACAGGCGGTACAAGCTGACGGACAGCGGCGTGTCGCCAAGGACGATCCCCGGCGTCCCGGGCGGCATGCACGTCGCCACCAGCGACGAACACGACGAACGCGGCGACGTTATCACAGACGTGCACAAGCCAGAGTTGAGGAAGGCCATGCACCTAAAGAGGATGAAGAAGCTGGACAAGGTGGCGGAGGAGATGGAGCCGCCCTACCTCACAGACGGCGCAGACGTCGTGGCGGTGGCCTGGGGCTCCACCTCCATGCCTCTACTAGACTACGCAAAAGAGGCTGAGGTGGGCTTGGCGCTGTTCAGAGACATATACCCCCTAAAAGTCGACGGCTGGGCGCAGAGGCTAAACGCGGCCAAGGAGGTCGTAGTTGTAGAAGTAAACTACAGAGGGCAGTTTGCAGAATACCTATCCTCCAGGGGGGTGAAGGTGACGAGAAGAGTGTTAAAGTGGTGGGGCGAGCCCTTCAGCGTGGACGAGCTTAGGGAGTGGCTATGAAAATTCAGCTAAAGCCCCAGGACTACTCAGTAAGCCGGCCGCCCATTTGGTGCCCCGGATGCGGCGACTACGGCATATTAGAGGCGCTGAAGCGGGCCTTGGCGGACCTGTCCATCCCGCCGCACGAAGTAGTGGTGGTGTCCGGCATCGGTTGTAGCTCCCAGCTGCCACACTTCTTAAAGACGTACGGAATCCACGGCATACACGGAAGAGCCGTGGCCATAGCCTCGGGGGTCAAGATCGCCAACCCAAGGCTGAAGGTAGTCGTAGTGGGGGGAGACGGCGACGGCTACGGCATTGGGCTAAACCACATGATCCACGCGGCGAGGAGAAACGTCGGCATCGCTTACATAGTCTCCAACAACCAAGTCTACGGCCTAACGACGGGCCAGATGTCGCCCACCACCCTCAGGGGGGCCAAGACCAAGACAACCCCCTACGGCTCAATAGACGAGCCCGTCAACCCGCTAGCCCTCGCCCTGGCGGCCGGCGCCACCTTCGTGGCGAGGGGGTTCAGCGGAGACGTCGCCCACCTCGCCAACGTGATCAAAAAAGCGCTGACACACAGAGGATTTGCCCTCGTAGACGTGCTCAGCCCCTGCGTGACGTTCAACCGTATAAATACCTACGAGTGGTTCAGAGCCCGGGTCTATAAGCTAGAGGAGGCGGGGCACGACCCCACTAACTACCACGAGGCTTATAAAAAAGCGCTGGAGTGGCCGACGACGGACCCCTACGGCAAGATTCCGATAGGCGTCTTCTACGCCACAGAGGACAAGCCCACCTACGAGGAGGAAATAGCGCGCCTCCTGAAAGGAGCGCCCATAGACCAGCCCCTACAGCCGCCGATAGAAACAATACAACTTTTAGGACCCTAGGGGGGCCTGGACCTCCACCTCCACCTCAGGGGGGCTCTGGCTCGTGTCCACCTTGGTGTACAGCTCCCTAGTCGGCGTCCCAATACTCTTTCCCTCTTTCAATGCCCAGAAGAGTATTGTGGCATATGCGTTGTCTACCTTCTCCGCCGACCCCGTGAATTTTGTCGCGGCCACCGTGGCGGGAGGCAGGACCTTGTCGCCGTTTGGATCTGGCGTGAAGACCTCGACGACCATCTCGTGGCCCTCCTTGCCGTGGAATATCAGGATAGTATTAGGCTTTAGGTCGCCAATGATGGCGCCTCGGTTCGGCACCTTCTTAACCACGCTCCTCCCTCTCACCTCCTGGACTTCTTTCACCTCCACCTTAGCCATAGGCCGACAACCTTACCCCTATATTAACTTTTGGCTTATATAACTAGGCCCGTAGCTATGCGTGTACGTGGCGAATCCCTCGCCCGAGGAGGCCGCCAGGTTGATAAACAGCGGCAAGAAGAGGGGGCTTGTCGTCGTGGTCGGCGTCTGCGAGGTGTCTTACAACGGCAGAGCCTCAGCCGCCCTCAAGCCCGGCAGGCGGCTGCTGATAGTCAAGAGAGACGGCACGTTGCTGATCCACGATGCCGAGAAGGCCCAGCCCAAGATTTGGAACCCGCCCGGCAGCTCTACGGCGGCTTTTGTAGAGGGTGGGGTACTCGTGGTAAAGAGCGTTAGGCAGAGGCCGTTCGAGACCGTCAAAGCCCGCTTCTCGTCTCTAGACTTCGTAGGGTTTTTCGACGTGGGGGCCACGGAGCTTGAGCTAGTCGGCTCGGAAAGAGACGTGGTCGACGCCTTGGTCAACGCGCCTGAGGTAATTGAGGAGGGGCTTGAGGTCTTGGGCGTAGAGGTGCCCACAGACGTCGGCCATATCGACATCTTGGCGAGAGATAGGCAAGGCCGCTATGTAGTTATAGAAGTTAAGCGCGACCTCGCCACGCACGAGGCGGTGTTTCAGCTTGCTCGATACGTAGAGATATATAAAAAGAAGGGGTACGAGACAAGGGGCGTCTTAGCGGCAAGCGACATCTCTTCTTCTGCATATGAGTATTTGAAAAGATACGGCCTAGAATTTGTAAAGGTGAACCCAAGAGAGTTGATGGCAGTAAAAAATAAAAATAAGTGAAATCAAAAGAGACGCATTACAAATGTAAAAACGGGTACTATGGATAGTGCTGACTATAGAATAACTTAGTCTTGTATAAACTCAAGAGTATGTTTTCATAATAAAACATTTTACAAGTTGATAAGATCATATGCGAGTTTTTTCTTTTTGATTTTGTAATATGTTAAAAATTTTGAGGGGTTTTTAAATACGTATACGTATACATCTGTGTATAGAGTACTGGTTAACAAGAAGGAGGGGAGGATCTTGGTGACTGGAAAAGACAGGGACTTGGCTCTACTAGACGAGGGGTGGGACCTCGTCTTCGAGTCTCTTGACTGGGAGGAGGCTTTTGAATACGCCATGGAGGTGGCGGAAGACGAAGTGGTGGAGTGGTACTACGACGAGCAGGTGAAAAAGAGGATTATAAGCGGCCTATCTATAGCCGCGTAGGACGTCTATAACTATCGACGCGGCTCTAAGCGCCATCTCGCGCGGTATTACAAGCGGCGGGGCCACTCTCACAGTAGACACGCCGGCGCCTATCACCGCGACGCCGCGTTTAAACGACTTTACAAGGACCTCTTCTAAATACTTGGCGGGCCTCCGCCCCTCAAGTAGCTCGACGCCGATCATTAGGCCGAGCCCCCTTACGTCGTGTCTGTCGCCGAACTCCTCCGCAAATACTTTTTTCAACTCCTCCCCCAGGGCCTCTGCGTGTTTTAACAAGCCCTCCTCCTCGATTACCTCCATAGAGGCCAACGCCGCGGCGGCCGCCACCGGGTTCCCGCCGAAGGTGTTGGCGTGGGCCCCCTTAGGCAGAGACATCACTTCCTCCCTTCCGACGATGGCGCCCAGCGGCAGCCCCGCGGCTATGGCCTTGGCGGTGGCTATGAGGTCCGGCTCTACGCCGAAGTGTTCAATGGCGAACCACCGGCCCGTGCGGCCAAACCCCGACTGGACCTCGTCGACGGCGAACAATATGCCGTGTTCTCTGGTGATTTTTCTAAGCCCCTGTATGAAGTTCTTAGGCGGCACCACGTAGCCCCCCTCCCCCTGCACCGGCTCTATTATCACCAGGGCCACCTCGTCGGGGCTTACGAGCCGTCTGAAGACCCACTCCTCTAAAAACGAAAGCGCGTATTCGCCGCACTCCTCAGGATCTCTCGCCTTGAAGGGGCAGTGCACTGGGTGGGGGTAGGGCACGTGGACGACGCCGGGGACCAGGGGGGAGAAGTAGCGCCTATGTACAGGCTTTGAAGCCGATAGCGACATAGAGCCGTAGGTCCTGCCGTGGAAGGCGCCTAGGAAAGCCACTACGTACGGCCTCTGCCCCTTGAAGTAGCCCCTGGCAATTTTCAACACGCCCTCCACAGACTCGGTGCCGCTGTTTGTGAAGAACACCTTCTTCCTCCCAGAGATTGGGGCTATGGAGACGAGCCTCTCGGCGAGCCTCACCGCCACCTCATAGTAAAAGTCTGTGAGAGAGTAGTGGAAGAACAGCTCTGCCTGCCTCTTAACGGCCTCCACCACCTTGGGATGGGCGTGTCCCACGTTCGCCACAGCAATGCCGGCGTTGAAGTCAATGTAGAGATTGCCATCCACGTCCTCAACCACGGGGCCGTACCCCCTGGCGATCACCAGAGGGTACCACCTCGTGAAGGACTGCATAATCAACTCCTCGTCTCGCCTAACCACCTCCAGCGCCTTTGGGCCCGGGGGCTCCACTACAACCCTGGGCACCTTGTCGGGGTCTATGGGCCAGTGCCACTTAGGCATGTAAATAGTCTACAAAGGTATATATAACTTTGACGTAAATGGTAGCCGCGCTCTGACGCCCCGTCGGCGTGGGCGCCGTGGCGAAACGGTTTTTTACCCCTATGCGTTATTTGTGCGGTGAAGAGGGCTGGGTTGCCGACATGTGACGACTTAGGAGCCAGCGGATTTAAAGTGCCTGTTGTATTTCCTTGAAGTAGCTGTGGTAGCCCACCTCTTCTATCTTCTTTATCACGTTCTCGTCGCCTTCTAACACTACTCTTCCCTCTGCCATTACGTATACCCTAGTTGGCTTAATGAAGCGGAGGACTCTTGCATAATGTGTTGAAAGCAGGACGCCGCTCCCCGAGCCGATTAGTCTAGACACCGCCTTGCCCACAGCCGCTATGCCGTCTATGTCCAAGCCGCTGTCTGGCTCGTCTAGGATGACGAATTTGGGGCTTAGGAGGAGGGCCTGGAGGACTTCGGCCCTCTTGAACTCTCCGCCGCTGAAGCCGGCGCCGACGCCTCTGTTAAACACGTCGGGGTTTAGCCCAAGCTCTGCGGCGATTTTCTGGGCTTGTGCCAAGACTTGTGGGTTTGGGTCTGTTAACTTTTTGCCCGCTCTTATGTTCATCATGGCTTGGAGAAGGAAGGCGAACCTCACCTCTGGCACGGCCACGGGGGCTTGAAAGCCCACGTAAATGCCTTTGGCGAACCTCTCCTCCGGCGCCAGCTCCTTGATGGATTCGCCGTCGAGGAGGATGTCGCCTTCAAGGATTTCGTACTTGGGGTTTCCTGCGATCGCCTGAAAGAGCGTGGACTTGCCGCTGCCGTTGGGGCCCATCAAAACCACGACCTCGCCGGTGGATACCGATATGTTGACTCCCTTCAGGATCTCTTTGCCTCCCACGGCGACTCTGAGGTTTACTACCTCTAGCCTGTGCATGGCTTTCTCACCGATTGGAGATTTAAAACATGACTAAAAAAGGCATTTATTTGTCAGTCGAGTAGGGGCCATGCAAGAGCTGGAGTCGCTGAGGGCTACGATTAGCCACGTGGAGTCGGTGGAGGAGGCTTTGGGGGTTGAGAAGAAGTTTGCCTATCAAGTGGAGCTGAAGGGGAGGATTACGAAGGACATGGTGGAAGAGGTGAGTAGGCTCAAAGGCGAGCCGGATTGGATGAGGAGGCTTAGGCTTAGGATGCTCGAGCTTTTTGAAAAACTGCCCATGCCTAAGTGGGTGAGGGCTGTGCAGGAGATTGACTTAGAGGCGCTTGTGCACTACGCCAAGCCGCAGACAGACGCCGTCTCTAGCTGGGACCAAGTCCCCAAGGAGATTAGGGAGTATTACGAGAAGCTGGGCCTTCCCGAGATTGAGGCGAAGGCTCTTCTGGGGCTGGGGGCGCAGTTCGACAGCGAGATTATATACTTCAACTTGAAGAAGAAGCTTCAGGAGAAGGGCGTGATAATGCTTCCCATGGAGGAGGCGGTGAGGAGGTACCCAGACCTCGTGCAGAGGTACTTCATGAGGGTGTTTCCTCCTGAGCATAAGTTCGCGGCGTTGCACGGCGCGTTGTGGTCGGGGGGCGTGTTTATATACGTCCCCCCTGGGGTGAGGATTGAGCAGCCGCTGGAGACCTTCTTCTTCATCGGCCAGTCCATGGAGTCTCAGATGGAGCACTCCATCGTCGTGGCGGACAGAGGGGCCTACGTCCATTGGATAGAGGGGTGCTCCGCGCCTAGGCTTTTGAAATACTCTTTCCACAACGGGATGGTGGAGGGATACGCACACGAGGGGGCCACCTTGAAGATAACTACTGTGCAGAACTGGTCGCGCAACGTGATTAACTTTAACAATAAGAGGGCTGTGGCCGAGGCCAGGGCGAAGGTCCACTGGGTAGAGGGGTCTATCGGCAGCAAGACGACTTACACGTTTCCGTCTACGGTGCTAAAAGGCGAGGGGGCGTCGACAGAGATCGTCGGCATAACTGCGGCCAAGGGCCCCTATTGGAAGGAAAACGGCGCCAAGGTCTGGCACCTGGCCCCGAGGACGAGTAGCAGAGTTGTTAACAAGAGCATCTCCGCCGAGGGCGGCGTCGCTGTGTACAGAGGGCTTGTCCACGTGCAGCGCGGGGCTAAGTACGCCAAGTCGCACGTACAGTGCGACTCGCTTGTATTAGACAAAGAGTCGGCGACGTTGACGGTGCCCCACGACCAAGTCTTTGAGGAGACTGCCGTCGTCACGCACGAGGCCACCGCCTCGACGATTTCAGAAGAGAAGATAGCCTACCTAAGGGCTAGGGGGTTTACAGAAGACGACGCGAAGGCCGCCATTGTGCTGGGCTTTGTAGGCGACGTGCTTAAAGACTTGCCGTTTGAATACGCCGTCGTCCTAAGCCGCGTCATAGAGCTAGAATTTGGCAAATTGTCAAAAGTAGGATAGGCGCCTGCCAAAAACCAATATTTAAAAAATTTCATACTCTCCCCCTCCATGTCTTGTATTTTAGACAAGTTTAGTGTCTGCGCCCCGGAGGCCGACAAGAAGACGGTTTTAGAAAAGGCGGTGGAGATAGGAGGTTCCCTGGAGGCGTCTCCCTACGACTTAATAGGCGTGGCGATCGCCTTTGGGGCAGACCCCTACGAGGCTAAGAGAAAGCTCGGCGTAGAGGTGTCTGGCCATAGGAAAAAGCCCGTGGCCTCCTTCTTGGCGGCGTATGGGAAGATGCACGGCTACGAAAAAGTAGAGGCCGCCTTGTTGCGCCTATACGAAGGCATAAGGGGGTCGTGCATATGCCCCGTAGGCCCCATAGCCCCCCTCGGGGACGGCCGCTACATCGTCCAGAGGCCCTACGGCGTCTACATATGCGGGGGTGGCGGCTGCCAAGAGGTGGGGCCGGAGCCCATTGCGTTGTACGAACACCCCGCCGGTTGCATGTTTTACAACCCGCCGCTGGTGTTGGCGGACCAGCCCATCGCGGCGGTGGCCAACGCGCTCAAGGCGTTAAAGATAACGCAGCCTGAGCTCGTCGCCCGCTTCCTCCTACCGGGGCTTTGCAGAGACTTGTGGGGGGTGTACATACCATAGGGTTTTAAATCTGGCAGGGACCTTGTGGCGATGCAGATAGGCATTGTAAGGCCTTACGAGGTTGAGTTCAACCCGGGGGACGTGGCCGACTTAGAAGAGGCGATTAAAAGACGGGGGCACGTCCCCGTCCGCCTGTACGTAGACATGTTTGAGGTCAGGATAGGCCCCTCGGGGGTCAGGGTTAGGCAAGCGGTAGGCAGGGGGCCCCCTGCAGAGGTGGAGGCCGCCGGCGCCGTCTTGCGCCACTTGGGCATTTTCCGAGATTTTGAACAATTCCTCTACCGCATATGGGCTGTCAAGGCCTTGGAGGAGTCCGGCGTCTACGTGATGAACCCCGTACTTCAGTGGGCCGCGGCTGGGGACAAAATGGCGGCGCTTATGAGGCTAGCCAAGGCGGGGCTTCCGGTGCCCCCCACCGTCGTTTCTGAAAACATGTTCGTGGGGTATAGGGCAGTGGCCGAGTTTAAGAAGGCGGTGGTTAAGCAGTTAAGAGGCGCGATGGGATACGGCGTGTTTCTAGTAGAAGACCCAGACGTGGCCTTCCACATCTTCTCCATGTTGGTCAACGTAAACAAGCCCATCTACGTCCAGAGGTATTTAGAAAAGGGCCCCGGCGACTACCGAGTGGTAGTGGTCGGCGGGAGGGCCATAGGAGCCGAATACCGGAAGGGCGAGGGGTGGAAGACCAACGTGGCCCAAGGCGCGGCTCCGCAACCCGCGCGGCTCACCCCCGAGCTGGCGGAGCTCGCAGTAAAAGCCGTCGAGGTGCTCGGGCTGGACTACGGAGGCGTGGACATAGCCGAGACTAAAGACGGCTTCTACATACTAGAGGTAAACCCGACGATGTCGTGGCAGGGATTCAAGACAGCCACGGGGATAAACCCCGCCGAGTACATAATCGACTACCTAATAGAAAAAATAAAGAAGTAAGACACGTGCAAGAGTTAAAAGTTAATAATACGCCCGAGCCGTGACTTGTAGATTTGTTGAGATAAGCGTCGTGGTGCACGCCACGGAGAGCCTAGACAAGGTGGTAAACTCTCTGCGCGACTTCTTCGGCGACCTCCCCCTCGTTGTTGAGATCTACGAGGGGCACCACGGCAACCCCATATACCTCGTCACTTCGTATGTAGACAAGTGCGACGGGGTCTTGGACAGGTTGTGTAGGGCGTTTAACGGCAAGGTCCCGGCTACGCAGGGCGAAGACGAGGGCTTGTACTACCTAAGACTTGACAAACAGGCGCTGGCGACGGGCGTGGCCAAGGCGGTTACCCACGACGACGTGGTTAGGCTTAAGATACGGGTTAAAAATGGCCTTTGTTAAGAGGGGGTTTGTGGAGTTCGACGTGGTTAACTTAACCCCCGAGGTGGAGTCTGCCTTGTTTGAAGTTGGGGTGAGGGCCGTCGTGTTGAGAGAGGAGGCCGAGGCCGCGCTCGTCGCGCCTTTTGTACGCGGGGTGGACTTCAGCTGGGCCGAGGCTAGGGGGCGCCACTACTTTAACAAGCTTATACACAGAGAGGTACAGGTGATTAGAGTAAACCCGTTGGAGCCTATCACGAGAGACCAGGCAAGGGCCGCGTATAAATACGGCAAGTACGTGGAGCTCCCGCTGAGGCCTCTGTTGAGAAATCTGCCCCTCCTCGCCGAGTGGCTCCGAGTATTAGAGCCCGAGGGGGCGATAGTCTCCACGGCTGTAGAAGGCGCCAGAGACGTAAAGTCGCCGCTGGACATCGCGGCGCTGCTTGTGGAAATAAGCGGGGACGAGGACTGGGCTAAGCCTATCAAAAACTCGTTGGGCATCTTGACGGAGCTTGTGGCTGGATGTACCGGTACTTAATCATTAGGGCGGCGGATCCGGTGGACTGTTATCTCCAACTCTTAGAAAAATATCAACTGGTTGGGCTTGTGTCTCTGCTACAGCCGCCGCGCCTGGTGGGGATATACGACGACGTGTTGGCCCTAGGCGTGCCGAGGGCCGTGGTTAGGCGCGTCAGAGCCGTAGTGGCGTTGTTAGACGGATGTCGCACAGTAAAGGTGGTGGGCACGTCGAAGAGGGCAAGGGCGGTTGCCGCCTCTATACGTAAAAGAATTTAAAACACCTCGTAGGGCGGCTCAAGTGATGATGGGTATCAAATCAACGAGGTGTGAAGACCTCGCGACGGACTGATGCTGTAAAGTTTAAAAAGGTGGCCTATACGTGGGCCGTGGCACCGTCTGCCTATAAGTACATGGCGATGTGGTATAGGAAGATTGGGAGGGAGGTACACGAACGGCTAATGCGAAAGATTTTGATAGAGTGGAGGAAGGCCCCCTCTATTGTGAGAGTGGAGAGGCCCTTTAGGCTGGAAAAGGCGCGGAAGCTGGGCTACAAGCCTAAACAAGGCGTAGTGGTGGCCAGGGTCAGGCTGATCAGAGGCCCGTTCAACCGGAGAAGGCCTGACTCCGGGAGGAGGCCCAAGAGAATGGGCGTCTACGGAATAACTACTTGGAAGTCGTGGAGACAAGTCGCCGAGGAGAGAGCCGCCAGGATGTTTCCAGGTCTTGAGGTGTTAAACAGCTACTGGGTTGCCGACGACGGCGTCTACCGCTACTTCGAGGTGATACTAATAGACTGCAACCAACCCACTGTGAAAAACGACGCACTGTACTCAGGCATATGCGGCAAAGAAACGCCGCGGAGAAGAACTGCGAGGAGGCTAAGACAGAGGCAGAAGAAGTTAATAGAACACCTCAAAAAGACGCTTTTGCCAAAACTCAAATAATATCGACAAAAAACGAAGTAAAAAAGTCGTCGTTTTATCTGTGTCATGAAGTCAAAACTAATAGTGGTAGCGCTGGCTGCCGTTGTGGTGTTGTACGTCTTGGGCTCCCAGCTTGAGAGGCACGGGGTAGGCAACACGGCGGTTACAACGGCTTCTATAGGCGGGGTCCCGCCGGTGGGCGCGACGAAGGCAGAGTCTCAGATAGGAGCGGTAAGTGCCGCTGGAGGTAACAAGTCCGGCGGCGTATACATATACCTCGAGGACGACCTCGGCCCCGTCGACGGTCTTGTGTTTGTATTGCCAGTATCGCCGCCGAATGCCACCCTGCCGGAGCGGCTAGAGCCCATACGCCTAGAGAGAGGCAGAGGCCGCGCCCCTGAATATGTGGTAGAGGCGCTGAGGAGCTGGGGGGGGGGGGGGCAAAAGCCGTGGGAATTACTCTTGTGGCCATCAACGGTACAGATATAGCCATCGCCACGGCGCCGGTGGACCCCAAGGCGGCTGTTGAGGCAGTAGACCGCGGCGAGGACTTTGAAGTAAGAGGAAAGATAAGAGGAAAAGTAAAAAGAGATAAGGCGCGCGGCGGCCTTACTGCATGTCCCGAAGCTGTGATGACGAAAGAAGACGAGTATCAAACATCGTGGATATTCGCGCCGCTTTTCCGCGTCAAAAACTCCGCCGGCGTATATGGGACCTTCGGCATCGGCCTACTGCCCGTCCTTGAGAAACGATTTAGCTACGGCATAGCCGTCCAAGAGGACGTGAACAACTTTGTAAATTTCAGAATAGAGCCGTTTGCCTACGTTCTAGGAGGTCAGTACAGCGGCATTCGCTCAGCCGCCATACCGCCCACTGGCGGCGTCGTGGCTATCGGCATCTACCTGTTGGGCAAGTATGAAGTCTACCGCATAGACTACCTAGCGGCAGACGTAAAGGGTTGCTTAGTCGTCGACCAGGACTGGCTGTACCGCGTGTATCCAAACGGCGTGTTGACCTCTGGGAACAGCATCGTCATGGAGGCGGCAGATGTTACAGACGGGCCTGAGGCAGTTGTAGAGGGCTCTACCTCTATCCTGTATAGAAGTTACACAGGGACGGGCAAGTCGGTGCCTGCGTATACGGTAGAAGCTGGCGAGCTCGCCGGCTGGTTTTACCAAGAGTGTCCTGGCTCGATAACTGCCCCAGAAGTCGGCGCTGGGATGGACCTAGGCAAGTGGATAGTAAAAAAAGCGCAACAAACAGGCAAAACCATCGCCGATAGAGTAGCTAAGGTTTTGGAACTAATAGGGATAGACGTCGCTTGGACTGGGGGCACGCAAACATTTGTAGTACTCGGTAGCGTGTCGTTCGACGCCTCGCAGGGAGAGCAGTTCGGAGCGTACTTCTACGCAACGCAGGCTAAGGTAGAAATTCCAAGTTGCGGCAGAGTAGACCTCCCATTCCTGTACGTCGAGTTTAAGTAACAAACTTTTTAACCTCACCTACAATTATTTCCACCGCGACGGGCCGTTGAGGGCCGCGCACGCGGCGCCGTGATTCGGCCTGACGAGGTCTGGGGACACTCAATGAAAAATTTTCTCTAACTGTCTAACGTAAAAAAGACGTATGTGTGTACATTTATGCGTTCCCTGCGGATCGGCGTGTGGCTGTATGTGGTGATAGGCGTAGCGGTGGCGGCTATGTTGTTCTACGCGGTGAGCTGGACTACTCCCTTGGAGGAGATGCCTCCGCCGAAGGCTCCTCCTAAGAGTGGGGGTGATTTTGTAAAGAACGCCACTAGGAAGAGGTTTTACACATCTGAAAATTGGAGCAGGCTGGTTGTAGAAGAGGTCTACATCGAAGGCGAGGCGGTAAGGCGGTTTAAGCCGAGGCCTGGCGTCTACGTCTATGAGACGCCTATACACAGGCTGTCAGACGGCTTCTTCTGGGAGAGGTGGGTATACAACGTGACGCAGGTAGGCGACGGCGAATATATAATCACCAGAGAGCTCTACTCCTACGTAGTGCAGGGGAACAAGACCTACGACTCGTTGCCCCTGGTCACGGTGTTTAGACTGGTAAACGACACTTTGATAATTCTATACGACATAGGCACAGACGTAGAGGGGAACGAAACCGTGAAGGAGTTTTACATACACAATTACACGTGGTACCCCGTCTCTACAAACTGCTTCGTCGTGTTGCCCGCGCCCCCGTTTTGGCCCTACGTAGAGGCCGGCAGGACGTTTAAAGTTAGGCTCGCCGTCAACGGAAGCGCCCCTATGCGTAGCATGCCGGATAAGACGTACTACTGGCGCAGAGCCGCAGAGGAGAATTTCAAAGTAGAGAAGAGACTTGTTGAGTGTAAGGGCCCCAGCGGGATGTGCTACGTCGTGGAGGGGAGGTATCGAGAAGAATCTGAAGATTGGCTAACTGGAGAGCCTAGAAGCAAATACACGAGGCAGTACCGCTATGTGTATTACGTAGACTTAAGCGGCGTAGCCGTCGAGGCGTATAGATACAGAGTGGGAACACTCGGCGAATCTCTGGAAAGTAAGCTAACACTCGTAGAGTGGCGATGAGGGCAGTCCCCGCAGGGCCGTTGTTGCTGACTCTCGCCGCAATCTTGGCACAGGGAGGCTAGGCCGCCAACCTTTGTGTAGCCATCGCTGCTGTGTCCAGCTCTTCCTCCGGCTGTTGGAGCGGCGCGCGCCTGCTTGTAACGGCAGCCCAGACTTGTGGTCGCCCTTGGGCCGTGTGGAGATACGATTTGCAAAAGTCTGTTAAACGTGCCTTTTCACCCCCTCTTTTCTCTAAATAAGTGGCCGACGTATGCAAGATTAAACGCCTCTCTTCCCTGTGGGCCGAAGTCGTATAGAAAAGCGGAGTTTATAGACCTAGCTAAGTTGTACATGGCGAGCGCCCAGGGGAGGCGTTCTGGGCTCGTCTGGGCGAGTAGGAACTTGGGCTCTCCCCCCTCGCCGTATAGCGTAAGTTGTGTGTGGCCTAGGTTTATTCTCGACGCCTTGCCCTCAGGCCTGCACCCCACGGAGACGTAGGCCACGTCCCTCCCCACTGCGTATTGTAGCCTCAGCTTTCTCCGCGGCGCCTCGAGGCCTGTTATTGCCGAGTATACGTCTACGGCGGCGAAGACGCGCTCCAAGGCCCGCATGGGGGTGTACAAACAGCCGCCCCACGCGTCTTTAAAACTGCCGCAGATTGCGTACTGCCCCCCCGCGTATTGCCTGTACTTAACAGACACCTCCTGAAACTCCGTAGTCCTCTCCCCCGGTACGTCCACCTCGACGTCTGGTATAGGGAGCGAGTGGTACAGAGAGATAGAGGCCGAGAGCCACCCGTCGCCTATAACGTAAGTGGGCTTCCCAGAGGAGAGGGCCCTCCTCACCTCTTCGAAGTTGAAGATGTCGCATGAGTCCACCACGACGTCGTAAGGCCCGTCTTGAGACTCCACAACTCTCACCGCCAGGACCTCTCGCAGAAACTCCAACGTGAATAGGGGCTCAAAGGGCGGTATGTCGAGCAACGGATCAGCGGGGTTGGCCGTAAGTATAGTCACCTCCACCCCGCTTTCTCTGAGTAAGTAGGCGAGGTACGCCGACCCGGCCTCCAGGCCTCTAATGAGCACTCGCATGTAGCGCCAACCACGGTTTTTCTGGCAAAGGCCCGTGTTTCTCTTCGGCGTCTTTTATGGCGTAGAGGCGGCAGTCCTCTCCTTTTGGAACCTTGGTGCAGAAGTCACGATGTAGGTGGGGGAGGTCTTCCCACACGAGCCTCGCGAGGTTGGGCCACAGCCTCCAGGCGTGGGCGAACGTCTGCCAGCAGACGTGTCTAATCTCGGCCTGGGCGGAGTATGCGCACCTCAGGGGGACGAAGTTTAGCAGTAGCTCCCGCGCGTTCATCTGCACGGCGAACATAACAGCCGTCGCGTTTGGCAGAACCATTCGCGCGTACTCAGGCCTGTAGGAGCCTCTCAGCTTTTGGTAGTCCTCGTAGGCGCGCCTCAGCAGGTCGGCGGGGAACCCCCTGGGCACCACGAAGCGTATCTCCCGCCTGGTGTAGTCCACGTAGCGCTGAGACTCAGACCAGTAGGAGGCCATCCTGTGCCTTATGAACTGGGTGTGGCACGCCCTTGAGCACTCCACGAGGAACTGGGCCCCCATGAACTCGAAGACAGACCAGTGGCCCTGTCTGTAAAACGCAGAGATGCGCCTCTCCACCACGTCTGGGCTCTGCCTAAGCGCCTCGTCCCAAGGGACGCCGCGGTACAAGGCGTCTGTAAAAGCCGAAACCGCCGCCTCGGAGCCCCACGACCCCACCAGCAGGACGCGGGGGGTTTCGAAGACTAGCATGTATTGTCCAACGCCTAGGTCTTAAACTTATCGCAGTTGTACATATAAAATACCGTAAAATCAGCCGACGTGGTTAATATAACTTTTTTGAACATCACAGAGGGGCTGAACAAGACGTTGCAAATTTTAAACAAGACTAGGGAAGGCCCCGTCACGGTCGCCAACGCGCCCGCCATACCTCTGTGGCTTCAAAACGCCGTAATGACGGCGTACCTCGTCCTTCTAGTCCTCGCCTTGGTGCTAATTGCGCACTACATCTACTACGCCAGACATGCAGAGGTCAGGGGGGACCCGCCCGTCTCAAGTAGGCAGGACTCCCTCACGATAATAATCCCGGTGAAGAACGAAAAGGTGGAGACTGTGCTATCTGCCGTGAAGAGGCTTATGTCAATAGGTTGCGGAGAGGCGGAGGTGTTGGTAGTCTCAGACGACCCGCCCCCCGTCTACGAGCAGATTAAAAAGGCGGTAGAGGCGCTTGGATACCCCAGGGTGGCTGTGTTGAACAGGCCTAGGCCGGAGGGGTACAAAGGCACGGCGTTGAATTGGGCTTCTGAAAAGGCGCGGGGCGAGGTGTTGCTCTTCTTAGACGTCGACAGCATACCGCCGCCGGACTTGTGTACAAGAGCCAGGGCGGTGGGAGAACGCGAGATAGTGTTCCTCGGCTGGGACGGATACGCCCCAGTCACGACGCCAATAGCCTCGTTGCAACTCTTCTTATACAAATACGTGCTCTACCACGTCGCCATATTGGGGAGGCACGCCACGGGGCACCCCATCTTCGCCCTGGGCTCGGGAATAGCCGTGAGAAAAGCCTTTTTGAAAAAAATAGGGGGCTTCTGCAACTGCACCGCCGACGACTACGACATCTCGATGAAGGCCTACCTAAACGGAGGCGCGGTGAGGTATCTGCCGGGGCCTCCCGTGTTTGTAGAAGTGCCCGCCGGCTACGAGACGTTTAAGAGGCAGTACGCCCGCTGGACTTACAACTCGGCATACCTCATCGCTGAGTACGGGGCGAAGCTGTTTAGACTCGCGGCCCCTCTGTCTCACAAGTTAAGCATGTTTTTCAACGTGGTGACGCACCCCCTAATGGTCCTCACCACATTTGCCACACTGCTGGCAGGCATCGCCATGGGCTACATGGGAATCCTCCTGCTCCCGTTGCACATACTAGTCCTACAAATAGCGCTGGGCGTGGCCGCTTGGTTGCAGGTGTACTACGTATACAGGATAGCGAAAAGAGACGGCCTCGGCTTCTTCACTGTGGCTAGTAGTCTGGGGAAGTCGGCGGCCCTCCTCCTATCCCTCAGCCCCTACCTCACCTTTTACGTATTCCTAGGCCTTCTTAAGAGGAGGATAAGGTGGTACGTGACCCCAAAGGGGGTGGCCGCGTTGGTGGGCAAGGCCCTTGGGCTTTACGAGCTAGGCCTCTTAGCCGCCTTAGCCGTGTTGCTGGCCTACGCGGCGTATGTGGGCAACCCGGTGCTTGCGGGAAACGCCGCCTTTCTCCTCGCCGCCTTTTTATACGCCTATCTGCGCATCGCCAAGCCTTCTAGCTCCTCTTGACAATTGGGTAGGGGATGACGTCTTTAATCGACTCGGCGTTTGTAATAATCATCGCCAGCCTGTCCACTCCAATCCCAACGCCGCCAGTCGGCGGCATGCCGAAGGACAGCTCCTCGACGAAGTCCCAGTCCAAGGGGTGCGCCTCCTCCTTGGGGAACAGCTCCTCCTCTCTGGCGAAGTACTCAAACTGCCTCACCGGGTCGTTGAGCTCCGTGTACGCATTCGCCACCTCGAGGCCTCCCACAAACGCCTCGAAGCGCTCCACAAGCCCGGGCTTCTCCCTATGAGGCTTGCAGAGAGGCGTAGACTCCTCGGGGTAGTCCGTTACGAAGGTGGGCTCAACTAACTTCTTCTCAACTAGCTTTTCAAAAAGCTTTACCAAAGCCACGCCGCGGTTGTACACCTTAATTGGTACTTGTAGCTCCCTCAGCTTCTCCCTTATCTGGTCGTCGGTGAGTTTGTCCGGGTCCACGCCTCCGAACTCGCGCAGGGCGTCGTGAAGCGTAATGCGGCGCCACGGCGGAGAGAAGTTAATACTCCACTCCCTGTACTTCACCACGGGCGTGCCCAACACGGCGGATACAGCCTCGTACACCACCTCCTCGGTGAGCCTCATCACGTCTTTGTAATCGGCATATGCCTGATAAGCCTCAAGCGACCAAAACTCCGGGTTGTGCAAGGCGTCTATGTCCTCGTTGCGGAACTGAGGCCCGATCTCAAAGACGCGGGGGAAGCCCGCGATGATGTAGCGCTTGAGGTACAGCTCTGGGGAGATGCGTAGGTACCACTCCTCGTCTATGGCCCACACCTTGGTGGTGAAAGGCCTCGCCGCGGCCCCGCCGTAGATGGGCTGGAGGACCGGCGTTGGGATTTCCACAAACCCCCTACGCCACATCGCCTCTCGAAAAGCCTGTATGAGGCGGGCCCTCGCCGCCACGCGCCACCTAAGGCCGAGGTCTAACACCATCGCCACAGACCTATACCGCATGTAAAACGGCGAGTCTCTATCCACCTTCCCCCACTCGGGGAGGGGCTGGACGGCCTTGGCCAAGAGGACGAGGGAAGTGGCCCTAACGGCGTAGTCCCCCCTCTGCGTCTTCACCAAAGGCCCCTCAACGCCTACGAAATCCCCCCGCCATACGTGCTCCAACTGCGGCAGCTTGGGGTCAGCCATGACTTGAAACCTAGCCCCGTCTTCGTAGAGGTCTATAAAAACCACGTTGGGGTGCCTCCTCACGTCAGTCACCCTACCCGCGGTGCGGACCACGGCGCCGAGCCACGGGTCAAGCAGAGCCTGCCTCCTAAGCTCGTTCAACGCCTTGACGCTGTGAGTAGGCGTGAAGGAGTGCGGATACGGCTCCACCCCCGCCTTCCTAAGCTCTGAGAGGAGCCTACGCCACTCCTCAATCTTCTCAGGGCTTTGCCTCTCCGACACATGCCCCACAAACCCCCAGTATAAAAACTACACCTCTACCACACCCCACTTGCCGAGCTCCACCTCCCTAGACAGAGGGATGCGGGGCCTGACCCCCAGCTCTGCCGCCTTACGTAAAGCCCGCCGGGTGGGCACGTCGACGTAGCGGACCAAGGCGTCTCCAGCCACCTCCACCAGCCTAGACACCGCAACGGCCCGCCCCCCCTCCACCACGGCGCCTTGTAAGGCTATTTTCCACCGCGACCTGCCCACGGGGGCAAGCCTCTCCACCACGTACCTCCTCGGGTCGTCGCCCAGCACCTCCACGGCGGCGAAGCGTGGGATTTTGTCAAGCGCCTCCACTACATAAGCAGTGTGGACGAGGGCAAGGAGAGAGGGGTCGGCGCCGTCCACATACACGTACTTCTTAGAAGCCACGTACTGAGCCGCGGCGTTGTCGGCAAACGCCACCACGTACCTCCCCACCTCCCCGTTGGCCACCACCACGCCAAAAGCCCAACGAGAAGGGGCCCCCTCCCCCCTCTTAAAAACCCACAGAGAGTAGTCGTCGACGAGAAAAGCCCTCACCTTCACAGCCACATGGCCCGGCGGGACCAAAAGGGCCGGCTCCTCCACTTTCACCAACTCCCCCCCTCTGAGAACTAGACGCCACACAACGCACAGCAACACAATTATTTAACTTTCCACAGACACACATGGACGGCGCATACGTCCTCTCTGCGACGCAAAAAGAGGCCCTCTTCGCCTGCCCGCCGGCAAGGCTATACAAACTTTGGACAGACGCGGGGCGTTTCTACCTACGCGACGTAGACAGCGGAGAGCAACAGGAGGTAGACCCCGAAACGGGGAGGACGCTGCTGGAGGCGCTGGCCGAAAAACTTACGCGCACAATCGTAATCCACGCTCAGGTGGAGAAGCCAGCCAAGGCGCCTTGGGCAGACGCAGTTAGAGTCGAGGTCTTGCAGGCAGAGGAGAAAGGCGCCCGGTTCCGCCTGTGGTACTACAAGTGGTTTGAGACGAGGCCCCACCGGCCCTACCTAGACTTCTGGATCCCCCAGGGGGGCAGGGGCTACATAAACGCCAACGCGGCCGAGGGGGTGTACAGAGAACACCTAGCCGAAATACACCAACTACTAGCCGACGCCGGCCTCCCCACCTACCTCCGCAGAGACAGCAGAATGCTAGAGTTCTACGGCGGCTTTTTAAAAGAGGCGCTGAGGAGGATAGGGCTAGGCCCCTCCGTGAGGTACCTGGGAAACAACAAGTTCGAAGTGGATAGGCGCGTCGTGGAGTTCAGCCCCAGGCAGAGGGGGAGGTACGCAGAGATGGGGGCGGTCTTAAAATTCGAGACAGGGCGAGAAGCCGCAGAGTTCTACCAACGCCTCTCACAGGCGGGGATATACGCCGAGGTCGCCGGCGGCGAGGTTAGGCTAGACGAAGAGTCCTACTGGGGCCTAGTCGTGGCAAGCGGCGCCGCGCCGGAGGGGTGGCAGTTAGTGCACCAACACGGGGTGTACATATACAGAAAGGATGCCGCCTACTACTTCGTGTTCACCCACAGAGGGGCGTGGAGGGCGGTGGGCGGAAGGTACAACGAAAAGACATACGCCCTGATGTTAACACACTCAGACCCCGCCGTGTTAAACACGTTGAGGAAAAAACTGGCAGAGGCGTACCGCGCCTTGTGTAGACGAGAGGGCCGGGCCTGCGGGCTGGAGGTAGGAGAGCCGCAGAAGATGGGAGACGTGTACTACATACTGCTGTACGCCAAACACCTCGCCCCCTTTGAGCCCCGCCCGGAGTCGGCCGACTTAGAGCTAGAAGAAGGCGTAATTGTGGTTAAAAGCGGCGGCGGGGAGCACAGAGTGGAGTTCAAGGCGTTGAGAGGAAACGAGGCCGTCTACTTAGACGCCTCGATACGCATAGAAGACGTGGCGGCTGAGCCGACGCCTAGGGGCTTGAGGATCGGCAGAGAGGGGATGTGGGGCCTCCTCACAGCCGCCGTAGAAAAAACTATTGCAAAAGGAAAAGAGCCCAGGCTGCCCCCAGGCGTCGGGCTGAGGCAGATAGGCGACATGTACTGCTACACCACCGCAGACGGCCAGTACGTATTCGTCGTCAAACACGGAGGGGTGTGGAGGGCGGCGGGCGGGAGAAGAAGCGGCGGCATGGTAAGGCTCATACACGCCGACGCGGCCGTATTAGAGGCGGTGAGGGCTAGGCTAAACAAGGCGCTGAGCGGCGCCGGGAGGGAGGTGGGGCCCCCCAAGAAGGGGGAAGGGGCATACCACCTCTTGCTGTACAACCCAGACTTAAAAGCCCTAGGCCTGGCGCCTTAAGATGTGTTCCACGACGCCTTTTACGCGCTCCGCCACGGCCGGGTCGGGGGCCACCTCCTCAGGCCAGGGCCTCCCGCCGTACTCCTCCGGAAGCTTACGAGTGGCGTCGATCCCAAGCTTTGAGCCGTATCCGGGGATCGGCGACCCCGTGTCTAACACGTCCACGTGGGCGCCGGGGACCACCACCACGTCCCGCTGGGGGTCCACCCTCTGGGCAACGGCAAAGACAACCTCGTTCAAGTCGTGGACGTTGACGTCGTGGTCCACGACGACTACCACCTTAGTCAAAGACATCATGTGGCCAAGCCCCCACAGGGCGAACATAACCTTCTTCCCATGCCCCGGGTACCTCTTGCGGATAGAGACGATGGCAACCCCCTGGAAGAGGCCGTACTCGGGGAGGCTGAGGTCGACCACCTCGGGAAGCAGAAACTTGAGGACGGGGAGGAAGATCCGCTCAACCGCCTTCCCCATGTATGCGTCCTCCAGCGGAGGCCTCCCAACCACAGTGCCGTAGTAGATGGGGTCCTCTCTCCTAAGCACCGCCTTAGCCTTAAAGACTGGGTAGAGGCCCCCCGGGTCGTAGACGCCGTAGTGGTCGCCGAAGGGCCCCTCCCGGCGGAGGTCGTTGACGTCGACGCAGCCCTCCACCACTGCCTCCGCCCGCGCCGGTATGTAGAGGTCGGTGGCGGCGCCCTTCGTCACCTCCACCCCCTCCCCCCTCAAAACCCCCGCGAAGAGGTACTCGTCCAGGGGATACGGCGTCGGCATCATGCCGCTTAGGAGGAGGGCCGGGTCGCCCCCCAGGACTATGGCGGCGTCCACGCACCCAGCCGACTGGGAGAAGAGCTCGGCAGCCCTCTTGTGAATCTGGGCGTGGACCACCGCCTCCCGCTCGTTTAAAATCTGTATGCGGTACACGCCGATGTTTGTAACACCGTCGACAGTCCTCGTCACAAAAAGGCCGTATGTTATATAACGCCCGGCGTCCTTCGGCCAGCTCTTAAAAGCTGGGATAGAGAGGAGGTTGGGCTCCTCCACCACCTCCTTCACAGGGCCCCCCCTCACCAGCTTAGGCATAAAACGGCCCAGCTCGAAAAGCTCCACAGCCGCCCTAAACTTGTCCATAAGCCTCACAGGCGGCGGCGCGGAGAGAGGCGCCAAAAGGCGGCGCCCCACCTCCTCCAAATCCCCAAGGGCGAGCCTTATGCGGTCCAAAGAGCCGAAGAGGTTCCCCACGACGCGCCAGTTGGGAAACCCCCTCACAGACTCAAACAAGACGGCGGGGCCCCTTGCGTACATCACCCTACGCAAAACCTCGGGAATCTCCAACTCGGGGGAGAGGGCCTCCCCCACTCTGACAAGCCACCCCCGCTCCTCCAACGCCTCTAAAAAATCCCTAAGGTCAGAAAACACGGGTAGGAGAAGTCCCAGCTATGTAAACATTTGTTCTATCCCAAAGAGGGCCCCCAGCCACCTCCCCGCCAGGTAGGTCAGCAGGGCGGTCCCCAGGAGGAGGCCCACAGTCTGCAGAAACTCAAACTTGAAGTCCTTCTCTGCGTACACAGCCGCCTGGAAGGTGAGGACAAAGGTGAGGACCACCCCCACGGCGATAGAGGCGGCGAAGGCGTGGTATATGTCGTGGGTGAGGAAGTACGGCAGAGACATAAGGGCAACCGCCACCATGTACCCCACCCCCGTGACGAGCGCCGCCACCGTTGGGGACTTCCCCACCTCGTGCTTCGTCTGCAGAAAAGACGCCGACGCCATAGAGATAGACGCGCCGATGCCCACGATGAGGCCGATGACGCCAGCCACAATCGTGCTGTTAGTAGTGCCGAGAGCCCCCGCGTGGGCCCCCGTGATCTCAATAATGGCGTCGGCGAGGCCCAAGACGAGGGCCCCCATGTACTTCACAATCGTCTCGTCCAGCTGGGCGATGAGAGCCCGCTCGTGCTCCTCCTCGTCTCTGATAATACGCCTAAGCTCCTCCACGTCGGCCCCCGAGAGGAGAGGCTCCACAGACCTGTAGCGCCGTATAGCCTCCTCCTCCCCCCTCTCCATAAGCTTAGCCACAAAGGTAACCCCCATCAAAAGGCGGAGAAAAGCCATAAACCACGCGTAGGCCCTAAGCCGCCGCGGCGGAGACACAGCCGCAAAACGAGACCAAAAGCGGAAGTGGCGAAGCTCCTGCTCAGCCAAGGCAGACAGCACGGCCCTACGCGACGCGTTGCGCTCCACCCTAGCCAAGAGGCTGTACGTCAAGTACTCCCTATACTCGTCCAAAGCCGCCTCTCTAGCAACCCGAACCAAATCCGAGGTAGAAGTAGCTTCCATGTAGAACCTAGTTTGTAAAACTTTATAAACTTTGCCCCCCCTCCCCGCCGCCCTTCCTCGCCTCGTACAAATTCTTCGCAATAGATAAGAGGCTGGAGGCCACCTCCCTCCTCTCCTCCTGCAGAGCCATCAACGCCGCCACGAAGGGGGTGTCGCCGTCGATCCCCAGCCCCCTAAGAAGCTGCCAAAGCTCCTTAAAAAAGTCCTTAACCTTGATAGAGTTGAGATACGCGTCGAAAGTATCCCTCGGAACCGCAATCCTACGCCTCCCGTGGACCACAGTCATCACAAGCCCCTCCCGCTCCAAGACAAAGACGTGCCACTGAGCCGCGCCGTAGGAAAGGCCCAAGTTCTTGGCGATTTGATAAATAGAGGCCCCCCCAGTCGACTTTAAAAACTCCAAAATACGCCTCCTAACCTCGCCAGGCTCCACAAAGAGGACAAACCCTTGATATAAAACATTTCGCGGGGGGAAGAGGAGGAAAAAACTTTTAAACACGTACGTTCTAGAAAGGACGCACTCTTATCAGTGAGCGCCGGGCAAAAGCCCGGCCGACATCACCCTCATGTTCCCCGGACGTCCCCCCCTGGCACGCCCAGGCCGGGGCGCCGGGGAGAAAACCCCACGCCGCCGCCGAGGAGAAGCCCGGACAAACCCACCCCCCGGGCGGCCTTGCGGCCGTCCGAAACCGGTTGATCCTGCCGGACCCGACCGCTATCGGGGTAGGGCTAAGCCATGCGAGTCGCGCGCCCGGGGGCGCCCGGGAGCGGCGCACGGCTCAGTAACACGTGCCCAACCTACCCTCGGGAGGGGGATACCCCCGGGAAACTGGGGTCACTCCCCCATAGGGGAAGGGCGCTGGAAGGCCCCTTCCCCGAAAGGGGCGGTGGCCGATCCGCCGCCGTCCGCCCGAGGATGGGGGCACGGCCCATCAGGTAGTTGGCGGGTTAAAGGCCCGCCAAGCCGAAGACGGGTAGGGGCGGTGAGAGCCGCGAGCCCCGAGATGGGCACTGAGACAAGGGCCCA